>NZ_CP121659.1:1537500-1845000 GCF_029714365.1 Sinorhizobium terangae
GTTCCGACGATCAGCATGGCGCCAAGAGCCTGCGAAATCAGCGCAAACGGGCTGGAGACATAATCGGCCGCCGTTGTTCCGGAGCCCGCCGCCACCGCGGCGTAGATCTTCGCAAGATAGTAGATCGCGCTCAGCACCAGAAGACAGAGCAGCGTCCGGTCCGCGTAATTTTGCCGCCGCGACCGGACGATCGCTGAGGCGGACCACGCCTGAATGAGGAAGAACGGCATCTGGTAAAAGAAGGCATGCTGGAAGGTGCCGCGCGGAAGGTCGTAGATCACGAGATCGACGATGACCGAAGCGATGAAGAAAGCGGCAAGCAGCGCCGGCCGAACCGGCACGTCGTAATGCAGTCCAAGTCCCACGCGGAGCAGGCTGAAGCCCCCGAGGACGCTGGCGAACGCCGCTATCGCGAAGAGGCGCGGAAAAGCGCTGAAGGGCAGAACGGCCTCAAACACCGCAGAGAGGGAGGCGACAAAGAAGCAGGCAGCGATCCAGATCGCCGGTCGGCTCGAACGACTCTTTGCCGCGATGATAAGAAATGCGACCGCAAAGATCTGGGCGACGATGAAATTCACGGCCAGAAGGGAAATCGCACCACCCATTCGACAGCTTCCGAAGAGTTCCGACTGCGAATCACGGATCCGCATAAATCTCACACACCGAGCTATCCTACCGGCGGAGTGCAAAGAAACAATTAGAGCAAATCAAGGAAAAGTGTGCTGTCAGGGCAGTTCGACCTGCCTTGTCGCTTGGCGAGCCTCGATATCTACCGACTTCGATGCAAATCGACCCCCACTTACAGGGCGATCGACGCCGGTCGTTTCGGGATAGGTCAACGGCAAGCCGCGCAGTGATCTCACCGCCAGATAGGCCCACGCTTCGGCCTCCATCGAGTCGCCGTTCAGTTCCAGTGCTTCAGCGGCAAGCACTCGGCCGTGCACCGCGCCGGCGAGTCTTGTCAAATCCTTCATGATGGTCTGGTTGAGGCGGCCACCGCCGCAGATGACGTAGGTGGCCGGGGCCTCCGGAAGATGCCCTGCCGATTTCACGATTGCTGCCGCGGTGACGTAGGCGAGTGTGCGAGCGCCGTCTGCCAGGCTTGCGTCGGCGCCCGAGGGCGGCGTGAAGTCGTTTCGGTCGAGGGAGCGGCGTTTCTCAGCGGTAAAGAATCGATGAGAAAGGTACCGATCGGCGAGTTCTGGCACGATCGTGCCTTCGCTTGCGATCATGCCGCCCTGGTCATAGGGGATACCGGCGTGGGCCTCCACCCACTGGTCAATCAGCGTATTGCCGGGACCGCTGTCATAGGCGACGATTCGCCGGCCGGCGCCAACGAATGTGAGGTTGGAGATACCGCCGATATTGACGAAGACGACCGGCGCATCGATCTCTTGTTTTTCCGACAAGCCGTTCGCCAGAGCAGCGTGGTAGGCCGGAATGAGCGGCGCTCCCTGGCCGCCATGGACCATGTCATTGGCCCGCATGTCGTAGACGACGTCGATTTGTGTTTCGCGCGCCAGCAAGTCTCCATCGCCGATCTGCACGGTCAACGCCTCGTCCGGGCGGTGCAGGACTGTTTGTCCGTGGAAACCTATTACATCAATATTCTCAGGCAACAGATTGTTTTCATGCAGGAATGCTTCGACTGCTTCCGCGTGGCGTAGCGTCAGGTCTCGCTCCAGTTGAGCGAGTTCCCCCGGCCTTTCCGTCCGTACGGCAATCGATCTCGCGTCATCAAGTCCCTGCTTCAGGCGCGCCCGGAAACGCGCGTCGTAGGCGTATCCGGCCGAGGGGCCACGCTGCACGACGTTCTCGCCGTCGGTCCGGAGCAGCGCAACGTCGATGCCGTCCATGCTCGTGCCGCTCATCAAGCCGATTGCCGTCAAGAGCTTGCCCATTGATTTCTCCGCGCGCGTGCCTCGATCGATGCCGGCAGAAACCGAGCGCACCAGTCCTCGTTCCGCCAGTGCGTTCATAACAAAATGCCCGCCAACCAAAAACGTGCACTTTCGATAAAACAATGATAAACGCCGCCCGCAGACGTCCTACCCAGCCGAAAGAAACAGGTCATGTCCGAGTTCAAGTCCGATTTCCTCCATACGCTCAGCGAGCGCGGTTTCATCCATCAGACCTCCGATGATGCCGGGCTCGACCAACTGTTCCGTACGGAAACCGTGACTGCCTATATCGGCTTCGATCCCACCGCGCCAAGCCTCCACGCCGGTGGTCTCATTCAGATCATGATGCTGCATTGGCTGCAGGCGACCGGCCACCGGCCGATCTCGCTGATGGGCGGCGGCACCGGCATGGTCGGCGATCCGTCCTTCAAGGACGAAGCGCGGCAACTGATGACGCCGGAGACGATCGCGGCCAACATTGCCAGCATCAAGACTGTATTCACCAATTACCTGAAATACGGCCAAGGGCCGACGGACGCATTGATGATCAACAATGCGGACTGGCTGCTTGGCATAAACTACCTCGAATTCCTGCGTGATGTCGGCCGCCACTTCTCGGTTAACCGCATGCTGTCGTTCGACAGCGTCAAGATGCGACTTGATCGCGAACAGTCGCTTTCGTTTCTCGAATTCAACTACATGATCCTTCAGGCCTATGACTTCGTGGAGCTTCACAAGCGGACGGGGTGCCGGCTGCAGATGGGCGGCTCGGACCAATGGGGCAACATCGTCAATGGTATCGATCTCGGCCACCGCATGGGCACGCCGCAGCTCTACGCCCTCACCTCGCCGCTTCTGACAACCGCATCCGGCGCCAAGATGGGCAAGTCTGTCACCGGTGCCGTCTGGCTCAATCCCGATATGCTCGGCGCCTACGACTTCTGGCAGTACTGGCGCAATACCGAGGATGCGGACGTCGTGCGCTTCCTGAAGCTCTACACGACCTTGCCGATGACGGAGATCGATCGTCTGGCGCAGCTCGGCGGCTCCGAGATCAACGAGGTCAAGAAGGTTCTCGCGACGGAAATCACCGCCATGCTGCACGGGCGCACGGCGGCCGAGCAGGCAGCCGAAACGGCGCGCAAGACCTTCGAGGAAGGCGCGCTTGCCGAGAACCTGCCGTCGATCGAGGTCCCCGCCTCCGAACTCGAAGCCGGCGTCGGCCTGCTGACGCTCATCGTGCGCGCCGGCCTTGCCGCTTCGAACGGCGAAGCGCGGCGCCACGTCCAGGGCGGTGCCGTGAGAATCAACGACGAAGCGATCAGCGACGAACGTCGCGTCGTTGCTTATGACGACATCGCCGACGGCGTCATCAAGCTGTCGCTCGGCAAGAAAAAGCATATCCTCGTGCGGCCGGCCTGAGCCCCTCGGAGTGGAAGCCGAAGCATTCTTGAACGGGATGGGAAGCGTGCAGCTTCCCATCCCGTTCGCGTTTGCATCTGCCGCGGACCACAGCAACTCGGTGGATCCGCCTCACCAGCGCCGGGATCGAGGCCGCTCGCCTTACTGAAACTCGAAGATGTTGCGGAACACACCCGGCGCGATGATCGACAACGGGTTGATCGTCAGCTGCGGTTGCGTGAATTGGCCGGTCAGCTTGAAGGTGATGCCGAGCAGGCCGCGATCACGGCCGTTGCCGAGCAGGACTCCGATCAGCGGCAGTTCGCCGAACAAACGGTTCAGCCCGTAGGCCGGCATGAACGTACCCGTCATGTCCATCCGGTCCCGCGCGTCGCGGACGGTGCCCTGGAATGTCGCCCCTACATCGACGCCGCGCAGGACGCCGCTTTCGACGCGGATCGTACCCTGATCCAGGAAGAGTTGAGCGAAGCCGCGGTCGAACTGCGCGGTGCTCACATCGATATCGCGCCGAACCGCCTGGTTAAGGCTGCGGCCATCCTCTCCTGCCGGAGTCGAGACCATGGATTGGAGCCGCTGTTCGCCGACAAGCGAGAATTTCCGTACATCAACGGCACCGCGCCACGAACGCGCGCCACGGTCGCGCAACCTCAGATTCATCAGGCCGCCGCTCATGTTGCGGTAGATATCGGCAAAGCGCGCCAGCGAGCCTGCATCGCCGGTGGTCAGTTCCAGTATGTTGTCGGCGCCGGATTTCGCCATCTTGGCCACAGCCGCTTGCCCGCTTCCGGTCACAGCCGAAAGGTCGATGTCGTCGATCTGCTGCCCGCGGGCCGCATACAAGAAGCGCACATTGGACAGGACTTCGCCGTTGAATCCCGTGACATCGTCAAGCCTGGCATTGAGCGTGATATTGCCGCTGTCAGATGAACCGGATCCGGATTTCACTCGCACCAGCGCCGGCCTTATGTCCACAGCTCGGCCGGTCAAGCCAACGGCATAACCGCCCTTGTTGCGATCGATCGTGACGGAGAAATTGTCTCCGCTTGCAAGGCGCACATCGTTCAGTTCAGCCGATGCGAGGCCCGAGTCATCGACACGCAGGCGACCGGCGGCGCCGAACCCGTCGCCGGCGATATTGAAATCGCCGATCTCGGTCACGCCGTCTGTTGCCTTGACGGCGAATTGGGCTCTTGCAGGGATTCCGGCCCCCTTGCTCCACCCAATCCAGGGCAGCGACAGCGACGCCTTGCCGAGGTCCGCCTTGACGGATTGGCTGCCGTCTTCGGCAAGCGAAACGTCGACGCCGACCGGCCCGCTGACGATACCGGACAAGGCCGGAGCGATCTTCCGCCTGGCGGCGTCGTCGAGCGTCCCCGAGATCTCGCGTGTTCGCTTCACATTTGCCTTGCTGTCAACCGGCTCGGTCAGTGCGATCCGCATCTTGGAACCGTCGATCAGTGCATCGGCCTCAAGCACCGCCCGGGTGTTGTCGATCCGCATGGTGCCCGCCAGGTTGGCGATGGAACGACCGGAAATGGGCTTGTTAATCGTCACGTCCTGTAGCTGCATCTCCGCCTGCCAGAGAGGCGAAGGGGGCTTCTGATCCGAAATCAGGCCGAACCGCGCGCCCACCAGGGCTGTCATCGGCCCGGTGAAATCCTCCGGCACGAATGGCGTCTTCTGGAGGGCACGGATCGGTTTGTAGGCGACAAGCTCGGCAATCGCGTCGGCTTGCCCGCCGACCTCGATCTTCATTTCCGCCATCAGCGGCTTCGAATAGACGTCGGGTATGACGAAGTCGCCCCCGTTCAAGGCGACCGAGCGGCCGGACGGGAAATAGGCGGTCCCCTTTCCGACGTCGACGACCATGCGTTCGCCGCTGAGCTTAAAACGCCCCGATGTGTCGCGAAGCGGCGGAATCTCCCCGGCGATGTTGATGCGGGTGTCTTCAATGGCGAAGTTGATGTTGAGCTCGCGCTCGTCGAGCCTAAGCTCGCCCTGGTTATTGGCGATCCGTCCCTCGGGTATCGAAACCTCGATCCGCGCGTCGCTCACAGTCCCGCCGAAGAGATTGCCTATCGCCCACCGTCTCGCTCCTTTGGCGAGCCACCAAGGCCACAATTGTTTGACGGCGGTGGAATGCATCTGATCGCTGAGCGCGACGAAGCTGATCTGCGGCGACGTCTTGCCGAAGGCGACCGAAAGCGAACCGGCCATGGAACCAAGTGGGCTCGATATCGCCAGCTGATCGAAAATAAGCCGGTGACTGTCTGCCTCGAAGCGTCCGCTTGCCTTGGCGTCGAAGGCAAGCGGTTTTTCCTGGATGTCTTCGGGGTCCGAGTTCGCATTCCTCAAGAGAAGGTCGACGGCGAAGCCCTTAGGGCTGGCCTCTGCAACCCTGTCGAGATCGATGAGGGCGCCCGTGAAAGGAAAGCTCGAGCGTCCGATCTTGACGACAGACGGCAATATCTCGACCGAGGCGCGGTCAAAATCATAGGAGACGTTCAGGTCGGACGGGTTGAGAGCGGAAACAAGGCCCCCCGCATGAAACGAACCTTGCGTTGTCCTGACGCTGACTTCCAGCGCCGGCTTCTGGCCGTCAGCCGCACGGCTGGCTTTCAGGCTGACGTCCGCCGCCGCCTCGACGCCGAAGGCTTCCTCGTTTCCCGATTTGCCGTGATAGAGAAAGGGAGCGAGCGGCAAAGCGCTGACGGTCCCCTCGAAGCCACCGATGCGGCCGTTCTCACCGAGGGCCTTGGCGGTCAATTGCGCTTCGATGCCGTCGATCGCAACGATTCCATCGACGCGCATGGAGCTATTGGGGTCGTGGGTGAACTCGAGCGTTTTCACTTCGACGGGAACGGCGCGACCACGCGACCCTGTGACCGACAGGCTGAAATCCGAGAGCAGCACGGTTTGTGTCGCCCTGCCCGCAGTCAGTCGCGACAGGCGGTCCGCCTGGGCGAACAACTTCTCGAGCGCTTCGCCGACATCCGCGATTCGGATCGTCGTGAGGTCGATAGGTTCGCCGCGTGGCAGCAGGCCCGTGTCGAGTTCGCCTTCTTCCGCCTCGAGCCGCGACACGGCTATGCGTCCGGTCATCAGAGCGAACGGGTCGAGCGCTATCGAAATTGCGCCGAGCTTAGCGAGGTGGCGACCCGACCCGCTTTCCTTGAGCGTCACCCCGCGCGCCTTCAGCGCAAGCGCGCCGCCGCTCGTCATGCGGATCACGGTGCTCTCGACATCGGCATTATAGTTTTCGCCAAGAGCAGCGTTCAGCGCCGTGCGTGCCCGTGTGTTGAGCGGCCCGTCGACCAGGCCGGTTTCGATAACCGCGACAAGGGACGCCACGGCAACGAAAGCGAGCAGCGAGCAGCACAGTATGATCTTGCCGAGAAAACGCAGCGCGCCGCCCGGCCGAGGCGCATGCACGATGACCGGATCGTGGGCTTGCGCCGAAGGCAGCTCGTGCAGCGCGACGATGTCTTCCTTGCGAAAGCAGACCCTTTCGCCGCGGATATCGCTCATCGGCGCCGGCGCCCTCCGCCTAAGTGCGGCATTGCAAATTTCCTTGTAAGGCCAGTCGCCGCGCGCGAGGGCCGGACCCTTTGTTCACCCATGTAGATCACAATTCGTCGAGCCAAGTCACCACGCGTCCCTGCCGATGCTGTGGAAAGGCTCGCTATCGCCCCAGTTTTTGCACGACGACGCGCCGACCAACCTCCTAGCCGAAGGAGCCGTCCGTCACCTGTCAAATCTATCACAAATCCGCTGGACGGCCGCCGTCGATTTTCGATATGCCCTACAGCGCCGCGCGTCTCGTCAGACGCGCAAAAGGACGCTGTAGCACTTTGAATCGCTGCATGTTTTAAATCGGCTCCGATTTGAGGAACCATGCAGTAGCTGCCGAATGTCTGCAAAACTTGGCGTAAGAAAGGTTAAATCATGGCACGATTGGGACCAGGTGATGTCGCGCCCGACTTCGAGCTTCCTCGCGACGGCGGCGGGGCGATCTCGCTCTCCGCTCATCGCGGCAAGCCGGTGGTGGTCTTTTTCTATCCCAAGGACGATACCAAGGCCTGCACCGAGGAAGCGATCTCCTTCTCTGGCCTTGCCGCCGAATTCGAAGCCGCCGGCGTTGCTCTGATCGGGCTCTCGCCCGATTCGGTCAAACAGCACAATCGCTTCGCCAAGAAGCACAATTTGACGGTCACGCTGGCGGCGGATGAAGAGAAGAACGTCGTCAATGCGTATGGCGTCTGGGTGGAAAAGAGCCTCTATGGGCGCAAATACATGGGCGTCGAACGCACGACGTTCCTGATAAACCCGGACGGGACGATCAACCGGGTCTGGGAAAAGGTCAGGGTTGCAGGTCATGCAAGCGAGGTTCTGACCGCCGCAAAGGCGCTTTGAACCGAAGGAGCGATGGATGACCAAGCTTCCGCAGTTCCACAGCCTGCGAGGCGCTGCCATCGAGGCGATTCGCTCAGCGGATCTCCACCAAAAGACAGAGCTCGCGCAGGAGGCGGCTCGGCGTTGGCAGGGAAGAAAGCTGTCGTTGCGCTCCCCGCTGGATCGTGCGGTTCCGGAGCGGCCAGGCCGTCCGGCAAGACCCATGCTCACGCCGCCGACCCAGGTGAAGCGGCGCTCGCTCGGCTCGTTGAAAGGGCGCATCGCCCTCCTCCATGCGATCGCCCACATCGAATTGAACGCCGTCGACCTGGCGCTCGATATCGTCGCGCGCTTTGCCTCGGAACCGGTGCCCAATTCTTTCTTCGACGGATGGATGCAGGTCGCCTTCGAGGAGGCGAAACACTTCCGCATGGTGCGGCAAAGGCTGAACGACCTCGGCGCGGACTATGGCGACCTGCCCGCGCATGACGGCCTGTGGCAGGCGGCGCACGACACGCGGAACGACCTGACCGCGCGCCTTGCCGTCGTGCCGCTCATACTCGAAGCCCGCGGGCTCGACGTCACGCCGCCCCTGCGGGCGAAAATGCGCGAAACGGGCGACCACGAGAGTGCCTCCGTCCTCGATGTGATCTACGAGGACGAAAAGGGCCACGTCGCCGTCGGTGCAAAATGGTTCCGCTTCCTTTGCGCCCCGCAAAAGAAGGATCCGGCCGCAACGTTTCAGGCACTCGTGCGAGCAAATTTTCGCGGACCGCTGAAGGCTCCGTTCAATGACGTTGCGCGTGCGGAAGCCGGTCTGACGCCATCCTTCTACCGCTCGATGACGGCGTCCACCAACATCTGACACCGATCAACGCTCAATGGTTTGTTAACCCTAATAAAGTGTAATCGCACCCGGGCAACGCGAGTTATTTCGCATCCGGCTGGGGGTGATGTGGTGACTGTTCGTTCGGCAGACGGCGCCTTTCGAAAGCGCAGGCAAAGTCATGTGCTTATCCTGGCGAGCGGCGATAAGGTGCGGCACATGACCGTTCGCCCATGGATGGCGGCGCTTGTTACATCCGTCGTCGGGATCTTCAGCGTCGGCTATCTGGCGGCTACCACCTATCTCGTCCTGAGAGACGACCTGATCGGCGGCACGATCGCTCGCCAGGCTCGCATGCAACATGAATACGAAGACCGGATCACCGCGCTCAGGGCGCAAGTGGACCGGGTTACGAGTCGGCAGTTGCTGGACCAGCAGGTGGTCGAGGAGAAGGTCGAGAAACTCCTGGAGCAGCAGTCGGCGCTATGGTCGCGCAGCGACAAGCTTGGTGCTTTGGCGGCAAGTGCTGATACTTCCGAAGATCTCGGTGAGGGCACATCTCCTGTAATTGACCCCCTCGCCCTCGAAAAGCCTGCGGATGCGAACGGTGGGGTGGAAGCAATCGAAGAAATCATGGGCCTTAACGGGGAAGCCGGCGCAACGCCGACGCGTCTCGGCGCCCTCGCCTATGCACCTGCCTCGCCCGAAAGTGGCGAAAAGGAAACCCTTTCGGATCGAGCGGACCGGAATTTTTCCAAGATCACGCTTTCGCTCAAGGATGTCGAACGCGATCAGATGGCACGCATGGAACATCTGACGAGCAGCGCGACCCGAACATCCGAAGCGATCAGGACGATCGTGGAACGCACCGGCGTCACGCTGCCAGCCGGTTCCACGGAGGCTTCTGCTAGCGACGCCGATGGAAGCGCGATCGGTGGGCCGTTCGTGGAACCGCAGGATGAAGATTCGTTCGGAAAGTCGCTTGTTGCGCTCGATAGCGCGCTTCTGGAATTGGAGAAAACCCGCGACGCCGCCCGCAAGCTGCCGCTCCAAAGTCCTGCGCCTACCATTGACGTCACCAGCAATTTCGGCAACCGGCTGGATCCGTTTCTCGGGCGGCTGGCGCTCCACGCGGGCATCGATTTTCGGACATCGATCGGCACGCGCATTCGCTCTGCTGCTGGCGGGACAGTCACCGCGGCCGGGCCGACGGGCGGATACGGCAACATGGTCGAGATAGATCATGGCAACGGGGTCGTAACTCGTTATGCCCACCTGTCGGTCATTCTCGTCAATGTCGGCGACCATGTGCAAGCAGGCGACGTCATCGCCAAGTCCGGAAGTACGGGGCGGTCGACCGGGCCGCACCTGCACTACGAAGTTCGCCTGAATGGCCGCGCCGTCGATCCGGTGCGGTTTCTTCGCGCCGGAACGAAGCTCGCGGGCCTGATGGATTGACGTTTGCAGGCGCCAGCACCGTCTCCTTCCGCTTGACAAGAAATGGGAAGATTCGCACTCGTTTACCTTTCACAGCTTCAACGTGCTGGATTTCTTGACTTTCGGCGCCTTTCGGCTTAAGAGCGCCGCCACGTGGTGGCGCATTTTCCATCGATCGATCAGTGTTCTATTGAACCGGAACGGAAACAGTTTTCCCTTTGACAAATTTTGCTGACCTTGGCCTGAGCCAAAAAGTTCTCTCCGCCGTTACCGACGCGGGCTATGCTACTCCTACACCGATCCAGGCTGGGGCCATCCCTCCGGCGCTGCAGCGCCGCGACATCTTGGGCATTGCACAGACCGGAACCGGCAAGACGGCGTCCTTCGTTCTGCCGATGCTGACGCTGCTGGAAAAGGGTCGCGCCCGCGCCCGGATGCCGCGCACGCTGATCCTCGAGCCGACGCGTGAACTTGCCGCACAGGTCGCGGAAAACTTCGACAAGTACGGCAAGAACCACAAGCTCAACATCGCGCTTTTGATCGGTGGCGTTTCCTTCGACGAACAGGACCGCAAGCTCGAACGTGGAGCCGATGTGCTGATCTGCACCCCCGGCCGTCTGCTCGACCATTTCGAGCGTGGCAAGCTTTTGATGTCAGGCGTTGAGATCCTCGTCATTGATGAAGCAGACCGCATGCTCGACATGGGTTTCATCCCGGACATCGAACGCATCGCGAAGCTCATTCCCTTCACGCGCCAGACGCTGTTCTTCTCGGCGACGATGCCGCCGGAAATCCAGAAGCTTGCCGACCGATTCCTGCAGAATCCGGAGCGTGTGGAGGTCGCCCGTCCCGCCTCCACCGCGAACACCGTGACGCAGCGGTTCGTTGCCTCACATGCCAAGGACTATGAGAAACGCGCCGTCCTGCGCGACCTGATCCGTGCCCAGGACGAATTGAAGAACGCAATCATCTTCTGCAACCGCAAGAAGGATGTCGCCGATCTCTTCCGTTCGCTCGATCGCCACGGCTTCTCCGTCGGCGCACTGCATGGCGACATGGACCAGCGCTCGCGCATGACGATGCTCGCCAATTTCAAGGACGGCAATATCAAGCTGCTCGTTGCTTCGGATGTCGCGGCGCGCGGCCTGGATATTCCGGACGTCAGCCATGTTTTCAATTTCGACGTCCCGATTCACGCGGAAGATTATGTTCACCGCATCGGCCGCACCGGACGAGCGGGACGTTCCGGCGCCTCCTTCACGCTTGTCACGAGGCGCGACACGAAGTTCGCCGACGCCATCGAGAAGCTGATCGGCCAGAAGGTCGAGTGGCTGAACGGTGACCTTTCCGAGCTCCCGGAGCCGATGGAAAGCCACGATGCCGGCCGCAAGGATCGTGGCCGCGATCGCCACAAGGATCGCAAAAAAGATGTGGAACGTTCCGGCAAGGGGCGTTCCGATCATAGATCTGATGCTGCTTATGCGGATAGTGCGGCTGAACTCGAACCAGTCGCGGAAAGGGCGGGCGCGGTGAAACCGGAACGCAATGCAGACAACGGGCGTGGCCATGCCAGCCGCAACGATCGGCCGGGCCGTGCGCAGAATGCCGCCAATGATGACAATCGCGACCGCCGCAACCGGCATCGTCGCGATCATGACGACGGTCCGACGCCTGTCGGTTTCGGCGACGAGATCCCCGCCTTCATGCTGATCGCCGGCAAGGCTTGACCTCCGGCCCGATGGCTCTTCCCGGCATCGATTTCCCCGGTGTTGGCTGCGGCCTCGCCATCGTGCGCCAAGGCAAGATCCTGCTTTGCCGGCGCCTCAAGGCACCAGAGGCGGGTCACTGGAACATCGTCGGGGGCAAGGTCGACCATATGGAGCGCGCTGAGGATGCGGCGCGGCGGGAGGCGGAAGAGGAAAGCGGACTTTCCATCCATTCGACCCGCTTTCTCTGCATCAGCGAGCAGGTGATCGAGGCCGACCAGCAGCACTGGATCTCGCTCATCTACGTGACGGACGATTTTTCAGGCGAGCCGCGTCTCACCGAACCTGACAAGCTCTCCGCCATCGGCTGGTTCGATCTTTCCGCCCTGCCCCAGCCGCTGTCGCGATTCGCCGCCGATGCCGTTCGGGCTCTTGGCTAAGCTGCTGGCCTCATCGGTTCGGCTGCACCACCCTATTTTCTCGTTCTGAGCGCTGCCGTATAGGCAATCCTCACCCAGCGGGCCATCTCGTCCGGATCGTCGAGCGCCGGATCAGGAATGCTCCAGTAGGGCATCTTCACCGGCTTGCCTTTCCCCTCATAGGCCCATTGGCGGCAACCTGCCTGCTCGTATTCCGGAGCCGATTCGGTGTCGCCTTTGAGTAGGATTTCGCCGTCGACCTCGAGCGCGAAGATCACGCCTTCGAAATAGATGCCTTTGCCGCCGAACATGCGGCGGATCGTCACCGGTCCCAGCGTTTCGAACATTTCCTCGATCGCGGCATTGTCCATTCTTCATTCCTTCAGTACGCCGCCTGCGGCGATGATCGCTTCCGGGGTATCGAGGTCGAGACGCGCCGCCTCGCCGAGCTCGACGTCGATGACCGGGAGCCCGCACCGTTCGACGATATGCCGTGCTCCGACATCGCCGACGAGCTGCCTGACCGCTGAGAAAGTCTCTCGCGGCAGAATGACGGGATTGCCGCGCTGACCTTCCGAGACTGCGCGCACGACCGCTTGGCGGCCCTCGTTGTCGAAGACCTCGATCATCTTGCGCAGGTGGTCGCCAGTAACGCTCGGCATGTCCGCCAGCATCACGAGCACGCCGCCTGCCTCTGGCCCGAGCGCGGATACACCTGCCACGAGCGACGATGCCATGCCGGCCGCATGGTCCGGATTGGAGACAAGCGTTACAGGCAGGCCGGCGAGCGAGGCGCGAATATCACTTTCGCGGTGTCCGGTTACCACCACCACATTCCCGGCATCGGCGGCAAGTGCCGTTTCGACCGTACGCCGCACCAAAGGAACGCCGTCAAACTCGGCCAAGAGCTTGTGACCGCCGCTCGCACCCATCCTGCTTGCACGCCCCGCAGCCAGAACGACGATCCGCGCCGGACCTCGCGGTGGACTGGTGGTTTGCTCCCGCGGTTGCGGCCGCGTTGGGATTTCGGTTAGCAGGCCGCCGACACCGAGGCCGGTTATGTCTTCGGAATTCGGCCATTCGCCGGCAAGCAGGCGGTCGAGAATCCAGTCGAACCCGTTCTCTTTGGGGCTGCGTGCGCAACCCGGTGCGCCAACGACAGGAAGTTTGGTAATTCTACCCAGGACCAGAAGATTGCCAGGATCGACTGGCATTCCGACATGTTCGACAACTCCGCCGGCGCGCCGGATTGCCGCCGGAATCACGTCGTCCGGATCGGCGACGGCGGAAGCGCCGAAGATGACGATCAGGTCATGGTCCGGCTCGAGATCGGCGATGGCAGCGGCAACGGCGCCTTCCGTATGCGCCACGCGGCGTTCCGTGACGAGGTGGCTTCCAGAGCGCAAAAGTCGGGCAGCGAGAACCGTATGGGTCTTGTCCATGACCTGCGGCTTTAGCGATGGCAACTCGGTTGCGATCAGCGCCGTGCGATGCGGCACGAAGGGTTTCACCTCAAAGGCTGCCTCCGCCCGCAGCATATTCTCCGCCTGCTCGACGAACCGCTCCGGTACTGCCAGCGGAATGATCTTGATCGTCGCCACCATATCGCCCGTTGCGACCGCCGTGTGATCGGCGAGGCAGGCGAGCGTGATCGCCGGATCGATCCGATTCAGGCGGTCGACGATGGCGCGATTTGCGACGAAAAGACCCGAGACGGTGGAGTAGACATTCACACGACCGGTCGCTGCCGGTGAGAAACGCAGGTGGTCGGGCGCAATCGCCGCGGCGATGCGTGCGGCCGCCTCGTTTTCGAGCAGGTCATCCGCATCGAGCCGGGCAACGACGACCTCTTCGACGTTGGCTTCAGCAAGCGTTGCGATGTCCGTTCGGCTTAGCCGGTGACCTTTCGGCAACCGCTGCGCCTCGGTTTTCACTGCGTGCCCAAGAACAGCGCCTTCGGCATCGGCGAGCTTTACGGGACCGAACTTCATCTTGCACCTCCCACCTGGCCGGTAGGATCACGGCGGCGCATGGCTTCGATGATCTCGGCAAGGACGGCGACAGCGATTTCGGAGGGGCTCGCCGCGCCGATGTCGAGGCCGATCGGGGCTTTGATCCGGCCAATGGCGTCCTGAGGCACGCCTGCTTGTCCCAATCTTTCGACGCGTGCCGCATGGGTCTTGCGGCTGCCGAGCGCGCCCACGTAAAAGCATCCCGCTTCCAGTGCCGTCCGGATCGGGTAGTCGTCGATCTTCGGATCATGCGTGAGCGCGGCGAGTGCCGTGTAGCGGTCAAGCGGCCTCGATGGCAGAACGTCTTCCGGCCATTCCGCCAGGAGTTCGACAGCACTGAACCGCTCCGCTGTCGCGAACGCTGTGCGCGGATCTATGATCGTCATGTCGAATCCGGCGACCGCCGCCAGTTCGGCAAGCGCTTGGGAGATGTGAACGGCACCGATCGCAACGATGCGCGGAGGCGGCAGATGAACATTGATGAAAAGCGATCGTCCTTCCACCGCCGCAATGCCGGCGCGTCCTGAACGCAACGCGTCGACGATCAGGCTGTCCCATTCCTGCGGAAAGCTTGTGCCTTCCAGAAAGACCTGACTGGCGCCGTCCGAAAGATCGGTGACGACGACAGCCGCGCGTCGCGCGGCACGCGCCGCATTGATTGCTTTGAGGGTTGTGCGTTCCATCGTCAGCCGTCGATTCTTTCGACATAGACCCGAATGCGGCCGCCGCAGGAAAGGCCGACGCGCCATGCGGTCTCGTCGGCGACGCCAAATTCGAGGATTTTGGGTATTCCTGACTCGATGATCTCCATTGCCTCGGCGATGACAGCGCCTTCGACGCATCCGCCGGAGACGGATCCCTGGAAGTTTCCTTCGTCGTCGATCACCAGATGACTGCCGACCCGTCGCGGTGCTGAACCCCAGGTTTCTATGACCGTCGCAAGCGCCACGTTGCGTCCGCCACCGCACCAGGTTTCCGCGATCTCCAGCGGGTCGAGGATGTTCGGCTCTTTAGACATATTGGCTACCGGTTGTTTGTGTCTCATGCCGCGCGCATATGCAGGAAGCGCCGCGGATCGGCGCCTTGCGCACCCTGACCGGACAGCGATTTCACCAGTTCGGCCACAGACTCAAGATTGTGCACCGCCCGGAATTCGTCAACATGCGGCAGCATGGCCCTGACGCCCCGGGCGCGTGCTTCAAAACCGTCGAAGCGCAGCAGCGGGTTGAGCCAGATCAGGCGCCGGCAAGAGCGATGCAGGCGATCGATCTCGACTTCGAGCTCTGCCGTATCGTCGCGCTCGAGGCCGTCGGTGATCAGGAGGACGATGGCGCCCTGCCCGAGCACCCGGCGCGACCAACGCCGGTTGAATTCGTGAAGCGTTTCGCCGATGCGGGTGCCGCCAGACCAATCCTTGACCGCCGCCACGCATTCGTCGAGCGCTTCATCGGGATCGCGGTGGCGCATCTGGCGCGTAACATTCGTCAGCCGCGTCCCGAAGAGAAACGTATGAACGCGTTGCCGCTGTTCCGTCAATGCGTGCAGGAAATGCAGGAAAATCCGCGTGTACTGGCTCATCGATCCGGAAATATCGGCAAGCACGACGAGCGGCGGATGGACAAGGCGCGGCTCGCGAAAGCGCGGCAGAATCAATTCGCCGCCAAACCGCATCGCATCGCGCATGGTGGCGCGCGGATCGATCCGCACCAGCCGATGGGCGGCGCGAAAGCGGCGGGTCCGCACCCGATCCATCGGTAATATCAGCGATGACAGGGCTTTCCTCGCCTCGGCGATCTCCGCTGTGGTCATCTGTGCGAAATCCGTGTTGCGGAAAAGCTCGCGACCCGAGACCGTGTGGCGGGCATCGACTTCGATTTCCGGTTCGTCGCGGGGCGAACGGGAGTCGTCCCTGCCGGCGAGAAGCGCCTCGCGGAGGCGCTCCTCGCCGGCGCGCCTGGTCCGATCCCCACCCTGCCGCTCCGGTGCGACCGGCGAGAGGAGCGCGATCATCTTCTGGACGAGGTCGCGCGAGCGCCAGAACAGGTTGAACGCTTCGTCGAACAGAACCTGGTCCTCATGGCGCTTGACGAAGGTGCATTGAAGGGCGGCATAAAATTCGCTGCGCGAGCCGATCCCGATCAAAGTGACGGCGTCGATGGCGTCGGCAATGGCAGCGGGACCAATTCTCATTCCCGCCCGTCGAAGGGCGCGGGCAAAGAAGACGATGTTGTCAGCAAGCTTGCCGTCGCTAGGTGCGATCGGAGAAACTGCCGTTCGATCAACGCTCTTGCCCACCATGACGGTCAGCCCTGCGCCAGGAGTTCGGCCTTGACCTCGGCAAGCAGCTTGCGCCCCTCCGCGCCCTCGATCCGGGCGATATCGTCCTGGTATTTGAGCAAAGTGCCGAGCGTGTCGGCGATCGTTTCCGGATCAAGCGCCAACCGGTCGAGTTCGGTGAGCGCTGTCGCCCAGTCGATCGTCTCTGCAACGCCGGGGTTCTTGAATAGATCGATCGCCCGCAGTTTTTGGACATAGGCGACGATTTCCCGCGATAGAGTGGCGTTGCAGCCGGGTACCTTGCGCCGGATGATCTCCAGTTCCTGTGCCGCCTTCGGATAGTCGACCCAATGGTAAAGGCAGCGTCGCTTCAACGCATCATGAATTTCGCGGGTGCGGTTGGTCGTGATGATGACGATCGGCGGCTCGTCCGCCCTGATCGTTCCGAGTTCCGGGATGGTGACCTGAAAATCGGAAAGCACTTCCAGAAGAAAAGCCTCGAAAGCTTCGTCGGTGCGGTCAAGCTCATCGATCAAGAATACTGGAGACCGACCCGTGCCTGCGGATATCGCCTGAAGCACCGGGCGGCGGATGAGAAAGCGTTCGGAGAAGATGTCGCCCTCGATCCTTGGACGATCAACCATGCCGGCCGCCTCCGAAAGGCGAATCTCCAACATCTGCGCCGGATAGTTCCATTCATAGACGGCGGAGGAGACGTCGAGCCCTTCGTAGCATTGCAGCCGGATCAGCGGGCGATCGAGCGAACGGGCAAGGACTTTGGCGATCTCCGTCTTGCCGACGCCCGCCTCGCCTTCCAGAAACAGCGGGCGCTTCATTTTCAGGGCCAGGAAAAGCACGGTCGCAAGCTGGGTACCGGCGAGGTAATTCTGCGCCTCCAGCATTGCCAGCGTTTCATCGATGGATTGCGGCAGCTTTCCCGTTTCGTGTTTCGCCATGTTTCCTCCGTGGCCGAAGAAAACTTATAGCGTGTGGTATCCCCGGTCCACATAAATGAGCGGCCGCTGCTTTTCCCCCAGGCGGAGGTCGACGACTTCGCCGAAGAGAATGAGATGGGTTGCCATGATCTTGACCTCGATGAGGCGGCAATCGAAGGCGACGACGGCGTCGGTGAGGATGGGCGCGCCGGTGGCAAGCTGCGTCCATTGGCCGAGCGCGAAACGGCGGTCCATGTCGAGCTGATCGCGGCCGGAGAAAGCATGTGCCAGCGCCTTGTGCGGCTCGCCGAGCACGTTGAGCGCAAAAGCACCGGAGCGAGCAAAGATATCGTTGCGCGGATTTGCGGCATTGAGGCAGGCAAGGATCGTTGGAGGATCGTCAGACACGGAGCAGGACGCCGTGATCGTGACGCCGCGCCGCGCACGCCCATCGGCCGTGGTGATGAGTTGCACATGAGCGGACATGCGGCTCATCGCGTCGCGGTAACTTATCGGGTCCAGTCGGGTCTTCTCCAACACATCTCGCTCCGGATCGATGTCTTGCACATACATAGACTCTCACGGAAAATATGAAACCCGGCCGTGCGAGATTCTTGCGAAGCAGCGGCATAGTCATGGCGTGAACGGAATGACGAGCTCCTGCGGTGCAATCTTTTCCTTTGACGGAGAGAAACACATCCTTAAAAGATTGCGTCGTTGCGGGAAAAATACATGTTTAGATTGATTGTTAAGAGCATCGTCGTCGCCGGATTGATCTCGGCTTCCCCTGCCCTTGCCGCGGGCCTGAAAGTTGCCGTCGTGGCTCCGATCGAAGGGCCTTTCGCCACGCTTGGAAAGCAGATGGTAGACGGCGCGGCTTTTCAGGCGGACGACCGTGGAAGTCAGATTGTCCCGATCGCCGAAAGCTGCGATCCCGCTGGCGGCGAGGCGCTGACGAAGGCGTTGCTGGCGAGCGGCGCGGAGGCTGCGATCGGCTTTCTCTGCACGGAGAGCCTCGAGGCGGCCCTGCCCGCCCTGGCCGAGGCTCGCATTCCCGCCATCACGCTTAGCGTCCGCTCCGATATCCTGATGGAGGACGCGCTCAAGAAGAATTGGCCGTTTTTCCGGTTGGCGCCGAGTGGAAAGGCCGAAGCCGCGGCGATCACCGACGTGATCGTCGCGAGTTGGAAGGGCAAACCGCTCGCGCTCATCGATGACGGTACGATCCATAGCCGGGAGCTTGTCGAAAGCGTTCGGAACGCGCTTGCCGAGATCGGCGTGACACCCGTCTTCACCGACACCTATCGTCCGGCGCAGGAACAGCAGGTTGGCCTCGTACGTCGATTGGCGAAGAGCGGCGCCACTCACATCTTTACCGGAGGCGACCGCTACGACACCGCCGTGATCGCGCGTGACGCGAAGGCTGAAAAGGTCGCGATAACCCTGCTCGGCGGCGACGTATTAAATGCCGCCGACCTTGATGTTCCCCTCGAGAACGGAGTGCTTGCCGTGACGGTTCCAGAGGCGTCTCGGTCGAGCGACGCCGAAGCCGTCGCCAAGGCGATGCGCGCAATCGGAATCGAGCCCGAGGGTTATGTCCTGCCGGCCTTCGCCGCCATGTCGCTGCTCGAACAGGCGAAGGACCAGGCAGCCAAGGACGGCAGCGCGCTTCCCGAAGCCCTGCTGAAAGGGCCTTTTGCAACGATCCTGGGGCCGATAAAGTTCAACGGGAGCCATGAGAGGACCGCCACACCCTATCGGCTGATGGAATGGCAGGATGGCCGTTTCGTCGCCGCCACGGGCGAAGGCGGTGCGGACTGATGCGCAAGGGTCCGAACAATCTGATTACCGATGTCGCAGGTCTCTTGGTCGGCAACGCCGAAGACCACCGACTGAAGTCCGGCGTCTCTGTCGTGCTTTGCGAACAGCCGGCAACGGCAGCGGTTCAAGTCCTCGGCGGTGCGCCGGGCACGCGGGAGACCGATCTGCTCGCACCGGAAAATACCGTCCAGACGGTTGATGCCCTCGTGCTTTCCGGCGGTTCGGCCTTCGGTCTGGACGCAGCCTCCGGGGTACAGGCCGCGCTCCGGGAAATGGGACGCGGTTTTGCGGTCGGCCCCCACCGCATTCCGATCGTCCCGGCGGCAATTCTTTTTGATCTCGTCAATGGCGGCGACAAGAATTGGGGACGCTTTTCGCCCTATCGCGACCTTGGTTACGATGCCGTGCGCGCAGCCGGTACTACATTCCTGACCGGAACCGCCGGTGCCGGTACGGGCGCACTGACCGCTACCTTCAAAGGCGGCCTCGGCTCGGCATCGACAGTGCTCGCCAATGGCATCACGATCGGCGCACTCGTCGCGGTAAATGCGCTCGGCTCGGCGACGATCGGCGGCACGCGCCATTTCTGGGCCGCGCCCTTCGAGCTTGACGGCGAGTTCGGCGGGCTCGGCTATCCGGTCCCCATGCCGCAGGATGCGGCGCTGCCCCGCCTCAAGTTCCGCGAGGAGCAAGCGGCCGCTGCGAATACGACGATCGCCGTCATCGCCACCGATGCAGTGCTCAGCAAGGCTGAGGCGAAGCGGCTGGCCATCGCCGCCCATGACGGCTTTTCTCGCGCGCTCTGGCCGTCGCATACGCCGCTTGACGGTGATCTTATCTTCGCGCTTGCGACAGGAGCGAGCGGCAAGGCGCCTCTGCTTGAAGATTTCATCGATCTTGGCGCGGCCGCTGCATCGACGATGGCGCGTGCGATCGCACGCGGCGTTCACGATGCTGTTGCGGCCGACAACGATACGAAGCCGTCCTGGTCGCAATAGAGCGGATGAGGAAGAGTGTGTGCGGCTTTCCGCCTGCATGCCGCCTCTCCACTTACTAGAATCGATCAGGCGCTGAGCCACGGCTTGCTGCGGATGTTGTTTGCGCGTTACCGGGATGCTATGGCCCGGAAAACATCGGAGCCTGTCATGACCCATCCCATCCGCATTGCCCCATCGATCCTGGCGTCCAACTTCTCCAAGCTCGGCCAGGAGGTTCGCGATGTCGTCGAAGCCGGCGCCGACTGGATCCATCTCGACGTCATGGATGGCCATTTCGTACCGAACATCACCTTCGGCCCGGACGTCATCAAATCGCTGCGTCCCCATACGGATGCGACCTTCGACTGTCATCTGATGATTTCGCCCGCCGATCCATATATCGAAGCTTTTGCCAAGGCCGGCTGCGACATCCTGACGGTGCACGCCGAGGCTGGGCCGCATTTGCACCGGTCGCTGCAGACCGTGAAGTCGCTTGGCAAGAAGGCTGGCGTCTCGCTCAATCCAGCCACCCCGGAAAGCGCTATCGAATATGTGCTGGACTCGGTCGATCTGATCCTGGTGATGACGGTCAATCCGGGCTTCGGCGGACAGAAGTTCATCCACGCCACCGAGGAGAAGATCCAACGGATCAAGGCGATGGTCGGCGACCGGCCGATCGAGATCGAGGTCGATGGCGGCATCACGCCGGAGACGGCTGCATTGCCAGTGAAGGCCGGTGCCAATGTGCTGGTTGCGGGCTCGGCCGTTTTCAAGGGCGATTCCGTCGAGACCTATCGCGCGGCAATCGAGGCGATCCGCAAATCCGCGGAGAAGGCGCGCGGATGAGTGTGCGGGCGGCAATCACCACAACACTTCTGGCAGCAGCGACGATTGCGACCGCCGAGGCGCGTGCAGGAGACTTTGCCGCCTTGCAGCCGATCGGATTTTCATCTGATGGCAACGTCTTCGCCTTCGAGGAATATGGCGTCCAGGACGGTTCCGGTTTTCCCTATTCGACGATTTACGTCCTCGATACGCGCAAAGACACTTTCCTCCCCGGCGCACCCGTCCGCGCCGTCATCGAGAAAGATGGTAGCGCACTGCACGAAGCGCGCCGCGAGGCGCACCAACGTGCCGCGCCGTTGATCGATGCGTACGGCCTGACGGACACACCCGGGATACTGGCCGCATACAATCCTGTAACTGAAAGAAGCAGTGCCGACCACACGTTGAGCTATGATGCTTTTCCGGCCGATGACCCGTTCCGCAAGCGCTATGCGCTGAAGCTCGAAGAGAAGAGCTTCGGGCCGCAGGGCGTCTGCGCCAGCTTGTTGAAGGAGGTCAAAGGCTTTCGCCTGGTGATGACGGAGAAGGCGGGGAAGCCTGCAGCGGACCTGTTGCAGGAGGATACGCGCATCCCGGAAAGCCGTCGCTGCCCAACCGGTTATCGCATCGGTGGCGTCGTGACCCGCGTCAATGATGACGGATCCGAAGTCCACGTGGTGATGATCCTGGTCAAGTCCCTTGGTTTCGAGGGCTCGACCGATGGTCGCTGGATTGCGTTACCGATCCGGCTTCCCAAATGAGCAGCGACGAGCAGGCTTCCAAATCGCCATTGCTCCCTTTGGATGTCGCATCGTCGAAGCGATCGCGGTTGGTGCTTTCCCTTCCCAAAGGGCGGGAAGTGCTGATTGGGACTCCTGCGTGGGCCTTGGCGATGGCGATATCTGCCTGGCTGGCGCTGTGGCTGCGCGGAAACGAGGCGGACTTCCACCTCAGGGACGTCCTATCGCTTTACGCGCTTGGCGGGCTGCTGGCGTGGCCGCTTTCGCTGTTTGCGGCGCGGTTTGCAGCACAAGGACGAACAGTCGAGACCCGCTTCTCGGCATTTCTCCTGTGTCTCGTCGCAGGCACGGTCGGTACGACGGCATGCCTCTTCGCCTTTGACTACCGGATATTCTATGCGCAGTGGCATGCGACCACCGGCACGCGGAAGTGGCTGTTCCAGTTCCTGTTCACGTTTCTCGCCGCACTCTACCAGTTCCTGGTTCTCGGGGTTCGGCTCTACCTGCCGCTCGGCCTTGCCGCCCTTGTCGCCGCCAGCCTTTGGCTTGCGCGATCGGACATGCGCCAACGGCGTTGAGCTTGATCGCCATCTTTGATAGAGGCACAGCCATCCTCCACTGACGACGAAAGCTTAAGCCCATGATCCCCCGTTACTCCCGGCCGGAAATGGTGGCCATATGGTCGCCGGAAACGAAATTCCGCATCTGGTTCGAGATCGAGGCGCACGCCTGCGATGCCCTCGCCGAAATCGGTGTCATCCCGAAGGAAGCGGCGAAGACGATCTGGGAAAAGGGCGGCGCAGCAAAGTTCGACGTGGCCCGGATCGACGAAATCGAGGCCGTCACCAAGCACGACGTCATCGCGTTTCTCACCCATCTTGCGGAATTCGTCGGGCCGGACAGCCGTTTCGTGCATCAGGGCATGACCTCGTCGGACGTGCTCGATACCTGCTTCAACGTGCAGCTCGTTCGCGCCACAGACCTGTTGCTCGCCGACCTCGACAAGCTGCTCGAAGCGCTGAAGCGCCGTGCCTTCGAGCACAAGGACACGGTCACCATCGGCCGTTCGCACGGCATCCACGCCGAGCCCACTACCTTCGGGATCAAGCTGGCGCTTGCCTACGCGGAGTTCGATCGGTGCAAGCAGCGCCTCCTGGCCGCACGCGAAGAAGTTGCGACCGGTGCCATTTCCGGTGCTGTCGGCACCTTTGCCAATATCGATCCGCGGGTCGAGGAGCATGTCGCAAAGGCTCTCGGCCTGAAGCCGGAGCCGGTCTCGACGCAGGTCATCCCTCGCGACCGCCACGCCATGTATTTCGCGACGCTCGGTGTCATTGCCTCCTCGATCGAACGTCTTGCAACGGAAATCCGCCACCTGCAGCGCACCGAAGTGCTGGAAGCCGAGGAATACTTCTCGCCTGGCCAGAAGGGTTCCTCGGCCATGCCGCATAAGCGCAATCCGGTGCTGACGGAAAACCTGACCGGCCTTGCCCGCATGGTCCGCGCCTTCGTCGTGCCGGCCATGGAAAACGTGGCGCTCTGGCATGAGCGCGATATTTCGCACTCCTCGGTCGAACGCATGATCGGCCCGGATGCAACGGTGACGCTCGATTTCGCCCTGGCGCGACTGACCGGCGTGATCGACAAGTTGCTCGTCTATCCCGACAACATGATGAAGAACCTCAACAAGTTCCGCGGGCTCGTTCACTCCCAGCGCGTGCTGCTCGCGCTCACCCAGGCGGGCGTTTCGCGCGAGGATGCGTATCGGCTCGTTCAGCGCAATGCCATGAAGGTATGGGAAGAGGGCAAGGATTTCCTTGGGGAGCTGCTGGCCGACACTGAAGTTCGGGCCGCACTTTCGGAAGAGCAAATCCGCGAGAAATTCGATCTCGGTTACCACACCAAGCACGTCGACACGATCTTCAAGCGTGTCTTCGGCTGACAGGAAGAAGACAGACCTGCTGCATGATTCTTAAATCGGAATCGATTTAAGGACAAAATCATGCAGAAGCTCAAGGTTCTACAGTGACCTTTGCGCGTCTGATTAGACGCGCCGCGCCGTAGTCTCGGCGCGCGACATGGTGACGTTGTGCATGAATACAAACGCTCGCATTCGGTGCATTTTGTTCGAGTGCGGGCGAGCTTATTAGCAACTTGTTCATAAGTGATGTGAGAGCTTCCCTATCTGTCTAATCAGGTTTCGAGGAAGCCATGACTTATAGGGACAGTATTCAGCGCGCATCGCCGCGCACGCAGACGAAAATAACCGGCAAGGTTACCTGCAAATTCGGGTCGAGCAACGGGATCGTCAGAGACCTTTCCGACGAGGGTATCTGTTTCCAGCTGCTGTTCGACATCGGTGCCCAGACCGGACAGGAGGTCACGATTCAAAGTGAAGAGCTCGGCTATCTGACCGGCATTGTGCGCTGGTATCGCGGCGACAAGATCGGCATCAAACTCAAGCTCTCGTCGAATACGGCGGCGCAGATCTCATCCTACTACAAGTTCTTCCGCCCATGACCGCATCGCCGGCGGCGAACCGGCGAACTTTCGAAGACAATCGCGGCGATCTTGGGTCATTCAACATCGCCGCGATGCCGTTGGAGGACCTGCCGTTCAGCGGCCGGCCGGCTCAGGTTCCACCATCTTGCGATAGAGGTGCCATGTGGCGTGGCCAAAGATCGGCATGATAACGGCCAGGCCAACGAAGACCGGAATCGAGCCGATCACCAGTCCCGCTGCGATGATGAGGCCCCAACAGGCGACCGGCACCGGATTGGTAAGCGTCGCGCGGATCGAGGTCTCGACGGCCGCGACGGCGCCGACATCGCGATCAAGCAGCAACGGGAATGTGACCACGCTGATTGAGAGCACGATCACGGCGAAGACAAAGCCGACCGCGTTTCCGACAACAATGAGGTTCCAACCCTCCTCCGTGCCGACAATGCCGTCCCAGAAGGCCGAAATCGAATTTGGCGGAACCGTTCCGAAAATTCTGACGTAAAGCGCCTGGGCAACCAGAAGCCACGCAACGAAAATAACGAACAGCATGGCGGCGACCGCCAAAATCGATGGCAGCGCCGGTGAACGGTGCAGCCGCAAGGCGTGCGGCCATGACGCATCCATGCCCAGTTCACGGCGCCGGCTGATCTCGTAGAGGCCGACTGCCGCGACGGGACCGATGAGGGCGAAGCCGGAGGCAAGCGGATAGAGCAACGGCAGCATGTTTGCGCCCGCGCTCCAGGTTATCAGTACTGCACCGGCGATCGGGTATATCAAGCACAAGAAAACATAATGCGACGGCTTCTCGCGAAAATCGTTCAGCCCGAGACGCAACGCATCGAACACATCAGCAATGCCAATCTTTCGTATTCCGGGATGCGAGACTCTCGCATTCGCCCCCGACAGGACATGGAAGGTTGTCATGGCTCACACTCCTCAACGAACCAGAGCGGCCACGGACCCGCGACAACGGTGAAACTTGCCGCTGCCAACCGCGACCGGCATTTTCGATTATACAGAAAATGCAGCCTCTGTCGCCTGTGCCTTGACTTCGGCGCTTTTCACCTCCAAATCGCCGCGATTATGAAGGTTTCAGAAACTGACATCCTGATCGTGCCGGGCTACACCAATTCCGGCCCGGCCCATTGGCAAAGCCGTTGGGAGCGAAAGCTCTCGACGGCGCGCCGCGTCGAGCAGGCGGAATGGTCGAAGCCTGTGCGCGAGGATTGGGTTGCGCGGATGGTTGAGGCAGTCAATGCCGCGCAAAAGCCGGTTGTCATCGTCGCACATTCCCTGGGTGTCGCCACGGCAATCCAGGCCCTGCCTCATTGCGCGAAGAAGATCGCAGGCGCCTTCCTTGTCGCCCCGCCGGACGTCGCCAATCCAAAGATCCGCCCGAAGCATCTGATGACCTTCGGCCCCTACCCGCGCGATCCTCTGCCCTTCCCGTCGCTGATGGTGGCAAGCCGCAACGATCCCTTCGGATCCTTTGAGCACGCCGGAGACATTGCCAACGCGTGGGGCTCGTTCTTGGTCGATGCCGGCGAAGCTGGACACATCAACGCCGAGTCCGGTCACGGCCCGTGGCCCGAAGGTACCATGGTCTTTGCCCAATTCCTCAGCCGGTTGCAGCAATAAAGCGCATCGGCAGAAAAGCACGCGCCATTAATCCGAATTTCATTGCTGCAGGTCATCATCAGCTGGCAACTCTCAGGATCCGGGATAAGTGACCGAGCCGCGAGAACCAATCGACACCGGCAGTGGGCCGATGAGACAAGACAGCTTGGCGCCGCACGCGATGGATCATATCCCGGCGGGTGTCCTCCTTGTCGATGCAGGCAATGTCATACGCGCTGCCAATGCACCCGCACTCCGGATGCTCGGGCGCACAGCCGAAGAAGTCATCGGCGCATCGATCGCCGCATTCGTTCATGGCGAAGACCTTCCAGCAGTCGTTGCGTTTGAGGGGGCAGAGGGAGCCGAGGAGGCCGCGGTCGCCCGCTTCATCGGAGCATTAGGCACGCATGCCATGCTCGTTTCACGGGCCGCTCTGCCTGCAGCGCCAAGAGCCGGCGCGACGACGATACTGACAATGCTTCCGGCCGACCGTCTCGTTTCCGAAATCGCAAGCCTGCGCAAGGACGAGACCCGTTGGAAATACGCCCTTGAAAGCGCCTTGGAAGGCGTCTGGGATCACGACTTCGAAACGGGCAATCTGTTTTATTCTTCGACGTGGCGGCGTCTGCGCGGCTTGGCGGATGACGCTGAAGTCGACGGCACGCTCGAAAAATGGATCGAGAACGTGCATCCGGATGACCGTGCGCACGTGCTTGCCTGCATCGCGCGCCAGGACTCGGGTGAAGCCAAGTTCAACACGTTCCAATATCGCGAGCGACATGCGGACGGGCGCTGGATCTGGATCGAAAGCCGGGGCGCGTCGGTCGCTTACGGCCCTGACGGCAAGCCATGCCGCATCATCGGCACGGACACCGACATAACCGCCCGCAAGGAGGCGGAAGCTCGATTAGCGGAAGTTTCGCGTCGCCTGCAACTGGCGCTCGATGTTTCCAGGATCGGCGTCTTCGAGCACAATCTCGATACCGGCGTTTCGCATTGGGACGAAGCCATGTTCAGGATGTACGGCCTGGACCCTGCCGGCGAAGCGCCCTCCTCCGCCGGCTGGGAGAGCTTTTTGCATCCGGAGGACAAGGTCGTCGCGATCAAACGCGTCAACGATGCGATTGCCAGCGGCACGCCTTTCACCAACGCGTTCCGCATCATCAGGCCCGATGGCGTCGTCCGTCACATCCGCTCTAACGCCGCGTTCCATACCGATCTGGATGGCGCAACAAGGCTCGTTGGCGCCAATTGGGACATTACCGATGATATCGCTCTGCAGGAGGAATTGAGGCGGGCAAAATCCTTTGCCGAAGCGCGCAACAGTGAACTTGAGGCGGCGCGTGTCAGTATCGAATATAACGCACTGCACGATCATCTGACGGATTTGCCGAACCGCCGCTATCTTGATCGGATCCTGACTGAAGCGCGTGTGGTCAACGCTATTCTTCATATCGACCTGGATCGCTTCAAGCAGATCAACGATACACTGGGTCACCAGGCCGGCGACGCAATGCTCGTTCATGCCGCGGACGTGCTGAGATCACACGCCGAGAGGGACGATTTCATAGCTCGCATCGGCGGCGACGAATTCGTCATCGTGTGCCGCAGCGGCCGGGGCTCAATTCATCTCGAAGAGCTTGCCCAGGGGATTATTCAGGCCTTCCGCCGTCCCGTCCCCTACGCCGGTCAATTATGTCGGCTTGGCGCAAGTATCGGCGTTGCCGTGAATGAAGGCAGGCTCACCGATCCCAGGCAGCTCCTGATGGACGCCGACATCGCGCTTTATCGCGCCAAGAGCCTTGGCCGAGACCGGTTTGAAGTCTTTTCCGACGAGATGCAGAACCGGATCCTGACGGCAAAGCGGATCGGCGACGAACTCCGTGAGGCTCTCGAAAAAAGGCAGTTCATTCCCTATTACCAGCCCCAGTTCGACGCCCGCTCTCTGGAGATCACAGGCGTTGAAACCCTGGTGCGCTGGAGCCACCCGGCACGCGGCGTGCTGGCGCCCATGCAGTTCCTGAAAGTCGCCGAAGACATCAATCTTCTCGCGGCAATAGATCGGATGGTGGTCGAAATGGCCTATGCCGACTTCCGCGCATGGCAGCGGCAGGGGCTCGCCATTCCCAAGATCTCCGTCAATATTTCGTCGCGCCGTTTGCGCGACCCTCAACTCGTGTCCGACGTGCGGGAAATGAAGATCCCGCGTGGCGTCATGTCGTTCGAGCTGCTCGAATCGATCTTTCTCGACGAGTTCGAGGACGAAGTTGCGGAAACGATCGCCGCCTTGAACGAGCTCGGCATCGATATCGAGATCGACGATTTTGGTACCGGTCACGCGTCGATCATCGGTCTCCTCAAACTCAATCCGGCGCGCCTCAAGATCGATCGCGCACTGGTAGGGCCGGTCACGGAAAACAGAAAGCAGCAAAAGCTGGTGCGCGCGATCATCGATATCGGCCATTCGCTGAACATCAAAGTGGTCGCAGAAGGCGTCGAAACCTGGACCCACGCCGCGCTTCTCGCCGATCTCGGCTGCGACGTCCTGCAAGGCTATGCGCTAGCGAAGCCGATGAGCCGAGAGGATTTCGAGAGATTGGCCCGGAAGGGCTTTGACGTGCCGCGCAGCTTTTCAGAGGCGCGCAGAGTGCGGTGAGCATCAAGCCGCCGCAGTCCGGGCGAAGCTTCGCCCGATACAAAAAGGGCCGCCCGATTTTGTTGCCTGGCGGCGCCATGTTTCTTCGCTGGCCGCGAGATCAGTTGTTCTGAAGCTGCTCTATCGCTTGCGCCATCAATTCCAGCATCCGCAAGCGGATTTCGTCTTCCGTCTGTGCGATGCCGGCAGCATCGAAATCGGCCTTGATCTTACGCAGCACGTCCTCATGGCCGCGTGCCTCGAGATCAGCGGTGACGATTTCCCGTGCGTAGGCTTCCGGATCGGCCTTGTTCAAGAGACCTGCGGCCCAAAGACCGAGCAGCTTGTTTCGGCGTGCTTCCGCCTTGAACTTCAGTTCTGCGTCCAGCGCAAACTTTGCCTCGAAGCCCTTCTCGCGATCCTGCATCGTGGTCATAAACTAATCTCCCTCAGAATTCCTTGCCGGAAACTGTTATCGCCATAAACCAAAACACCGCCGAAAGTGCAATGCGAAGTTTTCGTCTTTGCTGACTTTCATGATACCCTAATCTAAATCGGGGGATGGGAAGATACGCCGATTGTGAAATCCGTTCTTTTCAGATATGGACCCGCTGAGAAAATTCCAATTGCGCGACCCAAGAGCGCCACCAACCACAGAGATAAAATCCATGAATCGTCGCCGCCGTATCTACGAGGGCAAGGCCAAGATCCTTTACGAGGGTCCGGAACCGGGCACGCTGATCCAGTTTTTCAAGGATGACGCGACCGCTTTCAACAAGAAGAAGCATGATGTCATCGACGGTAAGGGCGTGCTGAACAACCGGATCTCCGAGTACATCTTCACCCATCTCAACAAGATCGGCATTCCGACGCATTTCATCCGCCGCCTGAACATGCGCGAGCAGTTGATCAAGGAAGTGGAAATCATTCCGCTCGAGATCGTCGTGCGCAACGTCGCCGCAGGTTCGCTCGCAAAGCGCCTCGGCATCGAGGAAGGCACCGTCCTGCCGCGCTCGATCATCGAGTTCTACTACAAGGCCGACGCGCTCGACGATCCGATGGTGTCCGAAGAGCACATTACTGCCTTCGGCTGGGCAAGCCCGCAGGAACTCGACGACATCATGGCGCTTGCCATCCGCATCAACGATTTCCTTTCCGGTCTTTTCCTCGGCGTCGGCATCCAGCTCGTCGATTTCAAGATCGAATGCGGACGCCTGTTTGAAGGCGACATGATGCGCATTGTCCTTGCTGACGAGATTTCTCCGGATAGCTGCCGCCTCTGGGACATCGAAACCAAGGAAAAGATGGACAAGGACCGGTTCCGCCGCGACATGGGCGGTCTCGTCGAGGCCTATCAGGAGGTGGCACGCCGCCTCGGCATCATCAACGAGAACGAGCCGCCGCGCGGCTCTGGCCCGGTGTTGGTCAAGTAATTTCAGGGATAAGCAAAGTGATCAAAGCACGTGTAACCGTGACGCTCAAGAACGGCGTTCTCGACCCTCAGGGCAAGGCAATCGAGGGTGCGCTCGGGGCGCTCGGGTTTGACGGCATTGGCCAGGTTCGTCAGGGCAAGGTCTTCGATCTGCAGATCGAAACGGCAGACAAGGCCAAGGCCGAATCCGATCTCAAGGCCATGTGCGAGAAGCTGCTGGCCAACACTGTCATCGAAAACTACACCATCTCCCTCGCCTGACGGCGGGGGAATGCTTTCCGCTGGTCATCCGTTGCTCGCCTGCCTAAATCAGCTTAGCGGCCCAGCCGATTGACTGACCAGCGCTACACTGCGCATTGAAACTGCCTCGAACTGCTCAGGCGCCGAGGCCAAGGCAAGGTATGAACGTCCCATGAAGTCTGCCGTCGTCCAACTCCCCGGTCTCAACCGCGATCGCGACATGATCGCGGCGCTCACCAAGATCTCCGGCCGCAAGCCTGTGACCGTTTGGCAGACCGAGACCGAAATTCCGGATGTCGACCTGATCGTCATACCGGGCGGCTTTTCCTATGGCGACTACCTGCGCTGCGGTGCGATCGCCGCGCGGATGCCGGTGATGCAGGCGATCAAGGCCAAGGCCGATCGGGGCGTCAAGGTTCTCGGCGTCTGCAACGGATTCCAGATCCTGCTTGAAGCAGGCCTCCTGCCCGGCGCCCTGATGCGCAATGCTTCGCTGAAGTTCGTCTGCCGCGAGGTGAAACTGGAAATCGTCAACGCCGACACGGATTTCACGCGCGCCTATTCGAAGGGTCAGATCATCCGGAGCCCCGTTGCCCACCATGATGGCAACTATTTCGCCGATGCGGAGACGCTGAAGGCGATCGAGGGCAGCGGTCGGGTCGTGTTCCGCTACGCCGAAGGCACCAACCCGAACGGTTCGATCAACGACATCGCCGGCGTCATGAATGCGAAAGGTAACGTGCTTGGGATGATGCCGCATCCGGAAAACCTGATTGAAGCGGCACATGGCGGTTCGGACGGACGCGGAATTTTTGCCTCCGCCCTCGACGTAATCGCTGCTTAACCATCGCGCTGATAGAAGACGGCCTCCCGCCACCCACCGACGATCGAGACCGCCGATGCCTTCATTCCCCTCCGCACGCCTCGCCGTGCTTGCCAGCGCCGTCGCGAGTTTCACGCTTGTCGCCGGTTGCCAGTCGAATCGTCCAGCCACGCCCGCGGCGAGTTCCGCCGCATTGCCGACGATGGAGCGTGTCGCGCTCGGCGCCAATGGCTGCTGGTTCAAGTCGGGCGACCCGGCCTTCAAGGCCTATCGTCTCGCGCCGGAACTCAACTCTTTTTCGGGCCGTCCGCGCATCCTGATCGTGCCACGCAAGTCACCCGAGGCACGTCCGCTTGCCGTCATCCAGGCCGAAGGGCACCCCGCCCGCCTGCAGGCCTTCGGTCCGCTGCTCAGCGAGCCGGTCGGCGCGCGCATGACGACGGATGTCCGTCGTTGGGCGGCCGGCGATAAGGGCTGTAGTTGATCTCGGGACCCGCCTCACGAAGCTGACGGCTGCGGGCTGTCGTAACCCTCGACGATTGCCAAATCCATCACCGACTTGCCCTCCCTGAGCGCCATGGCTTTCGCATATTCGGGCGATCGGTAGCACTCCAGCGCGGCGCTGTAGGTGGGGAATTCGATCACGACCACCCGTGAGCGTAACTTTCCCTCGGGCATCTCGCATGGACCGCCGCGAGTGAGAAAGCGTGCACCGTACTTTCGAAAAGCATTCGCATTCTCGGCGATGTAAGCCTTGTACCCCTCCGGATCGGTAACATCGACGGAGGCCACCCAGTATCCTTTTGCCATGGCTCTTCTCCCATTCCGCAGGTGGAACGATACCATCGTGGCGGCCTTACTGCATGTTGCCTTTGATCGGAGCCGATTGAAGGACAAAAACATGCAGCAATTCAAAATGGCACAGCGACCTTTGCGCGTCTGATAAGACGCGCGGCGCTGTAGCGACATATACCGGCCGGAGAGCGAGAACCGCGCATGGACACTCAAAGCCGCGAGCGCCAGAAAGGAACGGACGCTTCTCGCCGTGCCTCCTCCTCCGTCAGGCCAATATCGTCGAGCAGGTGCTTGTCCAATTCGTCAAGCGCCAGGCGACTGCGTCTCTTCGCGGCCAGTGCGCAATAGTGGTGCCAGAGCCGTGAGAATACATTGCGGACCGGGCCCTGTTCGCAGGCGAATTGCGCCTTGCAAGGCGCCCCCATCCGCAGAGATTGCGTTGCAACGATTGTATTCATTGTATCCATCGTTAATCGCCATTGTATCTATTTGACCCATTGACTCAGAGATAATTGACATGGCTGGCGATGCAATATAGACAATTGTCACTATGACAAGTTGGCTGCCCGATATTCAGCAGGGCCAAGGCCCCCTCTACGCGCGTATCGCCGATCAGATCGAGCAGGCGATTGGCAGCGGGACGTTGCCCGTGGGCACGAAGCTGCCACCGCAGCGCAATCTTGCCTTTGACATAGGCGTGACGATCGGGACGATCGGCCGGGCCTACAATATTGTCCGCGAACGAGGGCTCGTGAGCGGCGAGGTCGGCCGTGGCACCTATGTCCTCGATCACCCGGAGAGCCGCCCGCCCGAACAGGCCGATCCTTTGACGACCTCTTTGGCTGGAACGCGGCCAATCAACGCGCCGGCGGGCAAGTTGCGCTTCGACAGCACGGCGGCGCCCGACGTCGGCCAGGGTGACATTCTGGCCAAATTGTTGGGTGACATCAGTCGCGAACACCATGCGGATATTGCGAGCTATGCCCGCAATTTTCCGGATGACTGGTTCGAAGCGGGCTGCCAATGGCTCGCGCGCGGCAACTTTCGGCCGGCTCGCGAAACCATCGTGCCGACGCTTGGCGCCCATGCCGCTGTCATTGCCGTAATCTCCGCTGTCACCTCCCCCGGTGATCGGATCGCGTTCGAAACATTGACCTACTCGCAGGTCAGCCGCAGCGCAGGTCTGATCGGCCGCCGGACCGCATTGGTGGAAAGCGACGAATTCGGCTTCGTTCCGGACGATTTCGAACGCGTTTGCGCCCAGCAGCATCCGAAACTCGCTTTCCTCATGCCGAGCGCCCAGAACCCGACGGTCGCCGTCATGCCGCTGGACAGGCGCCGGGCCGTCGCCGAGATCGCGCGAAAATACGGCGTCTGGCTGGTCGAGGATGAAGTCTATGGTTCGATGACGGGCGATCTAGTGCCGTTGCTCACGGAGTTGGCGCCGGAACGGACCTTCCTTGTTGGCGGCCTGTCTAAATCCGTCGCCGCCGGCGTCCGCGGCGGCTGGGTCGCCTGCCCTCCGAATTTCAGCCAGCGGATCCGCATCGCGCACAAGATGGTGAGCGGCGGTCTTCCCTTCATTCTCGCCGAGCTTTGCGCGCGCTTGGTACTTTCAGGCGCCGCATCCGCCCTGCGCAACCGCGCCGTCGAGGAAATCACCGCCCGTGAAACGATGGCGCGCGAAATCTTTTCCGGGCTCGAGTTCAATTCCCACCCGAAGGTGCCCTTCCTCTGGCTGAAACTGCCGGATCCCTGGCTTTCGGGAACCTTCAAACAAGCGGCGCTGCAGGAAGGTGTGCTCGTCGACGACGAGGATGAATTCAAGGCGGGGCGCGCGGAGCGCGCCTTCCATCGCATCCGCATCGGCTTTTCTTCGCCGCCCGAGCGCTCCGACGTGCAAAGAGGGTTTCAAATCCTGCGCCGGCTGCTAGACAGCGGCCGCACCGGCTACGACAGCTTCGACTGAAATCATCTTTTGAGATGACTTTCGCGCAAGCCACGGCAATCTATTGCTGTGCTGCGTAACGTTGATTCGGTTGAAGGATTCTTGAATGACGCATCCACGCTCGTCCGCCGGTCAGGGCAAGTTATCCCATTTCGCTGTCGCCCTGCTCTTTACGACCGGACTGGCAGCCGGCGCATCCCAAGCGAAGGCGGCAGAAGGCATTTTCGATGAAATGCGCTTCGGCGCTACCACGTCGATCGGGGACGGAGACAATCACGAAAGCGGCGTCTTCCCCTCCTTCACGATCTTCTTCGATCCCCTCGGGGCCGACACCGCCACGGGTATTGCGGAAAAGATCCTGCGGCCGCGCATCCACGCCGGCGCGTCGATCGCCACGTCCTCCAGCGGCGTGAACGAGATTTATGGCGGCTTCAGCTGGGATGCCGAACTTACCGATCGGCTATTCCTCGAACTTGGCGCCGGTGCCACCGTTCACGACGGGGACCTGAACGATGACGGCACCAGCGGGCCGAAGCTTGGCTGCCGCCTGCTCTTTCGCGAATACGCGGCGGCCGGCTACCGCTTCGACGACCATTGGAATCTCTCGGCCACCGTCGAGCATGCCTCGAACGCCAATCTTTGCAACGGCCCCAATGACGGCCTGACGCGCGCCGGCTTGATGCTGGGCTACAAGTTTTGATGGCAGGAATCTCCCGTGTCCGCCTACAGCGCCGTACGCCTTTGCAGACGCCCAAAGGACGCTGTAGCACTTTGAATTGCTCCATGTTTTGTCCTTGAACCGGTTACGATTTAAGCAAACCTGCAGCAGGCATGCACGCTTCCGCGCCCTGTTGATCGTCCTTATTTTTCTGTCGCGCCGCGCCGCAGCATAGGCTAAAGAAGCCGCAAAGCGCCCCTGCAGCGCCGCGGTCTCAGTAGACGCGCAAAGTAGCTGTAGCACTTTAGAGTTTGTTGCGGTTCGCACGCGCCGTGTCCCTTTGAAAGGGTTGCGCGCCGCCCGAAGGATTGACGGTCGACGATGACGATTTCCAACACCCGCCCCATCACCACGGACCTTATCGCGTCGCACGGGCTCAAGCCCGATGAGTACGAGCGCATCCTGAGCCTGATCGGGCGCGAGCCGACATTTACCGAACTCGGTATTTTCTCGGCGATGTGGAATGAGCACTGCTCCTACAAATCCTCGAAGAAGTGGCTGCGGACACTGCCGACGAAGGGGCCGCGCGTCATTCAGGGGCCCGGCGAAAACGCCGGAGTTGTCGATATCGATGACGGCGACTGCGTCGTCTTCAAGATGGAGAGCCACAACCATCCGTCCTATATCGAACCCTACCAGGGGGCCGCGACCGGCGTCGGGGGTATCCTGCGCGACGTCTTCACCATGGGCGCGCGTCCGATCGCCGCGATGAACGCGCTGCGCTTCGGCTCGCCGGACCACCCCAAGACCCGCCACCTGGTGTCGGGCGTCGTGGCCGGTGTCGGCGGCTACGGCAACTCCTTCGGCGTTCCGACCGTGGGCGGCGAGGTTGAGTTCGACGCGCGTTACAATGGCAATATTCTTGTCAACGCATTCGCCGCCGGCCTCGCGAAGAGCGATGCGATCTTCTATTCCAAGGCGGAAGGTGTCGGGCTGCCGGTCGTCTATCTCGGTGCCAAGACGGGCCGCGACGGCGTCGGCGGTGCGACGATGGCTTCGGCCGAATTCGACGAGTCGATCGAGGAGAAGCGCCCGACCGTGCAGGTCGGCGATCCCTTCACCGAAAAATGCCTGCTCGAGGCCTGCCTTGAGCTGATGCAGACAGGCGCCGTGATCGCGATCCAGGACATGGGCGCGGCTGGCCTTACCTGTTCTGCGGTTGAGATGGGCGCCAAGGGCGATCTTGGTATCGAGCTCGATCTCGACAAGGTGCCTGTGCGCGAAGAGCGCATGACGGCCTACGAGATGATGCTTTCGGAGAGCCAGGAGCGCATGCTGATGGTGCTGCGCCCGGAAAAGGAAGAAGAAGCCAAGGCGATCTTCGTCAAATGGGGTCTCGATTTTGCGATTGTCGGCAAGACCACCGACGACCTGCGCTTCCGCATCCTGCACCAGGGTGAGGAAGTTGCAAACCTTCCCATCAAGGAGCTCGGCGACCAGGCGCCGGAATACGACCGCCCGTGGACGCCGGCAAAGACCCCCTCGCCGCTCGCCACCAATGACATCCCGCAGGCGGACGTTGCCGAAGCGCTCCTCAAGCTTGTCGGTTCCGCTAACAATTCGTCGCGCCGCTGGGTGTACGAGCAATATGACACGCTGATCCAGGGCAATTCGCTGCAGCTGCCGGGCGGCGACGCCGGGGTTGTCCGTGTCGAAGGTCATGAAACGAAGGCGCTGGCCTTCTCCTCCGATGTCACGCCGCGCTACGTCGAAGCGGATCCCTTCGAGGGCGGTAAGCAGGCGGTAGCCGAGTGCTGGCGCAATATTACGGCAACCGGCGCGCTGCCACTCGCCGCGACGGACAACCTGAATTTCGGCAATCCGGAGCGTCCGGAAATCATGAGCCAGTTCGTTCACGCGATCAAAGGCATCGGCGAAGCCTGCCGCGCCCTCGACTTCCCGATCGTTTCGGGCAACGTGTCGCTCTATAACGAGACCAACGGCCAGGCGATCCTACCGACCCCGACGATCGGCGGCGTCGGTCTCATCAAGGACTGGTCGAAGATGGCACGTATCGGCTTTGCCGCAGCGGGCGAGACAATCCTGCTTGCTGGCGCACCGGAAAGCTGGGGCAGCCATATCGCCCAGTCGGTCTACATGCGCGACATCCACGGCCGCACCGACGGTCCCGCACCGCATGTCGACCTCGCGCATGAGCGCAAGGTCGGCGATTTCGTTCGCGGCCTGATCGAAGCGGGCCTTGCGACGGCAGTGCATGATTGCTCATCCGGCGGCCTCGCCCTCGCAGTGGCGGAAATGGCGATGGCGTCCGCCATTGGGGCGACGATCGATGCTCAGGCAGGGCATGATCCCATCCCGGTTTTCTACGGCGAAGATCAGGGACGCTACGTCGTGACCATTGCTGCCGGCAATCTCGATGCGGTGCTGGAACAGGCGAAGGCCGCGGGCGTTTCCCTCCCGGTCATCGGCAAGACCGGCGGCGACGCCGTCAAGCTCGGTGATGCGCGAGCAGTTGCAATCAAGGACCTGCGCTCGGCACACGAATCCTGGTTCCCGGACTATATGGGCGGCGACCTCGCGCCGGACAATTAATCCATGTCGCGCAAAAGTGCGCAGCGGTTTTGCGACAACGGCATGCATGAAGACAATGATCTAAAGCCGAGACACCGAAAGCGGCCGATTCAGCATTTGCTTTCCGCACGTGAATCATGGTTCCCTGAAGCCATGAAAGGCGTCGGCGACACTGCCGGCGCAGAATAAAAGGGAGTTGGCGTATCATGCCCATGACACCAGGCGATATCGAAGACATGATCAAGGCCGGAATTCCCGGTGCAAAGGTCACGATCCGCGATTTGGCCGGTGACGGCGACCACTATGCCGCCGAAGTCGTGGCCGAGGCGTTTCGCGGCAAGACCCGCGTGCAACAGCACCAGATGGTCTACAACGCATTGAAGGGCAATATGGGTGGCGTGCTTCACGCACTCGCTCTCCAGACCAGTGCCCCGGAGTAAGCCGGAATGGCGGACCTGATCAAGGAGCTCGTCAGCGGTGTCGTTGACAGCGCGCTGAAGGAGATCCTGAAGAAGACCGGCGCGAGGCGTTCCGCGACGAAGCGGACGAAGCGCCGGACCAGGAAAGCCGGTTCGGGCGGCGGTCTGCTCGCGGAGATCATCGAAGCCGCGGTGCGCAAACCGGCGAAGAAACAGGTAAGCCGTCGCCGCACGGCGGCCGCGAGGAGCAAGCTGCGCCGCCGCTCCTCGTAACCAGTGGTATCAAAGCCACATTTTGAGGACCATCAATATTTGTTGCGATTGGGTGGTGAAAATCACGCGCACGCATGCTATCTAAGCCCCAATCGACATCCGGTCCTTGAAGCCGGCGCAGGAAGGAAGACAAAATGAGCGGAATTCACGATTTCATCGATAACGAAGTCAAGACGAACGACGTCGTTCTCTTCATGAAGGGCACGCCGCAGTTTCCGCAGTGTGGCTTCTCCGGCCAGGTTGTCCAGATCCTCGATTATATCGGCGTCGACTACAAGGGCATCAATGTGCTTGCCGATGCGGATCTTCGCCAGGGCATCAAAGACTATTCCAATTGGCCGACCATTCCGCAGCTTTACGTGAAGGGCGAATTTGTCGGCGGCTGTGACATCGTCCGCGAGATGTTCCAGGCCGGCGAATTGCAGTCGCATCTTCAGGGACAGGGTATTTCCGTGAAGGGTGCCGCCTGACCCGGAAGGCTCCTTTCCAATATCGGGAAAGGCGGGCGACCGCCTTTTTTGATTCTGAAGCTATATTTCGACTGTCTAATTTCTAATGTGCTTCTCGAGCGACTGGCAATTTCCGGTCGCGGGAGCCTTCTCGATAGCATGACAAAGCTGCCCGCGAGGGGCACCTTTCATTCAGGGCATAAAAAAGCGGCTACCGCTTCGCCCGGACCTCCGCTGGCTTCTCGTCCTGACGAGCGAGCGCGTCCTACCTCCACACCCGACGTGACGACCGGCATTCGCTGCTCGCCAGTTCGTTCGGAACCACCGACCGCATCGTTCGGGCCAGACGCGGCCTGCACCAGATGCGGAAATTCAACGCGTTGCAGCCCTCTCCCGCTCGGAGAGCAATTGTTTCAAGACCCGATTGCCATACCCCGGCCATCAGCAGGACAAATGACATGACGAGGCCCATTGATCAGACCGCCACCCTCTCGGGACTGACGAAGTTCCAGTTCATCACGCTGATGGCAATGCTGATGTCGATCAACGCGGTCTCGATCGACATCATGTTGCCGGGCCTGCAGGAGATTGGCGCGAGCCTCGGTGTTGCCGACGAAAACGACCGGCAGTTTGTCATTACCGCCTACCTCATAGGCATGGGCTTCGCGCAACTGTTCTTCGGCCCGCTTTCCGACCGCTTCGGGCGAAAGGGGCCGCTGTTGGGCGGGCTGGCCTTGTACGGCCTCTGCGCGCTTGCGATCGTGTTCGTACCGACCTTCGCGGCGCTCCTGTTCTTTCGGTTTGTGCAGGGTGTGGGTGCGGCCGCAACTCGCGTTATCACTGTTTCCGTCGTGCGTGACGTGTATGGCGGCCGCCAGATGGCGGAGATCATGTCGCTGGTCATGATGGTGTTCATGATCGTTCCGGTCGTTGCGCCGAGCATAGGCCAGTTGATCATGCTCTTTTCGGAATGGCACATGATCTTCGTCGTGATCGCCCTGTTTGCAGTGACCATCGCCGTGCCGGTAGCCCTTCGGCTTCAGGAGACGTTGGCACCGGCCAATCGGCGCGCCTTCACAGTTTCAGTGATACTGGACGGCTTCCGCATCGTGCTGACGAACCGCTTGGCGCTTTTTTACACGCTGGCGACATCCGCCCTCCTCGGCGGCCTGTTCGGCTTCGTAAATTCGGCCCAACAGGTCCTGGTGGGCATATACGGGCTCGGCGTCTGGTTCCCAGCGGTTTTCGCAGCCTTCGCCGGCATGATGGCGGTCGCGTCCTTTACCAATTCACGTCTCGTCCGGCGATTTGGCATGCGGGCGCTGTCGCACGCAGCTCTTCTCGGTTTCACTCTGGCAAGCTGCGTGTGGGTGTCGCTGTCGCTGATGGGGCCGCTGCCGTTGCCGCTCTTCATCATCCTGCACGCCGCGACGATGTTCCAGTTCGGTCTGATCGCGGCGAACTTCAACGCCATGGCGATGGAGCCTCTTGGCCACGTGGCCGGAACGGCATCCTCCGTGCTGGGCTTCACGCAGACGATCGGCGGCGGCGTCATCGGTGCCTTTATCGGCCAAGCCTTCGACGGCACGGTGACGCCCCTCGCCGCAGGATTTTTCATTGTCGCCATTTTCGCTGTCGCCTTCGTGCTGATCGCTGAGGGTGGTCGGCTTTTCAGACCGCACAACCCGACCGTTTAACCCCGACACGGCACGGAGGCGCGCACCGCTTCGTGCCGCTCCTCCTCCCAAAACTGCCTTTTTCGGATATTCGACAATGTCTTCCGTCTCAGAACGATCTTCCATTCCTCAACAAGCCGAACATGGCGACGGGGCTTCCGGCGCGGCACGCATCCGCATGGGCATCGCCGAGTTCATCGTGACAATCGCGCTCATGACCGCGAGCGTCGCGCTTGCCATCGACAGCATGCTGCCCGCGCTTCAGAGCATCGGTCAGTCGTTCGACGTCGCAAATGCGAACGACGCGCAGCTCGTCATCGGCATCTTCCTGCTCGGATTCGGCCTCTCGCAGATTTTCTTCGGCAGCCTTTCCGACGCCTTCGGCCGGCGTATCGTGCTGCTCGGCGGCCTCGCCTTCTTCACGCTAACCTCATTCACCGCCTCGCAGGCCACGAGCTTCGAAGCGCTGCTTGTGATGCGCTTCGTGCAGGGGATCGGTGCCGCTGCCATCCGCATCACGACCATGGCAATCGTGCGCGATTGTTTCGGCGGCCGCGAGATGGCCCGAGTCATGTCTTACGTGATGATCGTCTTCATGATCATTCCGATTGTCGCCCCTTCTCTCGGCCAGTTCGTGATTATCTCTGCAAGCTGGCACTGGATCTTCATCCTGATTGGCGGCATCGGTGCCGTCTTGTTCACCTGGGCGCTTACCCGGATGAAGGAGTCCCTCCCGTCGGAGGAGCGTCTGCCGCTTTCGGTCGGCGCCGTCCTCTCTGGATTCCGCACGGTACTGACGAACCGCATAACCTGCGGCTACATGATCGGGCTTACGCTCTTCTCCGCCGTAATCTGTGCTTACATCGTCAGCGTTCAGCAGGTCTTCGGAGAGGTCTACGGTCTTGGCGAGTGGCTGCCGATCGCCTTTGCAGGGACGGCGGGCGGCATTGCAGTCGCCAACTTCGCCAATGGCTTCTTTGTCCGCAGCTTCGGTATGCGCCGCATCTCACATGCGGCGATGATCCTCTTCACGTCGCTGGCGTCGATCGGTTTTGTGCTCTCGCTCGTTGGCACGCCAGCCTTCGTCATCAGCTACCTGCTTTTCTCGATACTGCTGATGTTCTTCGCCGTCATTGCCACGAACTTCACCGCCATCAGCCTTGAGCCAATGGGACACCTTGCGGGGACGGCAACCGCGATTACCGGTTTCGTATCGACGACGGGCGGGACACTGCTCGGCGCCGCCGTCGGCCAGCTCTTCAATGGCACTCTGCAGCCCCTGTTCGGTGGCTTCGCGCTGTTCGGGCTGCTCACCATTCTCGCCACGCTCTGGGCAGAGAACGGCAAGCTCTTCACGCATCCCGGCGACAAGGATATGGCACACGATCACGGCGGCCACATCTAGTGCGTGTCGGCGGCCGCGCACCGAGGGGCGCGGCCGGTTTGTACATTGCGACGCTCTCAGTTCACATCCAGTGGCGGCCCGGTGAACCGTAGATTGTGCCGGCCTGCGACCTCCACGATCACCGGCATATCGTCGGGAACGGAGAACTGGCCCGCCGCCATCTCCTCGAAGAACTCCTCGAAGCCGCCGGGCGTCAGGACCACGAGATGGCGGCAGGGCATATCCCCGACGACCTGGAAGGTGTGCTCCGATCCACGGGGGATAAACACCGTCTCTCCCGGTCCTCGTGTGAACAATTCGCCTTCCAGCCAGAATTTGCATCGGCCCGTGAGGATCACGAAGATCTCGTCTTCGGCCTCGTGGATGTGTCGCGGAGGTCCGCTTCCGATTGGAGAGAGGCTGTCGACGATCGACATTTTGCCGTCGGTCGCCTTGGTGGGCAGAATTGTTTTATATTTGACGCCATTCCAATCGAAGGCATCGGCGTAAAAGATCTCGTTGTGCATGCTTAGCTCCGTCAAAGCGTTCCGATTGACTTGAGCTTATGCGGTGGAGCACTATCGGTCCAACCGATTGTACAGATACAAACTATCGTGAAAATCAATTTCGCAACGTTCGAACTCAACCTGATGCGCGTTCTCGACGCCATTCTGCGCGAGGGTTCGACTGTCCAGGCGGGCAAGCGGCTGAACATGTCCCAATCGGCAGTGTCGGGTGCGCTGGCCAGGCTGCGGCACGCACTGAAAGACGAACTCTTCGTCCGCCATGGCAACCGCCTGGTTCCGACCGACTATGCAAGGTCCATCGAATTGCCGCTTAGGGAGGAACTGGACCGGCTTGCAGTCCTTTTTGCGCCACCGAGCACGTTCGATCCCACAACGGCGGAGGGGACCTTTCGGATCACGGCAAGCGATTTCTTCGCCGAGATGCTGATGCCGGCGCTCGCGGATCTGCTGCGTAAGCAGGCGCCCAATATCAGGGCTCAACTCGTCGATCTCGTTCCGAACAGCTATATCGACAGTCTCGAGAAGTATCATGCCGATTTGGCCTTGATCCCGAACCAGCCCTTTCCAGACTGGGCTAGCAGCCAGCCGCTCTTTTATTCGACCTTCGTCGTGATCACGCGAAGCAGCCATCCCCAACTGACAGCGGCGGGGTTAAGACCAGGCGAAATCGTTCCGATGGAGCTGTTCTGCGAGATTGGACACGTCCTTTTCTCGCCCGAAGGAAATTTCTCGGCCATGGGCGACGCCGCCCTGGCTAGGGTGGGCCGCCGCCGAAAGGTCATGATGACCTTGCCGGTGTTCTCGGGCGTTTGCCGCGCAGTGGCGGAAAGCGACTTGATCGCTTTGGTGCCGCGTCAGCTTGCCGAGCGGGTCGCTCCGCAGATCGGCCTGGAGATCTACCATCCGCCGATACCGATTGATCCACCCTTGATCATCGCAGTCTGGCACCGCCGTTCGACGTCCAGTCCGCTCCACAGATGGATGAGGGAGAGGATCGTCGGATTGATGCACCCCCTCAACGAAGGCGAGCGGACTGCCATCGCCTAAAGCGCGTCGCATTCAATCGGACTCATGCGGCGCGTTTTAGGTCCTTATTTTCATGCATGTCGTTGTCCCAAAATGGCTGCACACTTTTGGGCGACATGCATTAGATGTTTTGTCAGACGGTGAAAACCTCTCGGCGCAACGCGTCCCAGCTCTCCTTGTCGGTCGCCAGAAGCAGCCCTCCGTTGGTATGGGCGGGCAGATAGCGCGAGCCATCGAAGCGGGCCGCATAGGCGCCCGCCTCTTCGGCGATCAACGTGCCGGCGAGGTGATCCCACGGCATCAGCTTCTGGTACATGAGGAAGTGCAGATGGCCGCCGGCAAAAGCGCGGTATTCATGGGCGGCGCAACGGTAACTGGTGGCGATCCTGACCTTGGCCAAATTGCCCATGACGATCCGTCGGTCGTCTTCCTTGTAGAAGGCCGTCGAAGCACCGCCGACCATGGCCTCGAGCGGCACGCCCGCAGTCACCGCCAACTTCTCCTGCGATCCATCGGGTCGGCACAGCCAGGCGCCTGCCCCCTTCTCCGCAATGACCCAGTCGTTGCCGAGCGGATCGTAGATGATGCCGGCGACGGTCTCGCCCTTGGCGACCACGCTTGCCATCACGCCGAAGAGCGGCAGGCCGGCGGCGAAATTGAACGTTCCGTCGATTGGGTCGACGACGATCGCGAGATCGGCACCAGCCAGCTTGTCGAGGAGTGCCGGATCGGCGGCGACGGATTCCTCGCCGATGAAGACGGCGCCGGGCGCGATAGCGCCGATCCCGGCCTTGATCAACCTTTCCGCCGCTTCATCCCCCTCGGTGACGAGATCGATGGCTTCCGACTTCATGCGCACGTCGCCCGAGCCGAGATTGCGGAATCGCGGCAGGATTTCCTTGACCGCCGCCTCCTGCAAAAGGTTGGCAAGCGCGGCGATGTCGACGGATTGGCTCATTCTTTGGGCTCCGGGGAAAGGGATTGGAAATCGAAAAGCTTTGGATCGAGCAGGTGCGACGGGTTCACATGGCCAAGCGCGCGCAGCATCGTGTCCTTGCGACCGGGCATGCGCCGCTCGATGTCGGCAAGCATCGCCTTCATCGCATTGCGTTCGAGACCGTCCTGCGAACCGCAGAGATCGCAGGGGATGATCGGAAATTCCATCGCCGCGGCGAACTTCGCGAGGTCGTCTTCCGCCGCATAGGCGAGTGGTCGCAACACCATGAGATCGCCCTCGTCGTTGAGAAGTTTGGCCGGCATCGATGCGAGACGCCCGCCATGGAAGAGGTTCATGAAGAAGGTTTCGAGAATATCTTCGCGATGATGACCGAGGACCAAGGCATCACACCCCTCCTCCCGTGCGATGCGATAGAGATTGCCGCGCCTCAGCCGCGAACAGAGCGAGCAGTAGGTCGCGCCGGTCGGCACCTTTTCCTTTACGACAGAATAGGTGTCGCGGTACTCGATGCGGTGCTTGATGCCGATCGAAGTCAGATATTCCGGCAAAATGTGCTTCGGGAAGTTCGGCTGGCCCTGATCGAGGTTGCAGGCGATAAGTTCGACCGGCAGGAGCCCGCGCCATTGCAGGTCCATCAGCAGTGCGAGCAGGCTGTAGCTGTCCTTGCCGCCGGAAAGACCGACCAGCCAGCGCTTCGCGCCCTTCAGCATGCCAAAATCGTCGAGCGCCTGACGCGTCTGCCGCAGAAGTCGCTTGCGAAGCTTGTTGAAGGAAACGGACGACGGCATCCGGGCAAACAGCGGATGGGCGCCGGCGTCGAAGCCGGCGCCTTCCTCACCGACGATGCTGTTCATCCCATCGTGCTCTGACGATCGTGCGAGTTCCATGGCGACAGTCTCGGATTAGGCGGGGCAGCAACAGCTGCCCCAGGTGCATTAACCAGCACTTGCCCTTTCCGGCGCTGGAGATCAAGGGGAAACGGTCCGGAACGGCATTATCAAGGACCAAACACCGACCAGCCGGTGCGCGCGGCCAGCATTTCGAGCGCCAATGAACCGAGCAGCGAATTGCCGTTCTCGTTGAGGCCCGGTGACCAGACGGCGACGGAAGCCTTGCCCGGCGCGACCGCCATAATGCCGCCGCCGACGCCGCTCTTGCCCGGCAGACCGACGCGATAGGCGAAATCGCCGGAGCCGTCGTAGTGTCCGCAGGTCAGCATCAGGGCGTTGATGCGGCGCGCACGTTGACGCGAGACGACCGAATGCCCCGTCAGGGGATTGGCCCCGCCGGCCGCCAGGAACAGGCCGGCCTTGGCGAGCTGGACGCAGGTCATAGCCAGGGCGCAATGATGGAAATAGACGCCGAGCACGTGTTCGGCCGGATGATCGAGCCGGCCATAGGACCGCATGAAATTGGCAAGGGCGACATTGCGGAAACCGGTAGCCGTCTCCGAGCGCGCCACTTCGTGGTCAATCACGATCGTGTCGTCGTCTGCAAGATAGCGGACGAACTGCACGATTTCACCGATTAGCTCCTTCGGCGTGTGGCCTGCGAGGATGAGGTCGCTGATGGTGATCGCGCCGGCATTGATGAAGGGATTGCGCGGCTTGCCGCCTTCGTGCTCGAGCTGGACGATCGAATTGAAGGCTGAGCCGGACGGCTCGCGCCCGACCCGGTGCCAAATATTTTCGCCGTGCTTGCCGAGCGCCAGCGTCAGCGTGAACACCTTGGAAATGCTCTGGATCGAAAACGGCACTTCGGCGTCGCCGACCCGGTAGATCTGGCCGCCCGTCGTGACGATTGCCATGCCGAAACGGCGAGAGTCGACGCGCGCGAGCTGCGGGATGTAGTCGGCGACCTTGCCCTCGCCGAGCCGCGGCGTCAGCTCGCGGTAAATGTCATCGATGATCGCCTGCAGATCTTGCGGCGCGTTTTGCTCCGGCATGCGGCATTCCTCGACACGGATTGATCGATACATCGTACAAAAAAACCGCCCGTCTCCGGGCGGTTTTTCCAAAGCTCACAAGGCCAAAGCCTCGGATTAACGCGAATAGAATTCGACGACCAGGTGCGGTTCCATGACGACCGGGTACGGAACGTCGGAGAGAACCGGGACGCGGACGTAGGTTGCGACCATCTTGTTGTGGTCGGCTTCGATGTAGTCCGGAACGTCACGTTCAGCGAGCTGTACGGATTCGAGAACCGAAACGAGCTGCTTGGACTTTTCCTTGACTTCGATGACGTCACCCGGCTTGCAACGGTAGGAACCGATGTTGACGCGGACGCCGTTGACCTTGACGTGGCCATGGTTGACGAACTGGCGTGCAGCGAAGACGGTCGGAACGAACTTTGCGCGGTAGACGATCGCGTCGAGGCGCGACTCGAGCAGACCGATCAGGTTTTCCGGGGTGTCACCCTTGCGGCGCGAAGCTTCGGCGAAGATCGCACGGAACTGCTTTTCACGGATGTCGCCGTAGTAGCCCTTCAGCTTCTGCTTGGCGCGCAGCTGCACGCCGAAGTCGGAAAGCTTGGACTTGCGGCGCTGGCCGTGCTGGCCCGGGCCGTATTCACGACGGTTCACCGGGGACTTCGGACGGCCCCAGATGTTTTCGCCCATGCGGCGGTCAATTTTGTACTTGGACGATTCGCGCTTGCTCATCGCATTTCCTTTCAATCGGTTACACCGGCTTGTTGCCAAGCCGGATCAAGGAAACACGCCCTCCTCTGAACCCATTTTGGGAGTTCTGACAGGCCTCTCACGATCACGCGGACGCAAGAAACCACGGGACATGTTAATGAAACACCGGGCATCGCTGCCCGGCGTTGGGCGGGTCTTTACGCACCGATCGCTGATTTGTCAACGGAATGTGACAGAAACATAGCGATTTTCGCCAGATAGCCGTCACTCGGCGGCCGCCCGTTCCCCGTTGCCGATATCCGGGCCGCTTGCATCCCCCGGCGCGGTTTCGTTGCCGAGGTCGGGGAAAGCCACGATACGCTTGCCGGAGAAATCCGCGTGCACCACGATCAGCCCATGCTCTTCGAAATAGCCGAGCAGCCGCCGCGCGCGCCGGGCGGAATGGGTTCCATAGGCGCGCGCGATCATCGCGTCCGAAGGACACGGCAGGCCACGCACGGCTGCCTGCGCCATCATCAGGAACACTGCTTGCAAGTCCTCGCTCACGCGATCGGCAAGCCGGAGCGCCGATGCCCATGTGTCGGTCTGAGCCGTGTCGGCATCGACCCCAGACCGGGCAACCGCCATCTTGCGGCGGAACGCGCTCAAGGTGAGTGCCGGCCCGGGCACGCGGCGGATGCGGCAACGAACGAGAAAATCCTGAAAGAGTTCGGCGTCCGGCCGGAACGCCGCGTCCGGATTAGCCAAAATCTCCGCGAACAGGCTGTCGAGCAGCGCGTCGCGTTCCTCTGCCGACATTTCCGGAGGGGCGGGCTTGGCCTCCACCGGCGCCATAGGCTCTGGGCGCGGCCGCGACAGTTCGGCGAGAATGTCTGTCGCCGGGCGCGGCTGCGGGGTGGGTCGGCGCATGTTGGGCCGTGACAACTCTTCCGGATCCGGCGTGAAAATCAGGTCCTCGACATCCTGCGGCGCTTCCGGCAGCGGCATCAGCTTCGGGCTGGTGGAGCGAGCGGAGGTCTCGACCGATCCGATCGTAACCTTCAGCGGCCTACGCGACAGCGCGGGCCCGAGCGCGACGAATGAGCCGCGTTTCAGATCGCGGAACATCTCGGCGGTGCGGCGGTCCATGCCGAGCAGATCGGCGGCGCGCAGCATATCGATATCGAGAAAGGTGCGCCCCATGAGGAAATTCGACGCTTCTGCCGCGACGTTCTTTGCGAGCTTCGCCAGTCGTTGCGTGGCGATGACGCCGGCGAGCCCCCTCTTGCGGCCGCGGCACATGAGGTTCGTCATCGCGCCGAGCGATACTTTGCGGACCTCTTCCGCGACATCGCCACCGACCGATGGCGCGAACATCTGCGCCTCGTCGACGACAACCAGGACGGGGTACCAGTACTCGCGGTCCGCGTCGAACATGGCATTCAGGAAGACGCCGGCGCTGCGCATCTGCTGCTCGATGTCGAGACCCTCCAGCGAAAGCACACAGGAGACGCGGTGCTGGCGGATGCGCGTCGCAATGCCGATCAGTTCCGCATCCGTGCGCTCGCCTTCGATGACCACATGGCCGAACTTGTCGGCGAGCGTGACGAAATCGCCTTCGGGATCGATGATGCACTGCTGCACCCAAGGCGCGGACTGTTCGAGCAGTCGGCGCAAGAGGTGCGACTTTCCCGAGCCTGAATTACCCTGCACCAGCAGGCGCGTCGCCAGAAGCTCCTCGATATCGAGCGAGGCCGAAGTCCCTTCGGACGTCGTTCCCATGTCGATGCCGACTTTCATCCATACCTCGTTCATCACAGATTGATTCGCGATCCGTCGGGATCGTCAAACGAGCGACACGTAGCACGGTTTATCCCACGACTATCCCGCAGATTCCGACAACCCACAGGGAATACTTCGTTCCGCGCCGGCCTGAGGGGAAACTCACCGCCTCCCCTTCAATGCAAGGGAAAGTTGAATATTAGGGTCGCAGCATCTTTCTTAGGTTCCCGACCGTCTCCATATGAGTTTTGTCGTCACAGCCTGCTAGGGACAGCGATGCACCAGAACGAAACCAAACAACAATTCGAGATGTACGAGCTCGATGAACGCATGCGCGAAGCGCACAAAGATGCCCAGCGGGTCATATCCAGGAAGGAAGCGGCGCAAATGAAGGTTGCCAACGCGATTGTCGCTGGCGCCTTGGTTGTCCTTGTTGGCGGACTTTTGTTCTTGCTGGACGTTTTCTAAACGATAGCTTGGCTGGGTTTCGCCCGCTTATCGGGCACGGTGTTTGCAATCACGGTTAACCCAAAGCCTTGCATCAGCCGTCGTGTGGCGAAGTCCGGCTTTCCCGAGGTAAAGACCGCCGGATCGAAGCCGTTCAACGGCTCGAAACCGTTCGGAAGCGGCACGAGCGAGCGGGCACGCCGCGCAATCGCCTCGGCTGGATCGAGCCAGTCCACCGGCCAAGGCGCCAGCCGCCGGAAGACGTTCGCCATGAAGGGGTAATGCGTGCAGGCGAGCACCACGATATCGGTCTTTTCCCCATCCCTCTCGACGAAACATGGGGCGATCTCGCCCAGAACTGCTTCGTCATCGAGCTTCTCGCCGCGGATATAAGCTTCCGCCATGCGTGCCAGATTTTCCGAGCCGACAAGCCGCACATGGCATTGCGAAGCGAAGGACTGGATGAGATCGCGTGTATAGGCGCGTTTTACCGTGCCGGGTGTTGCAAGAACCGAAACCAGCCCGGAGCGGGTCCGCTCCGCCGCCGGCTTGATCGCCGGCACCGTGCCGACGAAGGTCATCTGCGGATAGGCGGCGCGAAGATCGGCGCCGACGAGCGTGAAGGCGGTGTTGCAGGCGATGATGCAGATTTCCGGGTCGTGCGCGGCGAGCAATTCGCCGAAGAGCGCTATCACGCGCTCCTTCAAGGCCCCCTCCTCCCAGCCGCCGTAAGGAAAACCGGCGTCGTCTGCAACATAGATGAAATGCCGCTCTGGCATTAGCACGCGCGCCTCGCGCAGCACCGTCAGCCCACCGATTCCGCTGTCGAAGACGAGTATGGGTTTCAGTTCACTCGTTGTCACCGCCGCCTTGCACTTTCCTGTTGCGCCCTGCCGGTGCACCGGAGCCGCGCGGATTTTCGCGCGTGAACCGGTCGAGCGAAGAGATGACGCCGCGCAGCACCTGGATTTCAGATTCGGTAAAGGATGGTCTCGTTAGAACAGCGCGGAGATTTTCGACCAATTTCGGCTTTTTGTCGGCGGAGCGGAAGTAATTGCGCGCTTCCAGGGCGTCTTCCAGATGCTCGAACAGACCCTGCAGATGTTCCTTGGTCGCCGGGCGCTGTGGGATCGCCTGGAACGACGTTTCTTCTTCCGATTCCATGCCGGTCTTCATCCACTCGTAGGACATGAGCAGCACGGCCTGTGCGAGGTTCAGCGAAGCGAAGGCCGGATTGACCGGGAAGGTCACGATCTCGTCGGCCAGCGCCACTTCCTCGTTGGTGAGGCCCGTGCGTTCGCGGCCGAAGATGATGCCGACCGCTTCCCCGCTTTTGAATCGCTGGCGCAGCGTGCGTGCGGCGATGATCGGCGAGCGCACGGGCTTGTAGCCGTCGCGGTCGCGGGCCGTGGTGGCGTAGACGAAGTTCAAGTCCGCGATCGCCTGCTCGAGCGAGCCATAGAGTTTGGCGCCATCGATGACGTGGTCGGCGCGGCTTGCAGCGGAGCGCGCCTTCTCGCTCGGCCAGCCATCCCGCGGATTGACGAGGCGCAGTTCCGACAGCCCGAAATTGGCCATGGCGCGCGCCACCATGCCGATATTTTCGCCGAGTTGCGGATAAGCGAGAATGATCGCCGGACCTTCCGTCAGTAGTTCGCGCTCGCTGTTGGTACCTGCCATTTCTCAAGCCTTCGCCTTCTGTTCGGCGCTTCCCTCGCACAATTGTTCACGAAATTAAAGTCCGGCGTCCATCAGCCTTGAAGACGACTACCCTCAGCAACGTGAAGTCGCTCCAGCGATATGGAGATCATCTCCTGCCCGAGTTGAGCGTCGTCCTTGGAGATCGGCAAGTGGCGTTCGACAGGTGCAGCCACCTGGCGGGTTTCATAGAAATAGGCTGCGCCAGTCTCGCGGACCTTGCCGGCGGTCTCCAGGTTCTTTTCGATCTCGGCGACGAATTGGGCCGTGTCGCCATCGGCCGCGTTCGGCATTCGCCGGGCGAAGATGCGGGCCCAATAGGTGCAGCCCATGAAGACCGCCAGCGTCTGGCGCACATGGCCTGGGCGCGTAACGAGCTGCCAAGAGGCGCCGAGCGGTTTGGCAGCCGCCGCCAGATCCCTGTATGCGCGATCGAGCGCCTGCGATTGGACAATCAATGACAAACCCGATGTACCTTTCTTTGCATCTTCAAGCAGCGCCATCAAAGCGTTGCACCAGGCCTTAATCGCCGCATCAAGCGTGGTGCGCGTCCGCGTCGGAAAGACGAGAAAGGCAACCGCCGCGCCGGCGACGGAGCCGATGAGCGTTTCCTCGAGACGCAGTTGCAGAAGGTGTGGTGTCAAAACGCCCATCAGGCTGTAGACCAGCGAGAGGACGATTGAGATGAAGAAGGTCATCGCCGCGTAGGACACAGCCAGGAAATAGAACGCGAGGAAGATGCAGGCGGCGCTGAGCGGCAGGATGACATAGAAATTGCCCGCGACCGCTGTACCAAGCGCGATGCCGACGACAATGCCGAACAGCGTTCCCGCCGAGCGCTGCAGCGCCTTGATTGCCGTATCGCCGCGCGAGCGCGTGTTGGTGAAAACGAGGAACGCCGCCAGCACCGCCCAGAACCAGCGGTCCCGCGAAAGCATCAGCCCGAAGACCATCGCAATGCCCGTGGCGAGCGTGATCTGGATCGCCGTCCGCAGCGCGGGATCGGATAAGGAAAGTTGTAAGCGACCCGTCGAAGGCACACTGCTTGGAGTGGTTGCCGGATCCTGCAGGTCGCTTTCGGAGAGCGCTGCGAGGCTCCAGCCGCCGGCGGACGTCGCGAAGCCACAGCAAGGCCTTGGCCGTCTCGATCTGCTTCAAGTTCGAAGCGTCAAGCCGCTTCATTTCGTCTTCGATCTTCTCGGCGTCGCGCGCCAGCATCGCTTCGACGAGGGGTGCTGGCGGCATCGCCTGAAAACTGAGGACAATGGCGCTCTCGGCGGCGAGATGAATGTCGAAGAGGTCGATGACCAGGTCCGAGGATGCAAGGCCAGGTTCCGGCTCCGGCCGCCGGTTCTCCGTCGGGATGAGGCTCTCGGCCATCAGCACCGCTTCCTTCAGCCGCTCTTCCTGAGCCAGCAAGCGGCGACGGTCTATTTCCGTGAAAACAGGCCTGCGGGCGGTTTCGGCCAGTTCGAAGAGGATCTGATCCACGCGCCGTTGAACGCTCGCGGCGGCGCGCGAGAGATCAATGTAGCGATTGTCGGGAAGAAGACGAGTGCGCACGAGGTGCGCGACGGTTGCGGAGATTGCCGCGCCCATGAACAGCGACGGCAACTGGTCCGGCGTAGGGCGAAGATAGGCACCGAGGAAATAGGACATGAAGGCGAACATGCCGACGGCGAACCAGCGCTGCCCGTAGCCCCGGCCATAGACCGCCAGGAAGATGATGATCAGGAAGATCACGTCGGATATGTAGCGGTGGCTTTCCAGAGCCGAGGCGAGGCTCACCATCGCGACGCCGACGAGGACGGCAATGATGCGGGTGACCAGCTGTTCGCGCGACGTGCGGTCCCTGACGGCGAGGCCGCCTTCGATGGACAGGGAGACGGCAAGACCATAAGCCGCCGGCGGCAATGGCGCGACGATGAAGTGAAACGCGATCAGCAGGCAAACAGAAATGACGATCATGGAGGTGACGCGCGACGCCTGCCGCAGGCGGGAAAAGGCCGGATCGTTGGCCAGCAACCAATCACGCAAACGAAGCCGAAACGTCATGAGGCGCCTTCTGCCTTTCCGCGGAGGGGCGATGCCGGACGCCGCCGTTATCCCTTTGCATATCGTCTTCCGCGATCTTTTCAAGCACTGAAGCCGGGTCGCAAAACGATCCCCGCCTTGCACGCGGAAAGCCGCAGGCGACAGTCTCTCCTCCATCCAAAGTTTCACCCAAGCATGCTTTGCCTTGCCGGTTCACAATGCTATAGGGCTCTGGATTTCTCCCACCGGGGGGCATCGCGTCCGATGCTCCGCAAGCTACGAGGCATACCCATGGCAAAGATCAAGGTCGCCAATCCGGTCGTCGAACTCGACGGCGACGAGATGACCCGCATCATCTGGCAGTTCATCAAGGACAAGCTGATCCACCCCTATCTCGACCTCGATCTCGAATATTATGACCTCAGCGTCGAGAACCGCGACGCGACCGAAGACCAGGTGACAGTCGATGCCGCCAACGCCATCAAGAAGCATGGCGTCGGCGTCAAGTGCGCGACGATCACGCCGGACGAAGCCCGTGTCGAGGAATTCAAGCTGAAGAAGATGTGGAAGTCGCCGAACGGCACGATCCGCAATATCCTGGGCGGCGTCATCTTCCGTGAGCCGATCATCTGCAAGAACGTGCCGCGCCTCGTTCCCGGCTGGACCAAGCCGATCATCGTCGGCCGTCACGCCTTCGGCGACCAGTATCGCGCCACCGACTTCAAGTTCCCGGGCAAGGGCAAGCTTTCGATCAAGTTCGTCGGCGAAGATGGCCAGACGATCGAACACGACGTTTATGATGCGCCCGGCGCCGGCGTTGCGATGGCCATGTACAACCTTGACGAATCGATCACCGAATTTGCCCGCGCTTCGTTCAATTACGGCCTACAGCGTAAGGTTCCGGTCTACCTCTCGACCAAGAACACCATCCTCAAGGCCTATGACGGCCGCTTCAAGGACATCTTCCAGAAGGTGTTCGACGAGGAGTTCGCCGAACAGTTCAAGACTGAAAAGCTGTGGTACGAACACCGCCTGATCGACGACATGGTCGCCTCGGCGCTGAAGTGGTCCGGCGGTTATGTCTGGGCCTGCAAGAACTACGACGGCGACGTCCAGTCCGATATCGTCGCCCAGGGCTTCGGTTCGCTCGGCCTGATGACTTCGGTGCTGATGACGCCGGACGGCAAGACGGTCGAAGCGGAAGCCGCGCACGGCACGGTGACCCGCCACTACCGCCAGCACCAGAAGGGAGAGGAAACCTCGACCAACTCCATCGCCTCGATCTTCGCCTGGACCCGTGGCCTTGCCCACCGCGCCAAGCTCGACGGCAACGCCGAACTCGCCAAGTTTGCCGACACGCTCGAACGCGTCTGCGTCGAAACGGTCGAAGCCGGCTTCATGACCAAGGATCTGGCGCTGCTGATCGGTCCGGACCAGCCGTGGCTCTCGACCACCGGCTTCCTCGACAAGATCGATGAGAACCTCAAGAAGGCAATGGCCGCCTAAACCGGCCAAATCCGCAGGAAGTCCTGGAACCCGGCCATGCGCCGGGTTTCTTGTTTTATCGGTCCCCCGAGCGCTACAGCGCGCATGGAACGCATACGCCACTCGCTCATTTCCCGATGGACGTTTCCAACCATGGACATGTGCGGAATGGAGCAAGCGGGATCAAAACCGGTGCGGCTCGTCGCTTTTGATATCGACGGCACGCTTCTCGGCGATGACGGGGCGGCGAATCGCTTTCGTTCGGCCTGGCAGGCGCTCGACGAGAGCGAAAGGCCGCTGCTCGTCTACAATAGCGGCCGGCCGATCAACGACATATTTTCGCTGGTCGATGTCGATCAGTTGCCGCCGCCTGAATACGTGATTGGCGGCGTCGGGACGATGATAGCGGACGCGCGCAGAAGGGAACGGTTGCAGGCGTTCACCGAAGCGCTTGGACCTCCCCTCGACGTCAAGGCCGTCACAGCGGTCATGGAGACGGTAGAAGGCGCGGTTCCGCAGGCGGCCGTCGACCAACATGCTCACAAGGCGAGCTGGCGTTTGCCGGACGCACGAGAGGAGGAAATCTCTGCCATCGGGCAACGGCTGGCAACCGCGGGATTGGACGTGAAGCTGGTCTATTCCAGCAGCCGGGATCTCGACATATTGCCGCGCGCCGGCGGCAAAGGCAGCGCACTCGCCTGGATCTGCCGGGAGCTTGCGGTCGATCTCGACGAGGTGGTCGTCGCTGGCGATACCGGCAACGACCGCGAAATGTTCGACATGCCGCGCGTGCGCGGCGTGGTGGTTGCCAATGCGCTTGCCGAACTGCGCCGGGCCGTAGAGCACGGGAGCCGGCATTTCCTCGCGCGCAACTCCCACGCCGACGGCGTGCTGGAGGGACTGCGCCACTGGGGCGTCATCGGATAGGTCCGGTCCTTCGGCGCGCCCTGCGGCGCCGCGCTTCTTACCAGACTCTGTAGAACTTTGATTTGCTGCATCTTTCCTTAAATCAGCTACCTCCTGCGGACATCAAGGGCTCGAATTTGTTCGGGGTAGCGACTCATATACTCTGACGTCGTCCAGTCCGCTTGCCCGCCACAGCGGAATCCCGAAAGTCTCGTCGATGCCCGATTCTCTCGTCCCCAAAACGGTAAGCCTCTTCAAGGAAGGATACGACGGCGCGCGCCTGAAGGCGGACGCCTTTTCGGGGTTGACCGTCGCCATCGTTGCCTTGCCGCTATCCATGGCCATCGCGATCGCCTCGGGTGTTACGCCCGACCGCGGACTGTACACCGCGATAGTCGGTGGGTTTCTGGTTTCGCTTCTCGGCGGCAGCCGGGTGCAGATCGGTGGCCCTGCCGGCGCTTTTATCGTGCTGGTGGCTGCAACAGGCGCCAGGCACGGTCTCGACGGCCTGCTGCTGGCTACGGCGATGTCGGGCGTGATGCTGGTCGCTGCAGGCTACCTGCGGCTTGGCAACTACATCAAGTTCATCCCTTACCCGGTGACCGTGGGGTTTACCGCCGGGATCGCGGTAATCATCTTCGCCAGCCAATTGCGCGATCTCTTCGGCCTCACCCTGAGCGGCCGCGAGCCCGGGCCCATCATCGAGAAGCTTGCGCTTGGTCTTGCCGCCGGTACGGTCAACTGGGCAGCAGTTCTGACCGCGGCGCTGACGATCGGCATCATTCTCGCGCTGCGCAAGCTGCGGCCGCACTGGCCCGGCATGCTGATTGCCGTTGCTGCCGCTTCTGCCTTCGTCGCTCTCCTGCAGTTGCCGACGGAAACGATCGGAACGCGCTTTGGCGGCATTCCTCGTGGTCTGCCCTCACCGGCATTCCCGCCGTTCTCGCTCGAGAAGGCGGGCGCCGTCTTTCCTGATGCCGTCTCCTTTGCGCTCCTCGGTGCAATCGAGTCTTTGCTGTCGGCCGTTGTCGCCGACGGCATGACCGGTCGCCGGCACCGTTCGAGCATGGAATTGATTGCGCAGGGGATTGCGAACTTCTGCTCGGCGCTTTTCGGCGGCATCTGCGTCACCGGGACGATCGCCCGCACGGCCACGAATGTGCGTGCAGGCGGGACCAGCCCGGCTTCCGGCATGCTGCATTCCGTCTTTCTCCTTCTATTCATGCTTCTCGCCGCTCCGCTCGCAAGCTACATCCCGCTCGCGGCGCTCGCCGGCGTGCTCGCAGTCGTTGCCTGGAACATGATCGAGAAGCCCGCGTTTATGGCGCTCCTACGATCCTCATATGGCGATGCGGTCGTGCTTCTGGCGACCTTCGTCATCGTCGTCTTCCGCGAGTTGACGGAAGGCATCGTGATCGGCTTCGCGCTTGGCGCGGTGCTTTTCATCGACCGCATGGCAAAGAGCATCTCGGTCGGAGAAACAAAACCACTGGAGGCCCTGAAGAAGGAAAATGGTGAGGAAGAACACCCGGTCGTCGCGGACGATCCGGACACGGTGATCTATCGGATCTCCGGTATCTTCTTCTTTGGCTCGGCCGCAACTGTCGGCACAGTCCTCGACCGCATCGCCGACCAGCGCCGGAATTTCATCCTCGACTGCTCGGAAGTGCCCTTCATGGATTCAACCGCGGCCAATATCATCGAGGGGACGCTGCGGAAGGCCGAGCGGACGGGCGTGCGTTTCCTCATCACCGGCGCCAGATCGCAGGTGCGCCGTGCGCTTCGCCAGCATGACGTTCGCCCACCACGTGTCGTGATGCGCGCCTCGGTTCAGGCGGCGCTCGAAAGTATCCGCAGCGAGAAAACCCCATGAAAAAGGGCGCCGCAGCGCCCTTCCCCTGTTCAATCAAGTGCGGTTCAGCCGGCGAGCGCCACGGCGACTGCTTCGATCGCTTCGGCTGCACGGTTGCCATCCGGTCCGCCGGCCTGAGCCATATCCGGGCGTCCGCCGCCCCCCTTGCCGCCGAGTGCAGCAGATGCGACGCGCACCAGATCGACGGCGCTGACCTTCGAGGTGAGGTCGTCGGTGACGGCCACAACCGCGCTCGCCTTGCCGTCGCCGGAAACGCCGACGAACGCAACAACGCCCGAACCAAGCGTCTTCTTGCCATCATCGGCGAGGCTCTTCAGGTCCTTCGGCTCGACACCGGACACGACCCTGCCAAGGAAGCGGACGCCCGCGATATCACGGGCGGCATCGGCCGAACCGTTCTGGCCATCTCCGGCGAGAGCAAGCTTCTTCTTCGCCTCGGTCAGTTCCCGCTCCAGCTTGCGGCGCTCGTCGAGCAGGGCCTCGACCCGTCCGAGAACATCCGCCGGCTGAACCTTGAGGGCCGATGCCAGCGTCTTCACCCGTTCATCCTGCTCGTTGAGATAGGCACGGGCCGCCTCGCCCGTCAGCGCCTCGATTCGGCGCACGCCGGCACCGACCGCACTTTCAGAAACGATCCGCACGAGACCAATGTCGCCGGTCGCCGATACATGCGTGCCGCCGCAGAGTTCGACGGAATAGGGTTTCCCGGCTTTCGCGCCGCGAACGCCCCGGCCCATCGAGACGACACGGACCTCGTCGCCATATTTTTCGCCGAAGAGCGCCATGGCGCCTTCCGCGATCGCATCATCGACAGTCATCAGTCGCGTCGTCACCGGCGAATTCTGAACGATGATCTCGTTCGCCATCTCCTCGACGACCTTCAACTCGTCGGCCGTCATCGGCTTCGGATGCGATACGTCGAAGCGCAGCCGTTCCGGCGCGACAAGCGAGCCCTTCTGTGCCACATGCGTGCCAAGCACCTCGCGCAGCGCTTCGTGCAGGAGGTGGGTCGCGGAGTGGTTGGAGCGCAGCCGCCGGCGACGCGCATGGTCGACGGTGAGCGCGGCCGCCTCGCCGGTCTTCACGCTGCCTTCGGCGACAACACAGTAGTGGACGAAGAGCCCCTCGCCGCGCTTCTGGGTGTCGGTGACCGTCAGCTTGCCGGTGTCCGTCGTGATGACGCCGGTATCGCCCATCTGGCCACCGGATTCGCCATAAAACGGTGTCTGGTTCAGGATCACCTGAATGTTCTCACCCTTGGCAGCGGATTCGACCACAGCTCCATCGCGGACGATCGCCTGGATCACGCCCTCGGCGGTCTCGGTGTCGTAACCAAGGAATTCCGTCGCGCCGTGCTTTTCTTTGAGCTCGAACCAGATCGTCTCGGTTGCGGCCTCACCGGATCCGGCCCAATTGGCGCGAGCCTCCGCCTTCTGACGCTCCATTGCCGCGGAAAACGCATCGGTATCGACCGTGATGCCCTTGGCGCGCAACGCGTCCTGCGTCAGGTCGAGCGGGAAGCCGTAGGTGTCATAAAGCTTGAAGGCTGTTTCGCCGTTGAACTGGTCGCCCTCGGAAAGATCTGCCGAGGCTTCGGATAGAAGGTTCAGACCGCGCTCAAGCGTCTTGCGGAAGCGGGTCTCTTCCAGCTTCAGCGTTTCCGAGATCAGAGCTTCGGCGCGGGCAAGCTCCGGATAGGCGCGGCCCATCTGCTCAACGAGCGCCGGCAGGAGCTTCCACATCAACGGCTCCTGCGCGCCGAGCAACTGGGCATGGCGCATGGCGCGGCGCATGATGCGGCGCAGCACATAGCCGCGGCCTTCATTCGAGGGCAGGACACCGTCGGCGATGAGGAAGGCGGAGGAACGCAGATGGTCGGCAATGACGCGGTGGCTTGCGCGGCGGTCGCCTTCTGCCTTGACGCCGGTTGCTTCTTCGGAAGCAGCAATCAGCGCGCGGAAGAGATCAATGTCATAGTTATCGTGCTGGCCCTGCAGCACGGCCGCAACACGCTCCAGTCCCATGCCGGTATCGATCGACGGGCGCGGAAGATCGATGCGCTCCTCCTTGGTAACCTGCTCGTACTGCATGAACACGAGATTCCAGATCTCGATGAAGCGGTCGCCATCTTCTTCGGCCGAACCGGGCGGTCCGCCCCAGATCTGCTCGCCATGATCATAGAAAATCTCTGAGCACGGACCGCAAGGGCCGGTATCACCCATCGCCCAGAAGTTATCGCTGGTCGGAATGCGGATGATCCGGTCGTCGCTTAATCCGGCGATCTTCTTCCAGAGGCCGAAGGCTTCATCGTCGGTATGATAGACGGTAACGAGCAGGCGCTTGGCGTCGAGCCCGTATTCCTTGGTGATGAGGTTCCAGGCAAGCTCGATCGCCCGTTCCTTGAAATAGTCGCCGAACGAGAAGTTGCCGAGCATTTCGAAGAAGGTGTGGTGCCGGGCGGTGTAGCCGACATTGTCGAGATCGTTGTGCTTGCCGCCGGCGCGCACGCATTTCTGCGCCGTCGCAGCCGTCGAATAGGGGCGCTGCTCGAGTCCGGTAAAGACGTTCTTGAACTGCACCATGCCGGCATTGGTGAACATCAATGTCGGGTCGTTGCGCGGCACCAGGGGGCTCGACGGCACGATCTCGTGACCGTTCTTGCGGAAATAGTCGAGAAACATCGACCGGATTTCATTCACGCCGCTCATCTTGCGTCCTATCTGTGCACCATTCGCGGTCGCGACCGCACTTTTCGCCGGCTGCGCACCACTGTCTTCAACCCCGCGTCTATCGGCAATAGACACACCCTCCAGCAACGTCGGTCCGCCGGAACCTCAGGCTTTTATCTTCCGTGTCCCACGCTGTCCAGACGGCAGCAAAAAACCGGCCGTCTCGAAAAACGACCGGCTTTATCCAAAACTTACCCGCCGCAGATCTTACATTTCGGCGGCTGCATCGCCGTCGTCATCGCTCTCCGGTCCGCCGTTCTCCAGGAACTTGTCGGCGATCAGGCCGGCATTCTGCCGCAGAGCCATCTCGATCTCGCGCAGGAGATCGGGATTGTCACGCAAGAAAAGTTTCGCGTTCTCCCGACCCTGGCCGAGGCGCTGGCTATTGTAGGAAAACCAGGCGCCGGATTTTTCGACGATGCCCGCCTTGACGCCGAGATCGATGAGTTCACCGGTCTTGGAAACGCCCTCGCCATACATGATGTCGAATTCCACCTGCTTGAAGGGCGGCGCCATCTTGTTCTTGACGACCTTGACACGGGTCTGGTTGCCGACGACCTCTTCGCGCTCCTTGACCGAGCCGATGCGACGAATATCGAGGCGAACCGACGCATAGAACTTCAACGCGTTGCCGCCCGTCGTCGTTTCCGGCGAACCGAACATGACGCCGATCTTCATGCGGATCTGGTTGATGAAGATCACCATGCAGTTGGACTTGGAGATCGACGCGGTGAGCTTGCGCAGCGCCTGGCTCATCAGGCGGGCTTGCATGCCCGGCAAACTGTCGCCCATTTCGCCTTCGATTTCTGCGCGCGGCACGAGAGCTGCAACCGAATCGACGACGAGGACGTCGATCGCGCCGGAACGGACCAGCGTATCGGTGATTTCCAGCGCCTGTTCGCCGGTGTCCGGCTGCGAGATCAGGAGGTTTTCGAGATCGACGCCCAGCTTACGCGCATAGACCGGATCGAGCGCATGTTCGGCGTCAACGAAGCCGCAAATGCCACCCTTCTTCTGCGCCTCGGCGATGGTCTGCAGCGCCAGCGTCGTCTTGCCCGAGCTTTCCGGGCCGTAGATTTCAATGATGCGCCCCTTCGGCAGACCGCCGATGCCGAGCGCGATATCGAGGCCAAGCGAGCCGGTCGAAACAGTTTCGATCTCGATTACGCTGTCCTTCGAACCGAGCTTCATGATCGATCCCTTGCCGAACGACCGTTCGATCTGGGAGAGAGCCGCTTCAAGTGCCTTGCTTTTATCCACCGATTTGTCCTCTACGAGCCGCAAAGAGTTTTGTGCCATTTGGTCCCACCTTTAGGTTATTGAAGCTACCGAGGCAATGAAGCCGCCGCAGGAGTTTTTGTACATGTTTTGTTCTGTTTTGGCAATAGAGTGGCAACCAATTGAATGACAACGGTTATTTTCGTTGCGTTCGATTCTTGTTCACGGGCATTGTACCACATTTCCGCGAAGCCATGCCGCAGCTCGGCCGGGCTTGGCGGCACCGGCGCGATTCGCCCGTGTCGCGTCTGTGAACTTGAATTGAAGCAGCCCAAAGAGGAGCTTTTATGAAGAAACGGGAAATCGCCGTGTTCGGCGGCGCCCACATCGACCGTCGCGGCCGCATCAGCGGCGTGACCGCTCCCGGCGCGAGCAATCCCGGTTCGTGGTTCGAGGAGGCGGGAGGCGGCGGTTTCAATGCGGCGAGAAACCTTGCCCGCCTCGGTCACAGCGTACGAATGATCAGCCCGCGTGGCGGTGACGCTGCAGGCGAGATGGTGGCGGCGGCAGCGGCCACAGCCGGCGTGATCGATTGCCCCTTCACCTTTCTCGACCGGAAAACGCCGAGCTACACGGCGATTCTCGAAGGCGACGGCAACCTTGTCATCGCGCTTGCCGATATGGAGCTCTATCAGTTGTTTTCGCCGCGCCGGCTGCAGCAGCGTGCGATACGCGAAATAGTGGCGGCCAGCGATCTGGTGCTGATGGATGCGAACCTGCCCGAGGAGACACTCACGGCTCTGATCAACGTTGCGTCGAGGGACGATCGAATTGTAGCCGGCATCGCCGTGTCACCGGCAAAGGTGACGCGCTTCAGGAAATGCGTCAGCGGGCTCAGCTTCCTGTTCATGAACGAGGCGGAAGCGCGTGCCCTGACCGGGAGGGATGCCGAAGGGGCCGCAAACTGGCCGTCACTGTTGCGGGAGGCCGGTCTTGGGGGTGGCGTCGTAACGCGCGGCGGCAGCGCCGCTGTCGCCTTCGATCGCAGCGAGGCTTGCCTCGTCGTCCCTCCCACCCTGCCCGCGCTTGCGGATGTTACAGGCGCCGGTGATGCATTGGCCTCGGGGTTTCTCACGGCGCGGCTTTCAGGCCTAGATCTTGCCGGATGCCTGCGCCACGGGATTGCTGCAGCGGGGATAACGCTTCGCTCGCCTTTTGCTGTTTCACAAGAACTGTCTCCGATCAACCTCGAACAGGCGTTGGCCCTTGTGCCGCCGCCGCAAATGCTGTCATGAGAACTGATGTCGAACGCCGGGCGGAAAGAAAGTGCGCGCAACTCTCCGCCCGCACTCGCTCCGGACTCTTTTAGAAACGATCTCGATGATCTTTTGTTGATCTCAGCCCAGCATGATCGCGATTTAAGGATAGATTGATGACCAAACCCTCCTCGCCGTCCCTGCCGATGGCATATTCCGATGAAGTCGCGGCTGCCAGGGCACGTGGCGCGCCGATCGTCGCGCTGGAATCGACGATCATCACCCATGGCATGCCCTACCCCGGCAATCTCAATATGGCCCGGAGCGTCGAGGCGATCATTCGTGAACAGGGCGCCGTGCCTGCAACGATTGCGGTCATTCACGGCGTCCTTCACATTGGACTCGACGACGCGAAGCTGGAGGCACTTTCGAAGACGGAAGGCGCGATGAAGCTCTCGCGCGCCGATCTTGCCTTCGCGATTGCCGAACGCCGCACGGGCGCTACGACCGTGGCGGCGACGATGATCGCTGCGGCGCGCGCCGGCATCAGCGTCTTTGCCACCGGCGGGATCGGTGGCGTTCACCGCGGCGCGGAAGAGAGTTTCGACATTTCCGCCGATCTTGACGAGCTCGCCCGCACCGGCGTCATCGTTGTCTGCGCGGGCGCCAAGGCCATTCTCGACATTCCGAAGACGCTGGAGGTGCTGGAGACTCGCGGCGTTCCGGTCGTTACCTATGACAGCGAGACGTTCCCGGCCTTCTGGTCGCGCGATTCCGGCATCAAGAGTCCGCTGATGCTGAACAGCCCCGCCGCGATCGCCAATTTCCAGAAGATGCGCGATCTGCTCGGCATCGACGGCGGCATGCTCGTTGCCAATCCGGTTCCCGAAGAGAGCGAAATTCCACGCGAGGAGATGGAAATCTACATCACCCGTGCGCTCGACAATGCCGCGAGCGACGAGATCGTCGGCAAGGCTGTCACGCCCTATTTGCTCGACAACCTTTTCCACATGACCGACGGCCGCAGCCTCGAAACCAATATCGCGCTCGTGGAAAACAATGCCCGTCTCGCCGCCGAGATCGCCGTTGCACTGACGGCGAAGTAGCGATGCAACTTTGCTGGATTAATTCGTTGGAACATTGAAATGATCTAATCCCGGAACTGCTTGAAGAAGGCCCGGCACTGCACCGGGCCTTTTTCATGCGCCGGACACCAGCGCCCGATCAGGAATCCAGCATCTCGCGAACGGCCACGGCCAGTTGTTTCAGCGAGAATGGCTTCGGTAGGAAACCGAATTTCGCGTCGGCCGGGAGGTTGCGCGCAAAAGCGTCTTCCGCGTAGCCCGACACGAAGATGAACTTCAAATCCGGGTATTTCTTGCGCAGTTCGCGCAACAGCGTCGGTCCGTCCATCTCCGGCATCACCACGTCCGATACGACGATGTCGACCGCTCCGTTGAGTTCATCCATGATGTCGAGCGCTTCAACGCCCGATCCGGCCTCGTGAACGGTATAACCGCGCGTTTCGAGCATGCGCTTGCCGCCGCGGCGCACCGCTTCCTCGTCCTCGACCAGCAGCACGACGGCGGAATCGCCGGTGAGGTCCGCTGGCTCCGATTCCGCCTTGGGCGCGGGCGCCACCACCAGGTTGCTGGCTGCCGGCATCGGCACCTCGGTTCCTGACGACACTCCAGGTACGGCTTCCTCGCGGACTTCCTCGACATGGCGCGGCAGCAGAATGCGGAACGTGGTGCCTTTCCCGACTTCCGACTCCGGATAGATATAGCCGCCCGACTGTTTGACGATGCCGTAGACCATCGAAAGGCCGAGGCCGGTGCCCTTGCCGACTTCCTTGGTCGTGAAGAAGGGCTCGAAGATCTTGTCCATGATCTCCTGCGGAATGCCGGTGCCCTGGTCGGCAACCTCGACCATCACGAAGTCGTCCTCCGGCAGTTCCCGGCGTCCGAGTGCCGCCACCTCGCTTGCCGGCAGATTTCTCGTCCTGAGCGTGATCGTTCCGCCTTCTGGCATGGCGTCGCGTGCGTTGACAGCGAGATTGAGCAGCACCTGCTCGAATTGGCCGAGATCGGTCCTCACGGGCCAAAGGTCCCGGCCGTAGTCAACCTCGACCTTGACATTGGTGCCGGTCATCCGGTCGACCAGCATGCGCAGATCGCCGATGACGTCCGTGAGGTTGAGCACGGTCGGGCGCATCGTCTGCTTGCGCGAGAAGGCAAGCAGTTGCCGCACGAGCACGGCGGCACGATTGGCGTTGCGCTTGATTTCCATCAGGTCGGCGAAGGTCGCATCGGCGGGCCGCGCCGATAGCAGGAGGTGGTCGGAGGAAAGCAGGATCGCGGTCAGCACGTTGTTGAAATCGTGGGCGATGCCGCCTGCGAGCGTCCCGACGGCGTTCATCTTCTGCGTCTGCGCCATCTGGGTCTCGAGCGCCTTCTGCTCGGTGATCTCCAGCGCGTAGATGATTGCCGCCTCCTCGGGCGCCTGATCGCTCTGGTCGATCACGGCGTTGACGTAGAAGCGGAAATGCCGCGCCTCGTCGCTTGGATGCAAGGCGTCGATCGGCGCGATGTCGCTCTGCCGGTCCTTCGCCGCCGCAAGCGCTTCCTGTAGGCGGCCCTTTTCCGATTCATGCACGACCGTTTCGATCAGCGCGCCGCGCTCGACGTCGTCCTGTGAAACGAGACCTGCAAACAGCTTCAGGAACGGCGCGTTGGTCCTCAGTATCCGCCCGTCGCCGTCGACGGAGGCGATCGCCATCGGCGTGTTGTTGAAGAAACGCGTGAAGCGCATGGCGGCGTTCGAGGCCGACTGATCGCCATCATCGCCTTCACGCGACATGACAATCGTCCGGCTTTCGCCAGGCGCGCCGTCACGGGTCGACGAGACGCGGTGGATCAGGCGTACCGGCAGGCTCTGGCCATTGGCCTTGCGCAGATCGAGGTCGAGCACCTTCGTCTTCTTGAGGCCCGGCTCGGCCTGAACCGACTGAACGAGCGCAAGCCCTTCGCCGGCAACCACATCGGCAATGCTGACCGATCCCGGTTGAAACTTCGTGAGATCGATGCCGAGCCAATCGGCAAGGGTGGCGTTGATGTAGAAGATCTCGCCTTTGCGTCCGGCCGAGAAGAAGCCCGCCGGGGCGTGATCGAGATAGTCGATCGCGTTCTGCAGTTCTTTGAAGAAACGCTCCTGGTCGTCGCGTTCGGCGGTGATATCGGCGATCTGCCAGAGATAGAGCGGGTTTTTGTCGCTGTCCTCCAGCGGCAGCACGCGGGCCTTCAGGCGGAACCAGTGGGCACCGGACGCGATCGAGGCGCCGTTTGCGAGCGGCTTCAGCAGCCGGAATTCCTCGTGGCCCTTCTTGCCTTCGTGGAGACCGTTGGTGAGCCGATAGATCGCTTCGGTCGCTTCGCGGTTCCTGGAGAGAATGGCCTCGAGCGACTGGATGCCGGCAGCGCTCTTGGCCCCGGTCAGCGCGCCATAGGCGGCATTGGCATAGATGATCCGCCCCCTGCGATCGGTGACGACCGTGCCGTCTTCGTGGGCATCGAGAAAGGCACGCGCGAGCTCGTCGGGACGCGTCTGCGGCATGACTTCGATGAAACCGATCACCGACGAGACCAGGAAGAATATGCCGACCATCGCCAGCACGCCGAGGATTCCGAGAACGATCTCGTTCTCGAGCTGGCTCTTGAAGACGACGAAGGCGGCCGCCGACGCAGTGAGCACGATCGCCAGCAGGATAATCCGCAAGACCGTGCCCGGCCGGACGCCGCGGTCAACAACCGGCATCTGGTAGTCACCTGACTGCCGCAATTTCGTCATCGGGTCCTCACCTGCCGCCGCGGCCGCGCGCGACCACCTCTGCACATCATAGACAGCGCCGTGCTCCGTGTTCAGGCGTGCAAGGCTCGCTGCAGTCCTCTGCGTTGCTGCACAATTTATCCTTAAATCGATCCCGGCTTAAGGAATCATGCAGTAGCCGGCGTCCGACCAACGTTTCGCGAAATCCGCAAGTGCCTTTCCCGCGTTCGGATCATCGAACTGGAATCATCTTTAACAATCAGAGATAACAGCAAAAAGCGTCTCTGCGGAAGCATCCCGGTCAATTCACAGGGAATGTCGGGCGCAAGCTTGTGCCGGCCCGAAAAAAGCCGTCAAATATTGACATGCGGGGGAGGCAGAAGGAGTTCAGCCTATGATCGAAAACCTTGTCGGGGACAACGGCAGCCGATTCATCATCGCCGCCGCGGCCGTTGCCGTCGGACTTTTGTGCCTTGTAGCCGTCCTTTGGATCATGCGCCACAGACCCTCCTCCCCCTTTGTGCGCGGCGGCAAGAACAGACAGCCGAGACTCGCCGTCCTCGACGCCGCTGCGGTCGACGCGCGCCGTCGGCTGGTGCTTGTTCGCCGCGATGATGTCGAACATCTCATCATGATCGGCGGCCCGACTGACATCGTCGTCGAAAGTCGAATTGCGCCGGACGGTGCCCTGCCGGCACAGACCGGCGCCGCCGTCGCCGTGGAGCAAAAAGTCGCCGAGGCGCCGAAGGCTGCGCCGCGACCCGAGTCGAAACCCGCGCCGGCGCAGGTTCCGGCTGCGGCGGAATCGACAGCAGCCGTCGAGGAGCGGCCTGCGGTGCGCGCCGAAGAGCGGGAGCAGGCAGCCGCTCCCCGCGTGGACCCAGCACCGCCGATCCGCCTTGCCGCGGAGCAAAGACCCACGACAGTGGCGCAACCACTCCAGCAACCGCCAGCCAGGGTGTCGCCCCCGGTGTCCCCGGTCCCCACGGTTTCCGCCATAGAACGTGCGGAAGATATTTTCGACGTCGCTCGGGAGCGAGTGCTGCCAGTGGCGCCGCGGCGCGAGCAGGCGCCAATGCAACAGGCCTTAACGCAAGCGGCCTCACAAGCGGCCTCCGTGCCGGCGGGACAGAATCAGCCGATGCCGGTTCAACCGGCTGCGTCGGACAGGGTTTCGGATTTCGAGCGGATTCTGGATGCGGAGATCAGCGGCGATCTCCAGCGGCTGGCGCCCTCCGTTGGGCCTCAGGCAGAGAGCCGGCCAGTTGCGGGCGGGCGTCATGAACCCTTGCTCGGCGGTACTCCGGACAATATCCGCAAGGAACCGACGATCGAAGAGGAAATGACCCGCATGCTTGCCGACATTTCCGCCGGGCGTAAACCCTGAGCACGGCCGGAACCGCGTGAGGCGATTCCATTCGCGGCGAACGATCACCTACATCTACACGTCCGATTGGACGCACAGCCCTGTAGATTGGCGGAAAGTTTGTTGGCCCAGGTCATCCCGTAAAGAGTAATCCCGTAAAGAAAAACGGCGCGGTTGGCCGCGCCGTTTTTTCAGACCAGGAAGAACCTGTCTCCGTTATTCGTCCCGATAGACTTTCTCGCGACGCTCGTGACGCTCCTGCGCCTCGATCGAGAGGGTTGCAATCGGCCGGGCGTCGAGCCGCTTTAAACCGATCGGCTCGCCCGTTTCCTCGCAGTAACCGTAGGTGCCTTCGTCAAGCCGCTGCAGTGCAGCATCTATCTTGGCGATCAGTTTCCGTTGCCGGTCCCGGGCGCGCAATTCGATGGCCCGGTCTGTTTCGGAAGAAGCTCGGTCCGCGAGGTCCGGATGGTTGGCGCTCTCCTCTGCCAAGTGGTCCAGTGTCTCGCGGGCTTCGCGAAGGATATCATTTTTCCAGGCATTCAACTTTGCACGAAAATATGCCCGGTGGTTGGCATTCATGAATTCCTCGTCCTCGGAGAGGACAAAGGTACTAAGATCGATCTTCTCACTCAACGCGATTCTCCTGAAGAACATCTCATTGCGGCGGTGTATAGACCCATGGAAGCTCTGATTCAAGCCTTGTGCCAGACACTCAACCGCATTTTACTAATGCTTGCATTTCAGGCTAACTGGCGAATATTTCATCAAAATTACACACAGAGTCTTGATCGCCGAATAAGCTCGGCCGTCCTACCTGCAAACTGCGTTCCGATGCCTGCAAGATATCGGATTGCGACATCTGGTGTGCCTTGGGCGTCAATTCAATAGCCGTGGGTTCCGCGGAAAACGTAAGCCGACGGCTTGATCTTTGCTGCGGCAGCGGGACAAGGTACCGATCCCGCCGGACCCGCGACTGGATCCGGCCTCCAGCGCCGCGCGTCTGAGACGTGCAAATGGGCGCTGTAGGACCTTGAATTGCTGTATGTCCCTTACCCTTAAATCGGCTACGGTTAAGGGAACAGGCAGTAGACAGATGCCTCCAACCCTTGGCGACTTGATCGCCCGGACAATACATGCAAGACAGCGTCGCCCCGGCATTTCGGCTTTTTCTTCTCCGCCACGCCCGTTCGGGCTGGGCGCTGCCAGGTCAGCGGGATTTCGACCGCGCGCTTGACGATACCGGCTATGCCGAGGCGGAACTAGTTGCCCAGCGCGCTGCCGACAATGGCATGCGGCCCGACCTGATCCTGTGCTCGACCGCGGTGCGGTGTCGCCAGACCGCCGAACCGCTTTACCGAGCGCTCGGTGAGGACATCGATCTTCGCTACATCGATGCGCTTTATACGGGATCCATGAACGTCTACGCCGAGATTCTCGAAGCAAACTCCGGGCTAGCCTCGCTGATGCTCATTGGTCACAATCCCATGATCGAGGAATTGTTTCGCCGACTGCTTGGCAATGAGGCTGCGGACAGGGTTCTCGTGGACGGCTATCCCCCGGCCGCGTTGGCAGTCATCGACTTTTCGGCACCCCCGAGCGCCGGTGCCAGATGGTTGGCGCGACTTTCGGCGCTGTTGCTGCCCATGGCGGAGGAGCCGGGAAAACCGTGACGAAATCGTGCCGTGACCTGAAAATCCGGCTATGTCGTTGCAGTGGCGGAAAGATTTCCTATATCGCAGCTCGGCCAAGCATGTGCGCGGCGTCTTTAGTGGCTGCAGGTGAGCGGAAGATTCTCATGTCGACGGTTTCAGTCCCGAGGAACGGACAGACTTGGCGCCTATTTTGAGCAGCTTCAAAGATGATGCCCTGATTGTGTTGGACAATCTTGCCGATCGCGCATCCGGGCTCGTCAATCCCGCAGTCCGGCTCGGAGTCACGGGCCTGTCGCGCGCCGGCAAGACCGTTTTCATTTCCTCGCTGGTGCACAATTTGCTGAACGGTGGCCGCCTGCCGGTGTTCGAACCCATCCGATCCGGACGCGTCTCGAAGGTCCGGCTGGAGCCGCAGCCTGACGATGCGGTGCCGCGCTTCCAATACGAGGACCACATCGCCGCCCTCGTCAGAGATCGGGTCTGGCCGGATTCGACGAGGGCGATTTCGCAGCTGCGCATCACGCTCGACTATGAAAGCGCCAGCGGCTGGAACCGGATGTTTTCGCCCGGGCGGCTCTCGATAGACATCGTCGACTATCCGGGGGAATGGCTGCTTGATCTGCCCCTGCTTGGGCAGGATTTCCGTGAGTTCAGCGAGAGCACGGTGCGCCGGGCGCGCGCCGGTACGCGCGCAACTCTTTCGCGCGAATGGCTGGCGCTTGCTTCGGTGAGCGGTGCGACTGTGGCAGCCGACGAGGGCAGCGCTCGGCGGATTGCCGAAAGCTTCACCGCCTATCTTCAAGCCTGCAAGGCCGACGACCGATCCCTCTCGACTCTGCCGCCGGGGCGCTTCCTGATGCCCGGAGACCTCGAGGGGTCGCCGGCGCTGACCTTCTCGCCCCTTCCGGATCTACCTCAGGGCCGGGCGCCGAAAGGGTCTCTCTGGGCGATGATGGAACGCCGGTACGAGGCGTACAAGACCCACGTCGTAAGCCCTTTCTTCCGCGAACACTTCGCCCGTCTCGACCGCCAGATCGTGCTAGTCGACGCCCTGCAGGCGATCAATCGCGGGCAGGAAGCGCTGAGTGATCTGGAACAGGCGCTCGCCGACGTGCTCGCCTGCTTCCGGCCCGGCACCAATTCCTGGCTTTCGTCCCTGTTCACTCGCCGCATCGATCGGGTCCTGATCGCCGCGACCAAGGCCGACCACTTGCACCACGAGAGCCACGACCGGCTCGAGCGCATCACTGCCCGGCTCGTCAGCCGCGCGGCTGAACGCATAGGTATGAGCGGCGCAGGTCTTGAAGTGATGGCGCTTGCATCCGTCCGCGCGACGCGCGAGGCGACGGTGAGCCACGACGGCCATACGCTCCCGGTGATCGTCGGCACCCCGATCGCCGGCGAGAGGATAAATGGCGACGTATTCGACGGTGAAAGAAAGACAGCGATATTTCCCGGTGACTTACCGGAAGATCCTGAAGTCCTTTTTGAGCCAATGAATGGGCATAAGGTTTCGAAATCCACGGAGGCGGAGCGTGCGATGCCTGAGCTGAACTTCGTGCGCTTCCGCCCGCCGCCTCTCGACGAGACGCGCGGCGGATTGAAACTCTCTGTACCGCATATCCGGCTCGATGGTGCGATGCAGTTTCTGCTCGGAGACCGCCTGGCATGAGTGACGATTTCAAGAACCGTGGGCGCAAGCCGGCCGCCTTCAACGTCGAGCCGGACGAGCAGACCGGACGCACGGAGCGGCAACAACGACGTGCGCCGGCAAGCTTCAGCGACCAGGTCGTCATGACGCCTGATGCAGAAGATCCATTCATCGAGACGACTGCGGCGATCGAGGCGCTCAACCTGCCGGAAGCAAGCCCGCGTCGCCGTCGGCTGTCCTTCGGCAAGGTGGCGGTGGGCGCGCTGGGGATACTGCTTTCGCTTGCCTTGGGATTGTGGGTCGATCGCCTGGTTCGCGACCTCTTTTCCCGGGCCGATTGGCTTGGCTACGGGGCGATCGCCGTCGTCGCGATCGGCGCCCTCGCCTTCCTGGTCGTCATTGTGCGCGAACTTTTCGGCATGATGCAGCTGACGGCGATACAGCAATTGAAAAAGGATGTCGGTGAAGCTGTGGCCAGCAGCAAGACCGCGCGCGCAGCAACCGCGCGGCTCGTACATTTGCTGGCCGCCAATCCGCGCACGGCAAAAGGCCGGGCGCGTCTTGCGGAAACCGAGGGCGAGATCATCGACGGCCCTCATCTTATCGAATTGACCGAGCGGGAATTGCTGACGCCGCTTGACCGCGAAGCGCGCCGGATCATTCTGGCTGCCTCGAAACGCGTGTCGATCGTGACAGCCGTAAGTCCGCGCGCGCTCGTCGATCTCGGCTATGTTCTCTACGAATCGGCGCGGATGATCCGTGCGATGGCGGAACTCTACGGTGGTCGCCCGGGCACGCTCGGCATGCTGCGGCTCATGCGCGACGTCATCGCCCATCTTGCCGTCACGGGCTCGATCGCCGCCGGCGACAGCCTCATCCAACAGGTTCTCGGCCACGGCCTCGCATCCAAACTCTCCGCGCGTCTTGGCGAAGGCGTTATCAACGGACTGATGACCGCGCGTATCGGGATAGCGGCGATGGACCTGTGCCGGCCCATGCCGTTCCGCGCGCTCAAGCGACCTGGGATCGGGGACTTCCTCTCCGATCTGGCGCCCGGTGCATCTCGTTCGCAAGATCGACCCGAGAGCTGATCCTGTCGCCGCTAGATGCCCGCATACCAGTCATAGCCGAGGTCCTCCCAGAAACCGCCCTTCCCCTGGCCGTACGGTGCGAGGTCGGAGGCGAGCTCGATCGAGCGGATGTATTTCGCCATCTTGTATCCGAGCTGACGCTCTATCCGCACCCGCAAGGGGGCGCCGTTCGCAATCGGGAGCGGCTCTCCGTTCAAGCCATATGCCAGGATCGTCTGTGGGTGACGGGCGTCGAGCATGTCGATCGACTCGTAGTAGGCGACCTCCCCGGAGAGGCCGAGATCCATGGTGTCGAAGCATCGAAACACGACGTAGCGAGCTTCCGGCTTTGCTCTCGCTTCATCCAGAACGGCGGCGAGCGGAACGCCCGTCCACTTCGCGATGCAGCTCCAACCTTCTACACAATCATGCCTGGTGACTTGCGTGCGTGAGGGCATGTTGCGCAATTCATCGAGCGACAGGCTGAGAGGCCGGTCGACAAGTCCGCCGACGCTCAAACGGTAGCCGGCGAAAGCGCCATCCCGGAGAGCGATGTAAGTGGCATCCGTCGGATCAGTCGAGCCGTTCGGCCTTTGGCCCTGCCGGATTTCACTTGCCGAATATTCCTTTGCCAGACTGTCAGCGCCGATAAGGAAGCGCTGGACGCGGTAGGTCAGGCTATTCGCCTTGGCCATTAAACCACGTGCCGTAGCTTCGCTGGACAGCATCTCGTCCAACGCATCGCATCCAACAAGGGGCAACGTCGAGGCTGCGACACCCGCTACGGTCAAAAGCCGCCTACGGTTGATGATGATCCGGCTCATCGTTCGGTTCCCCCTTCGCCTGCCTCCCGATCGATCCGGTACCGCCCGGTGACCATGGAGCGCATCTCGTTGATCGGTCCGGCGGCAAAGACCATGAAGATGTGGATCGCAAAGAAGCCGACGAGCAGCAGCATGACAGCGAAATGGATGGTGCGCGCCGTCTGGCGGCCGCCGAATATCTCCGTGAGCAAGGGCACAGCGGCGTTCATTCCCGGTGACATCGTCAGGCCCGTCAGGATCATCAGCGGGAAAAGCACCAGAAGAACAATCGCATAGGAAATTTTCTGAAGACCGTTGTAAGAACGGCCATGATGAAAACGAAACCGCAGATGCTCGACGAAGCTGCCCGGCAAGCCGCGAATATCCGAGAAAGTCGGCAGGATATCGCACCGCAGATGGCCGTTGATCAGGCTCGCAACAAACCATGAGGCAAACGCGGCCGCGAACAGCCAAGCGAAGAAGAAATGCACGATCCTGCCCGTCGCAAGATCATGATAGGAGGGCACAGTCAGCCAGGCCGGAAACGCCTGATACGTGCGGCCGTCCTCCGGCCCGCTGACACCGAGCAGGCCTGTGGTATCGATAGGTCGACCGAGCAACGTCGTGAGACCCTCGGCATTACCGTCGGCTCCCCTGACAGCGCGGATCGACAGCACGCTGTTGTCGAATGCGAACCCGGATTGCTCGCCGATATAAAGCGACGGGTGGGCGTTGAAGATCTGCAATCCGCTGAGGAGCAGGAAGAACAGCGCGACCGCCCAGGTCCAGTGCGTGATCCGCGTCATGAGGCCATGCCGACGAATCGTCGTCCGCTGCAGGTTGATGTCATGCTTCTGCTTATCTATCGCCGTCGCCATGTCAGAGACCTCCCGCGATATTACAGTGACGTAACAGGCGGCGACAGAGTTTCAAAAACACGTCTGCCCTCATCGACGCAATTCCCGGTGAGGCCGGCGTGAGCGGCGCGAACGGCGCTTTTCGTGCGGCGATATCCGGGCGGACCGGCACGTATATGAGCGACAAAGAAACTGTCCGTTAACCATTTCAGCGCAAATGTGGTTGCCAATTTCGGACGTTGACCCATCAAGGATCGATTATGTTCTCGCGCCCTTCTTTGATCGTTCGCGGCGTTGCCGCTTTTGCGCTTGCTGCCACTGTCGGTCTTGCGACGCCGGCGTCGTCCGGCGCCCGCGACAAGGCTTTTTTCGAGAAAGTGGCCGGCCAGTGGAAAGGTCCCGGCGAGATCGTCGCCGGCAAATACAAAGGCACGAAATTTACCTGCGACCTTACCGGCGAACCGACGGCAGGTGCAGATGCCGGAATCAAGCTGGAAGGCTTCTGCCGGGTCGGCGTCTTCAAGCAGCCGATGTCCGCCATGATAACGCAGAAGGGTAGCAGCTATACGGGCAAGTTCCTCGACGGTGCCGACGGCAAGGGGCTCGACGTGGTCTCGGGCAATGTTGCCAAGGACAAGGTCGTCGTCGGAATCAACCGCAAGCAGCTCAATGGCGCGATGATCGCCCGGCTGCAGGACGCGGAGACCATGAACATCACGATCTCCGTCAAGGTCGAGGAGACAATGATTCCGGTCATCGGCGTCAACCTCAACCGGCAAATGGACAATATCGCCGTCGGCTCGATCAAGTAGCGACGGAAGGCTGTGCAGGCAGCCCGGTCTTGGCACCGGGCGCTTCTGCAAGAGCGTTCAGCTAAGTCTGCGCCACCATTCGGCATCGCTATCCGCGACTTCAATTCCGGTGACATCGGCATCGTTCAGCCACTCGCGGACGGTACGCCCTTCTATTGAAAGGTCGGCCGCGAAGTCGGCAAGCGGCATCAGCACGAAACCGCGCGCCGTCATGCGCGGGTGCGGCAGTTCCAGTTTTTCGCTCGCTGAGTTCACTCCGGCGAAGGTCAGCACGTCGATATCGATCGTGCGGGGCCCCCAGCGTTCCTTGCGAATCCGCTTCATCGCCCGCTCGATATCAAGGCAGGTGTGGAGCAGCGCTTCGGGATCGAGCGCCGTCTCCACCTCGGCGCAGGCGTTGAAGAACCAGGCCTGATCGGTTTTGCCCCAGGGCGGTGTTCGGTAGAGGCGCGACACGGCGGTAATTCTGCAATCCGATCTTTTGTCGAGCGCGCGCAAAGCCTCAGCCATCGTCCGCGGCGGATCACCGAGGTTGCCGCCGAGACCGAGGGTCGCGCGCCGCCAGGTCTTACTCTGCGACATGCTCGACCGTGACTTCCACATAGTCCAGCACGCCGGGGACAGGCGCGTTCGGCTTTCGGATAGACACCTTCGCGCGTCGGATTTGCCGGAAGCGTGCACAAAGGGTCTTCGCAACCTCGAGCGCCAGCGCTTCGATCAGGTAGCGCCGGCGACCGGTGATGATTCTCTCGATTTCCGCAAAGGCGATGCCGTAGTGCACGGTGTCGTCGATGCAATCCTCCGCGAGCGCCGTGCCCTGCTCTACCTCGAGCTCGGCATCAACGAAGAAGCGCTGCCCGAGAAACTCCTCCTCGTCGAGCACGCCGTGCCGGGCGAAGAAAGCGCAATTCTTCAAGGTGATGATGTAGGTCGCAGTCATGGCTTCGTATCCCGTCGGCTGTTCTTTGCGGCCAGCATAGCATCTGCCATCACCAGCGCATCCCTGTTGAATGCGACATCATGCACGCGAAAAATCGCAGCGCCGGCAGCCCTGAGCAGCGCAGTCGTCGCCGCCGTTCCGATGTCACGCGCCGGTGCGTCTCGTCCGGTGACCGCGCCGATGAAGCGCTTGCGCGACGTTCCGACCAAGATCGGCAAGCCGAAACGATGGAGCTCGCCGAAGCGTGCCATCAGTTCGAGATTTTCATCGGTATCCTTGGCGAAACCGAAACCCGGATCGAGTACGATCCTATCGCGCGTGATGCCGGCCCGGGCCGCGATCTCAAGCGATCGATCGAGAAAATGAAACTGGTCGTCGACAACATCGTCGAGCTTCTTCCGGTCGCGGCCTGTGTGCATGATGCAGAGCCCTGCGCCGGTTGCCGCCGCGACATCCGCGATCGCCGGTTCGCGCTGCAAGCCGTGCACATCATTGACGATGTGTGCGCCCGCTTCCACGGCAAGCCGCGCCGTTTCGGCGCGGTAAGTGTCGACGGAAATAATCGCGTCGGTTTCTCGAGCGAGCCCCGCGATCACCGGAAGGATGCGCGCCTGCTCCTCCGCCGCAGTCACGGGCGCGGCATCCGGGCGGGTGGATTCGCCACCGATATCGAGGATTTCAGCACCCTGCTCCACCGCACGCAGCCCCGCGTTAACGGCGGCAGCGGCGTCGATGAGACGCCCGCCGTCGGAGAATGAATCCGGCGTGACATTGATGATCGCCATCAAAACGCCACGCGGTCCTAGTTCGAGATTGCGCCCGTGCGCCAATTTCCAGCGAGACACCTGAAATGGAGTGATCGTCATGTTCCCGTTATCCCGCAATGCCGATTAGTCTGTCATATTGCTGGCCTCACCAAGCATAGATCAGCCTGTTCAATATCAAAGAGTTGTGACGCTTTCTTCAAGCTACTCCGAGAGTTCCGCGCGGCATCCCCAGTCGATTTGTGTTGCGCTCGCGCTGGCTATGCCCCAAGCTTCAACGAAGTTCAACCAAAGAGAACCACGCATTGATGTACCGAGTAAGCGTTCCACTGAAAGCCGCTCTCGTCGCGCTCCTCGTCGGCCTGCCGTTGGGGAGCGCCGCGGCAGAGACCGTGTTCAGCAAGAGCTTCACCTACTTCTCGATCGGCGGTCGCACGGCTGCTGAACTGGACAAGGCACTTGCTGCGGCCGGCCCTCAGATGGCAAGCACCGGCGCGCGCCACCCGGGAGCGACGCGGATCAAGTTCGGTGGCTCGATCACCTATGTCAGCCGTGGCGGGCGCTGCGCCATCGGTACGGCACGCGTGACGCTCAACACGCGTATCATCCTGCCGCGCTGGAAATATCGCAAGCAGGCCGGGCGTGATCTCGCCTTGGTCTGGGATACGCTCGCAAGCGACATAAAGCGTCATGAGGAACGGCATGCGGAGATCGCCCGCAATCATGCACGCCAGATGGAAAAGGCGTTTCTTGCCCTGAAACCGGAAGCAGACTGCGAGCGTATGCAAGCGAAAGTGGCTCGAACGAGCGCGGACGAAGTCGAAAAGCACGACAAGGATCAGGCACGCTTTGACCGCACTGAGGCCGCAAACTTCGATCGCCGTATGATCCGGTTGCTGCAATACCGACTGGAAAGCCTCAAAGGCGGGCGCTGAGTCCGTCCTGCTTTCCGCGCCTTGCACTGTGGTTCGCAAAGCGACCACCCGCTCTGTTGAAAAAGCAAAAAATCGCACCCCAAGAACAGGGTGACTATAATCTGGGCGTGCGCAAGGCGGCTGCGCAAAACCCACGGTATTTTATTGGCGAATTCTAACGATGGCAGTGGGACGCCGACTCAGCTATATTGTTACTATGAGATGAGAGGTTGATTTGAAGTTCAACTTCTCGACGAGATGCGCGTTTAGCTGTCGGTCGGTAGTAAGACGTCGTACTCTTATGAGACTTTATTTCGGTTTCGCCTTGTTGCTTCAGGCTTTTAATTGAGCGCCGAAGCAATGAAGCAAAAACAGGTTCTCCTGGCGTGTCCTGGTGCAGCAGATGTTCCCTCCCTCATCTGTCTGCGATACGCCCTCCTTGCCTCGCTCGTCGACGCGACCAGCGAGGCATTTTTTTGCGTGCTATCCCGGAGTGGCCGCCGGAATCAGGCCTGGCGTTCCGGCACATGGACGACCAGTCCGTCCAGAGCCTCACTCATCTTGATCTGACAGGAAAGCCGCGACGTGGGGCGCACGTCATAGGCGAAGTCGAGCATGTCTTCTTCCATTGCCTCCGGCGCGCCGACGGCAGCCGCCCACTCGTCGTCGACATAGACGTGACAGGTCGCGCAGGCGCAGGCGCCGCCGCATTCGGCTTCGATGCCCGGCACAGAATTGCGAACCGCATTCTCCATGACCGTGGAGCCGTTCTCGACATCGAGTTCGTGGCGCGTGCCGTCAAAGGCTACGATCGTAAGTTTTGTCATTTCACTTTCCGGAATGGATTGGTAGGTCTGGCCGCCAGCGCGAGATCCTGCTGCAGCAGACGGCGACGGCGCGAATTCTGCGCACGTTCTTCCAACAAATTGGCCAGCCAGTCAACAACAGCCGGCAGCGCCCCGTGGCACATGCGCGTCGGCACGGCCACGAAGGGCGTCTAAGTTACGCTGGCCCCCGCAAAGTCAGCGGCAAAGCTTCAGAATGAAAAGCTCGGTCACGAGCACCGCCGCGCCGAGCGCTCCGGCAAGGATCGCGTTACCGGGTTCGCGCTCGATCGCAGCAGCCGCCTCTGCGACGTCGACGGCTCCGACGGCGAGTGCCGCGCCCTTCAAGCGATGCGCAGCCTGCACGCGCCGGTCGGCGTCACCTGCAGCGATCTCGGCCACCGCTTGGCGCGCCTGCCGCGCGAAAAGTTGGAGAACTTCGATCTCCAGTTCCTTGTCCCCCATCGTCTGCTTGCCGAGCTGGGCGAAATCGATGGGCTTTTTGCCGAGGGATGAACTTCCGGGGTTGTCCGGTGCCTCGAAGGCTATCTTGAGTGCCGCCATGGGTCAGTTTCCTGTCAATAGGTGTCACGTTCGCCGGCGCTGTCATGCCGCATAGAGCATGCGTGGATCATCGACCGGCGCCGCTGCCATCGGCTTAAAGCGCGATGTAAGCGGCGCAGGAATCTGGGGAAATGGTTAATGGACGTTAAACGGGCTGATTTCCTTGGCTTTTCGCACCGGAAAGCCGTCATTCTGTTAAGAAATCATTAGGATTTTAATGAATGCCGATTGCGCTTAATTGTAAGAACCTGGCTAATGTGTCACTACGATACGGTTTGGAACGTGATTGCGTACGAAAGTGGCAACTGTTCCGGTGGATAAGCTCTGTGCACGGTGCCGAGAGGCCTTAGTTCCGGCTATCCATCGATGCAATGGAATGGGTGATCAGGCAGGGTATTTCGCGAATGTGGCGCGTGTCCCCTGGTGTCACCGCCCTGTTTCGGATGTCTTCGGGTGCCTCCGCGGCGCCTTGGAGATGGCCATCGGCGGGCAATAGTAGTGAGGCGTATCCCTATGGCGACGAAAAAGAGCAGTGAGTCGATCGACGAAAAGGCGTTCCAGGCATTGGAAGCGGCCCTGAAAATCGACTTTGACGACCTCAAGTCGGCTCTGAATGACAAGACTTCCTTGGATGAACCGGAGGAAACCGTGTCTGAGCCCAGCAAGCAGGCGGCCGCAGCATCTGATCAGGCGCAGGCTCCAAAGGCGCAGCAGGAAGCGCCGAAGGCAGTACGCAGCCTCGCACCGGAGCCGGCTCCGAAGCAACCGCCGCTTTCGCCGGCCAATGACGATACGCGCCGATCGCCAGCCGCGATGCTGCGGTCGCTCGAAGTCCGCACCAGCCGCGCGGCAATCCGCACTGCTGCGCTGGTATCGCTGCTCTGGGCCTTCGCTGGTCTCGCCATCGCCCATCTCCTTTACGCACCGCAGATCTGGCAGATCCGTTCGCTTCCCGATCTCGCCGCGACGCCGGGTGCAATTGGTGTTCTCATCGGCATCGCCCTGCCCGTGATGCTGTTCTTCTCCTTTGCCATCATGCTTGCGAGAGCGCAGGACATGCGCAATGCGGCGCGCTCGATGGCGGAGGTCGCCCTGCGTCTTGCCGAGCCGGAAACGACCGCCGCCGACCGCGTGATGACCGTCGGCCAGGCCGTCCGTCGCGAAGTGTCGGCGATGAACGAAGGAATCGAGCGGACCATCGCACGCGCGACGGAGCTCGAAACGCTGGTTCACTCCGAGGTCAATGCGCTTGAACGCAGCTACAGCGAAAACGAACTTCGCGTCCGCACCCTCGTGCAGGAGCTCGGACTTGAGCGGGAAGCGATCATCGGCCACGCCGACCGTATCCGCACCTCGATCGCCGGTGCCCACACCAAGCTGAAAGACGACCTGGAACTGGCGAGCGAGGATATTGCCTCGCGCATCGCCTTGTCCGGCGAAGCCTTTGCTTCCTTGATCGATACGCGGTCCGCCGCCCTCAGCGAAAGGTCGGAAAACGCGCTGCAGACCATCAGCACGATGCTGTCGACCCGCACCGATGCGCTCCTTTCCGGACTGACGACGGCAGGGGTTGCGCTCAGCAACGAGTTCGATGCGCGGCTCGACGCATTGAGCGAGACCCTGGAGAAACGCGGCGAGCAGTTGCTCGGCCAGTTCGAGACCCGCGCTTCGACCCTCGACGCCAATACCGAAAAACTGAATGCTGCGCTCAACGAGCGTGCGCGCCAGCTCAACGAAACGCTTATCGCACGGACCCGCGACCTCAACGAGAGCCTGAGCGTTGGTCAGCAGGCAATCGCCGGCGGGCTCGACGACATGCTTGCCTCGCTCAATTCCGCCCTCGACGAAAAGGGCGCAAGCTTCAGGCAGAGTCTCAAGACAAGCGCCGACGACGCGATCATGGATCTCGATCTCCGCGGCGGCTTCTTTGAAGAGAAGCTGCAGACCACCGTCGGCCAGTTGGCGACCGCCTTCGACGAGCGCTTCCATGAATTCGCAAGTGCCTTCGACAAGCGCGCGAACCTGCTCGACACCAAGCTGATGGAAAGCCTGCACCGGATCAACGAGACCGTTTCCGGCGGCTCTGAGGCGATCGGCACCGCGCTCGATAGCGGCGTCGAGAAGATCGGTTCGGCGCTTTCCGACCAGTCGCTGACGCTTGCCACCGCGCTTGGCGCGACCCAGGATTTCATCGAGGAAAGCATCGGCAGCCGCACGTCCGAGCTCGGCAACCTCATTGGTGGTGCGCAGGAGCGTATCGAGAGCGTGCTTTCCGAGAAGACTGGCTCGCTGATGGGCGCGCTTACCGAGGCGCAGGAACGGATCGAAAATGGCTTCGGGCGGCGCGCCGATGCGCTTGCCGATGCGCTCACGACCAGCGAGCAGCGCCTGACTGAGGGGCTTGATTCGCGCACATCCGCCTTCATCGACGGCCTGCAGTCGGCTCATGCGCGGATCGAACAGACGCTCACAGGCACGACCGACGAAATCACCAGCGCGATCGCGGCAAGCCAGCATCGCCTGGACAACACGCTTTCGGAGCGCACTGCCGCCATCTCGACCGCCCTCACCTCCGGCGCCAGCCTCGTCGAAGGTGCCGTCGCCGGAACCGCCGATCGGCTGGAGCGCGTTCTCTCCGAGCGCGGACAGGCGATCTCCGAAGCGCTCAGCAGCCAGACCCAGGCGCTCGAAGGCGTGCTGTCGCAGCGTGGCGACGCGATCACCGATGCGCTTGCAAACCAGACGACGGCGCTCGATGGCATCCTTTCGGAGCGCGCAACGCAGATCAACTCGACGATCTCGGCCCGCGCCAATGAAATGGCGGACACGCTCAGCCGCCACGCCGAAGACGTTGCCGACAACCTGACGTTCCGCGCAATGGCCGTTGCCGAGACAATGACGGACCGCGTCGGTGAGATCGAGAACAAGCTTTCGCAAAGCGTCTCGGAGGTGGCCGAGAACCTCGGCAGCCGCGTCAGCCAGATCGCCGGCACCCTTACCGAAACAAGCGCGCGCATCGCCGAAGATCTGAGCGGCCGCGTCGGCAAGATTTCGGACGCCTTGACCGGCACCAGCGCCGAGATCGCCGAAGCGCTCACTGCCCGCACGTCCGAAGCGACCGCCTCCCTCGCCGGCAAGGCGGCAGAAATCGAACAGGCGCTTTCCGGCAAGACCGAGCATCTGCGTGACACGCTCACGACGACGCATGACCAGATACGGGCGACGCTCGACGATCGGATCCATGCGATCAATCTGGCCGTCGGCCAGGGCCGCGAACAGCTCGAGGATCTGCTCTCCGATCAGTCCATGGCGATCGCGACCACGCTCGCCACCAGCGCCTGCATGCTGGAAATGTCGCTCGAGGAGCGACAGACGTCGATGGCCGGCGTTATCGACCGCAGCGCGGAAGCGCTCGATGCGCGCATGCGCTCCACCACCGGCAATATCGCGGAGCGGCTTGCCGAGACGGCCGACCAGATCAGCCTCGCTGCCGACACGCTCACCAACCGCGTCGACATTTCGATCAACGGCATCAACAGCCGTCTCGACGATACCGGAGCCCGCATCGAGGCGAGCCTCGGCTCGCTCGAAAATCGCGTTCAGGGCAGCGTTGGTAACGTCAACGCATTCGTCGATGAAGCCGGTTCGCGCATCGAAACGAGCCTCGGTTCACTTGAGGAGCGTATTCGCGGCACCGTCGGCACTGTCAGCGGGATTGTGGACGACACGGGTATCCGCATAGAGAACCGCCTTGGCGCCGTAGAAGAGCGCATCCGCGGCAGCGTCGGCAACGTCAATGCGATCGTCGAGGACACCGGCGCGCGTATCGAAACGAGCCTTGGTTCGCTCGAAGAGCGGATTCGCGGCAGCGTCAGCAACGTCAACGCGATCGTCGACGATGCTGGCTCGCGCATCGAAACGAGCCTCGGTTCGCTCGATGAGCGAATTCGCGATAGTGTCGGCAGCGTCAACACCATCGTCGACAATGCCGGACAGCGGATCGCCGATAGCCTTGGCGAGCGCGCCGGGGAGATCGATCGGATCAGCGAGACGGCTGCAGCCCGCATCTCCACGGCGATCGAAGCCGGCACGGGCCGCATCGAAGAGCGGCTCGGTACGATGGATCGTGCACTCAACATCGGTCTCGAAAACGTCAACCGGACGATAGAGGGCAAGGCAGCGGCCCTCGTAACGAGCCTGCGCGGTGCGGTAAGCAGCGCGGCGCAGGAACTTGACGCGGAAGCTGCACGTTCGGCCGATCTCTTGTCCAGGGCCGGCACGGATTTCGCCGACGCGCTTGCCGCACGCAACGCCGAATTCGCGACTTCGATCGAGCAGACCGCATCGGCCACGGCCGCCCGCCATGCCGACCTCGTCCGCTCGGTTACGGACGCCGCGGATACGGCAACCGCCCGGCTGGCCTCCACCCATAACCAGGTGGCGAGCCACGCTCAGGGTATCCAGCAGAGCCTCTTGGATGCGGAAAAGGCCCTTGAGGCCCGCGGCCAGGCCATCCGCAGCACGCTCGACGAACGCACCCGCGAACTCAATTCGATGCTCGCCGGCCGCTCGCTCGAACTGTCCCGCCTTCTCGACGAGCAGGCACGGCCCGTCATCGAGCAGTATGCGGCAACCGGTAAGGAAGCCGCCGAGCGGATCGCTGCCCTCACCCAGGAAAGCGCGGATCGCCTCCGCGCCGAAAACGCCGCGCTCATCAACGCGATTACCGAGCGGACCGACGAAACGTTGAACGCCATCACGCTGCGCGCTGAAGAGACGGCCAAAGCCATGAAGATGGTCGAGAACCGCCTCCAGTCGACCGCAATGGGGCTGATCGACCAGCTCGCGGCCAACAACTCGGCGATCGCCACCGTCATCGACCAGGCGAGCGACAATCTCGGCGACATGGATCAGCGGCTCGAGGCGACGGCATCGAAGTTCTCGGAAACGACACGGCAGGCGTCCGACATGCTGTCGAGTTCCGCGCGCCTCATCGAAGGCCGGGTCGACAAGTTGTCCGACATCGCTGGCTCGACGCTTTCTCAAATCGGCGGGATCGTCGGTCGCTTCGAGGATCATTCGAAGGTTCTCGGCCAGGCGTCCGACCTGCTGGCCGCCGCCCAGTCGAACCTGGTCAGCACGCTCGAAGAGCGCCAGGGCGCATTGCGGACCCTTTCCGTCGGCCTGGTGCAGCGCTCGGAGGAAATTGAACGCACGATGCGGGCCCTGGAAGGCTTCGTCGATGGCGCCTTCCAGCGCGCCGAAGAGCGCTCCGGCCAGGTCGCCGGCAATCTTCGCAATGGCATTCAGTCCTCCTTCGCAGACGTTGGCCGCCTGCTGTCGAGCACCGAACAGCGTGCGAACGAAGCCGCCGAGGCCATGCGCAACACGCTGGCACAGGCTGGTGAGGAAGCCGGGGCGTCGGTCGAAGGCGTCTTCGCCCGTGCCGAGGAGCGGACCCGCCAGATCGCCAACACGTTGCGCTCGGGCGTCGAAAACTCGTTCGCCGATGTCAACAAGACCCTGTCGCAGGTGGAGGGCCGCGCGCTCAGCGCCTCCGAGGCGCTTCGCCAAGCGATCGCCAAGGCTGGCGAGGATGCCGGTCATTCGATCGAGGGCGCCTTCGCAAACGCCGAGGAACGCTCCAAGGAAGTGGCGTCTCGCCTGCGCGGCAGTGTCGGTGCCTCGGTGTCCGACATCGAGCGCATGCTGGCAGAAAGCGGCAAGAAGTCTGACGGCGTCGCCGCCCAACTGCGCGAGGCCGTCCGCCAGGCAATCGACGAGGCGATCAACCGCTTCAGCGGTGCGACCGACGATATCCGCCGCTCCGCCAACGAGATCCGCAAGGAACTCGACATGACCCGCGAGGAACTGAAGCGCGGTGCCTTCGACCTGCCCGAAGAGGCAAAGGAGAACGCCTCGATGATGCGGCGAGCCGTCTCCGAACAGATCAAGGCGCTGCAGGAGCTTTCCGAAATCATTGGCAAGTCCTCCACGCAGCTCGAGGTCGCGCAACCCGTTCGCCAGCAGGCCGTTTCGAATGCTCCCGCGCCTGTTGCCCCTCGCCCCGCTGTCCAGCAACCGGTCGCACAGGAGCAGCGCGAGCAGCCGGCCCCTGGACCAGCGCCGGCCCCAGCTCCAACGCCGGCTCCTGCTTTGCGTGGAAGTCTTGGGCTGGATCAGGCCACGCGCCCGCAGCAACCTGCCCGTAAGGACCTGACCGAGGACCGCTCGGAAGAAGGTGGCGGCTGGATGCGTGACCTGCTTCGCGCCGCCTCGCGTGAAGAAGCTCCCGCCGCCGCACGCCAGCGGCCGGCGGAAAGCCAGCCCTCGGTGCGCCCCGGCGATAGCCGCAATCCGCGCCATGTGGTCGAGTCGTTGAACTCGCTGTCGGTCGACATCGCCCGGGCGATCGACCACGACGCGTCCGTGGATCTCTGGCGGCGCTATCAGCGCGGCGAGCGTGACGTGTTCACGCGCCGGCTCTACACGCTCAAGGGCCAGCAGACATTCGATGAGATCAAGCGCAAGTATGATCGCGAGCCGGAGTTCCGGACGGCGGTGGACCGCTATATCGCTGACTTCGAAAAGCTGCTCGCCGATGTCGCGCGGAACGATCCCGACAAGCGCATCACGCAGACCTATCTGACGTCCGACACGGGCAAGGTCTACACGATGCTCGCCCACGCGGCCGGCCGCTTCAACTGATCCGGCGGAGACCTCCTCCCAGGCAACGGCCCCGTCAATAAGATGGGGCCGTTTTCGTATCCGCCGTATCGCAAAAGCAACCACGTGGTGCTCGCCGGCGCGAGCAACGCGGCGTCGGCACGCCGAGCATGGTTCGTCCAGTCGATCGCGCTCAGCGCGCTTTCTGTACTTTGGCGTTGTGGGATACAGCCATCACGCGCGACAGCGCCCCCTTGCGTGTCGGTGCACGACAGAAGCGTTATGGGTTTGGCGGTGCTCTTTTCGCCGTCATCTCGTGCTTGTCGTTGGCAAGGAGATGCCTTGCGGCAGCGAAACCGATGGTTACTGGATCAGAGGCCGGCTACCGCATGATCTTTCGATTGGAATCGATCTGAGAACAAGATCTTGCAGCGGTTCAAAGTGCTACACCGACCTTTCAAAAGTCGCGCGGCGCTAAAGGCTCCTGGCCCTTAAATCGGCTGCGATTTAGGGACAAAATCATTCAGCAAATCAAAGGCTGCAATGAGCTACGCGCGTCGGATAAGGCGCGCTGCGCTCAAGGAGGCGCAAATGAAGCCGCGGATCAAAGTCCTCACCCTTGGCGTGAGCGATCTCGAAAAGTCTCTTGCCTTTTATCGCGATGGAATGGGATTGCCGACGGAGGGAATTGTCGGGCAGCAATTCGAAGATGGTGCCGTGGTCTTCTTCCATATGGGCGAGGATCTCATCCTGGCGCTGTTCCCGATGACGTCACTTGCCAAGGACGCGAAGATAACCGCGCCGCCAGTGCGGCTTGGTGCGGTATCGATCGGGCATATCGTCAAATCGAAAGAAGAGGTCGATGCCGTCATGAAGCAGGCCGAGAGCGCCGGCGCAGTCATTACCGATCCGGCGCATGACCGCGTCTGGGGCGGGTATTCGGGTTATTTCCACGACCCGGACGGCCATCTCTGGGAGATCGTCTGGAACCCGCACTGGACGGTAGCCGATTGAAACCACGACGGCTGTCGCAGCGCGTCGAGAGCTCGGTGGTCGCTTTCGGGATCCGTGTCGAAGCATGAACGATATCCCGGCAAACGAAAGGCCCCGGATGAACCGGGGCCCGCGAAGTTCTGCTGATGATCGATCCAGCCGTTGCCGGATTTTCGATCAATGCTCCTTGTTTGCGTAAACCGACTTCTTCGTCAGGTAGATGAGGCCCGTGAAGATGAGCAGGAACACCATGACCATGAAGCCGGTGCGCTTGCGATCCTCGAGATGCGGCTCAGCTGCCCACATCAGGAATGCCGCAACGTCCTTTGCGTACTGGTCGACCGTCTGCGGCGTGCCGTCATCATAGGTGACCTGGTCGTCGGAGATCGGCGGGGCCATGGCGAGCGCCGAAGCGTTTGCGAAGTACGGGTTGTAGTGCGTACCTTCCGCGACCTGGATGCCTTCCGGCGGCTCCTGATAACCGGTCAGCAGCGAATGGATGTAGTCCGGTCCGCCTTCCTGATAGGGCCAGAACATGTCGAAGACGAACTGCGGGAAGCCGCGTTCGATGCCGCGCGCCTTCGCGATCAGCGAAAAGTCCGGCGGAGCGGCGCCGTTGTTGGCGGCAGCCGCTGCTTCCTTGTTCGGGAACGGCGACGGGAAATGATCCGACGGAACGGCCTTGCGTGTGAACATCTCGCCGTCCGCGTTCGGTCCGTCCTGAACTTCATAGTTTGCCGCGAACGCCTTCACCTGGGCCTCGGAATAGCCCAGGTCTTCCAGGGTACGGAAAGCAACGAGGTTCATCGAATGGCAGGCAGAACAAACTTCGGTGTAGACCTTCAGGCCGCGCTGCAACTGGCCCCTGTCGTAGTGGCCGAAGGGACCGGAAAAGGTCCAATCCTGCTGTTCCGGCTTGTGGATCGGGAAGTGCGGCGTGCCGCTGGTGGCGTGCTCCTCCCCGCCTGCCGGTTCCTGGGCAACGGCGGCGCCCAGGCCGAGACCGGCGACGACAGCGAGTGACAGAATGCCTGTAACAAGCTTTTTCATTGTTGTGGGTTCCTTATCAATCACTGTTCTGATCAGGCGCGTACGGTTGCCGGCTGCGCCTTTGCCTTCTGCTTTTCCAGCACCGCTTCAGTGATGGAGTTCGGAATGCGCTTGGGCGTTTCGATCAGGCCGAGAACCGGCATGATGACGAGGAAGAACGCGAAGTAGTACAGCGTGCCAAGCTGCGACATCACGACATAGAGGCCCTCTGCGGGGCGCGAACCCAGCCAGCCGAGCATGATCGCGTTAGCCACGAAGATCCAGAAGAACAGCTTGTACCACGGGCGGTAGACGGCCGAGCGGACCTTGGACGTGTCGAGCCAAGGGAGGAAGAACAGAACCAGGATCGAGCCGAACATCACCAGAACGCCGCCAAGCTTGGAGTCGATCGGTCCGATGCTGAAGGTGATGGCGCGCAGCATCGCGTAGAACGGCAGGTAGTACCATTCCGGAACGATGTGTGCCGGGGTCTTCAGCGCGTCAGCCGGGATATAGTTGTCCGGATGGCCGAGGAAGTTCGGCATGTAGAAGACGAACCAGGCGTAGACGATCAGGAAGACTGATACGCCAAGCGCATCCTTCAGGGTCGCATAGGGCGTGAAGGCGACGGTGTCGGTCTTCGACTTCACTTCGACGCCGGTCGGGTTGGTCTGGCCGGTGACATGCAGGGCCCAGATGTGCAGGACGACAACGCCGGCGATCATGAAGGGCAGCAGGTAGTGCAGCGAGAAGAAGCGGTTCAGCGTCGGCTGGTCGACGGCGAAGCCGCCAAGCAGGAACTGCTGGATCCACTCACCCACCAGCGGGAAGGCCGAGAAGAAGCCGGTGATAACGGTCGCGCCCCAGAAGGACATCTGACCCCAGGGCAGAACGTAGCCCATGAAACCGGTTGCCATCATCAGAAGATAGATGACGACGCCGAGGATCCAGAGGATCTCGCGTGGCGCCTTGTAGGAACCGTAGTAGAGACCGCGGGCGATGTGGAGGTAGACCGCGATGAAGAAGAATGACGCGCCGTTGGCGTGCAGGTAGCGCAGCAGCCAGCCATGGTTGACGTCGCGCATGATCTTTTCGACCGAGTTAAAGGCGACGGCCGTGTCGGCTGCATAGTGCATGGCCAGCACGACGCCGGTCAGGATCTGGACGATCAGCATCACCGACAGCATCGCGCCGAAGGTGTAGGCATAGTTCAGGTTGCGCGGAACCGGATAGGAGACGAACGAGTCGTGGACGAGGCGCGGCAGCGGGAGACGGGAATCAACCCACTTCTCGATGCCTGTCGTTGGCGTGTAGGTTGAATGATCAGCACTCATTATCAGTAGTCCCCTCAACCGATCTTGATAACTGTGTCGGAAACGAACGAGAAGGTCGGCACGGGGAGGTTTTCCGGTGCCGGGCCTTTGCGGATACGGCCGGCCGTATCGTAGTGCGAGCCGTGGCAGGGACAGAACCAGCCACCGAAATCACCGGCCTGGCCGAGTGGAACGCAGCCGAGATGGGTGCAGGAACCGATCATGACGATCCAGTTTTCCTTGCCCTCGCCGGCCGAGCGGTCGAGATCATTGGCCTGGGCGTCGGTGGCGAGATTGGCGTTGCGCGCGACCGGATCCTTGAGGTCTTCGAGCGGAACGGCTTTGGCGTCTTCCACTTCCTTGTCCGTGCGGTTGCGGATGAAGATCGGCTTACCGCGCCACTTCGCCGTCAGCGACATGCCGGGCTGGAGGCTGGAAACATCGACCTCGATCGAAGCGAGCGCGAGCGTCGATGCGTCGGGACGCATCTGGTCGATGAACGGCCAGGCGGCGGCAGCGGCGCCGACGACGCCGGCCATGCCAGTGGCCAGGTATAGAAAATCGCGGCGAGTGGGCTCGCCCAAGGTCTCGCTTGAAGTGTCGTGTTCGCTCACGGCTAAACCATCCTCTCACGCAATATTGCGGAAACCGCATCCGGCCCAGCGCGATTCCTGTTCAGGCCTCCGCCCAAGCCAAGGAACCACGCCCTCTGAACTCGCTGGCGCCTAGCCGGCCTGCCGAGACAAGCATGGACCGGACACCAGTATCCGGAAAACTCTACGTGCGCACTGCACGCAGATTCCCCGTCAATCGGGCGCGTTCTATGCCTGATCGCAAATTATGTCCAGCCTTGACAAGGGGATGTGGGCAGATTGTCGCGGGTAAAAGCGCGACCAATTGGCACAAGGATTTGACGGGTTTGCGGGCCGTCTCCGGGATGGTGTCGCGGATGGCCCGCGAGCGGCATTCAAGCGCCCTATTCCGCCGCTTCTTCGCGCGCCAGAAACCCGCCCGACTGTCGCGCCCACAGGTCGGCATAGAGCCCGCCGCGGGCGATCAGCTCCGCATGGGTGCCATCCTCGACGATGTGTCCCCTGTCCATCACGACAAGCCGGTCGAGCGCGGCAATCGTGGAAAGCCTATGGGCGATCGCAAGCACCGTCTTGCCCTCCATCAGGCGCTCCAGATTTGACTGAATGGCTGCTTCCACTTCGGAATCGAGCGCAGAGGTCGCCTCGTCGAGAACGAGAATCGGCGCATCCTTCAGCATGACGCGGGCAATCGCTATTCTCTGCCGTTGGCCGCCGGAAAGCTTGACACCGCGTTCGCCGACATGCGCGTCGAAACCCCTTCGACCACGCTGATCCTGCAGGTTCACGATGAACTCGTATGCCTCTGCCTTGCGGGCCGCTTCAATCAACTGCTGTTCATTCGCGCCGGGCCGGCCGAAGAGGATGTTGTCGCGGATCGACCGGTGCAGAAGCGAGGTGTCCTGGCTGACCATGCCGACATGGGCGCGCAACGATTCCTGACGGACCGCGGCGATATCCTGGCCGTCGATCAGAATGCGGCCACCCTCGAGGTCGTAGAAGCGCAGCAGCAGGTTGACGAGCGTCGACTTGCCGGCGCCGGACCGACCAACGATGCCGACCTTCTCGCCTGGCCGAATGGTGAGCGAGAAATCGTCGATGACACCGCCGCCTTTTCCGTAGTGGAACTTCACGTGCTCGAAGCGGATCTCCGGCCGGCTGATCTCCAGCTTCGGCGCACCCGGTTGATCGACGAGGCCGATCGGCTGCGAGACGAGTTCGGCCGAATTCTGGATCGTGCCGATATTGCGCATGATTGCGTTGAACTGCGACATCATGCGGCCGAGCAGCATATTGAGGCGCAGCACCAGCGCCAGCGTGAACGCTACCGCGCCGGAACTGACGGAGCCGGCGAGCCACAGATGGATCGAATAAACGGCGATCGCCGTGATCATCAGGCCGGAAAGCAGCGCCAACGACGACCGCACAGCCGTCAGCAACCGTGTGAAGGGGATCACCGCTCCCTGGAATCGGTCGAAGCCGGCGCGAATATAGCGGTCGTTCTCCTCGTCACTGCCGAAGAGCTTCAATGTCTGGATGTTCGAGTAGGCATCGACCATCCGGCCATTGAGCATCGACGCCATCTCGGCCGTGTCACGGGCATGCTTGCGCACCCGGGGGACGAAATATCGGGCAAGCGCCAGGAAGACCACAATCCAGAACGCCACCATTGCCGCGAGCCGCCAGTCGAGCTGGGCTATCAGCGCCATGGTCGAGGCCGTGTAGATGACGATGAACCAGACGACTTGCAGGAGCGAAACGATGAGGTCGCTCGTAGCCTGCGCGCCGGACCAGACCTTGGTGACGATGCGGCCGGAAAAGTCGTTCTGGAAGAAGGTCAGCGACTGGCGCGCCACGTGGACGTAGGATTGCCAGCGCACCAGGTTGAGGAAACCGGTGATGATCGCCTGTTCCTCGACGAGCGCGGCGAGCGCAACCGCAAGAAAGCGGAACACCAGCACCGTCAACAGCATGAAGAGCAGTTCCGGTCCATTGGCGGCAATCAGCCCGCTCCACCCGGCCTCGGGCTTCACGGTGTCGAGGACATCAACGAGGCGGCCGACGAAGTAGAAAAGCCCCGCCTCCAACATCGCCACCAGGCCGCCAAGCGCTGCCATGGCCAGGAACGGCCCCTTTGCCTGGCTCGCATAAAACCAGGCGAACGCCCATAGGGATTTTGGTGGCTGCAGCCTCTCACGCGGCGCGAACGGCTTGATCCAGTTCTCGAAAATGGTGACGATCGCGCGCAGCATGTTTTCCGATATAGGTGGTTATGAAACAGCGGCAAACGATTTCCGGTGCCCGCTACATTACAAATGCGTAAGTTCCGCAGCGCCACACGCGCAACGAGCTTGAGAAAAACGCTTTAACCAATTGCTATCAAACGGCAATGGAAGCGGCGGATTATTCCGCCGCTTCTTCCTTCTCCAGGTCGTCGGCAATGAAGCCGCCGGACTGGCGCGACCAGAGGTCGGCATAGAGTCCGCCCTTGCCCACGAGCTCTTCATGCGAGCCGGTTTCGACGATTCGTCCGGCCTCCAGGATCACCAGGCGATCCATCTCGGTCAACGTCGAGAGCCTGTGCGCGATCGCGATCACCGTCTTGCCGGCCATCAGCGCGAACAGGTTTTCCTGGATCGCGGCCTCGACCTCGGAATCGAGCGCCGAGGTCGCCTCGTCCAGGATCAGGATCGGTGCGTCCTTGAGGAAGACGCGCGCGATGGCGATGCGCTGGCGCTGGCCACCGGAAAGCTTGACGCCCCGCTCGCCGACCTGCGCGTCGAGGCCGCGCCTGCCGAGGTTGTCCTCCAGTGTCTGGATGAAGTCCCAGGCATTTGCCTTCTTCGCCGCCGCGATGATGTCCGCGTCGCTCGCTCCCGGATGCCCGTAGGCGATGTTGTCGCGGATCGAGCGATGCAACAGCGACGTGTCCTGCGTGACGACACCGATCTGCGCCCGCAGGCTGTCCTGGGTAACGGTGGAGATATCCTCGCCGTCGATCCGGATGGAACCGGCCTCCAGGTCGTAGAAGCGCAGGAGCAAGTTCATCAGCGTCGTCTTGCCGGCGCCAGACCGCCCGACGAGGCCGATCTTCTCGCCCGGGCGAATGTCGAGCGACAGCCGGTCGATCACGCCCTGCGCCTTGCCGTAGTGGAAGCGGACGTTGTCGAAACTGATCGCGCCCTTGTCCGCCTTCAGCATGGTCGCATTCGGCTGGTCCACGATGTCGTGCGCCTTGGTCATCATGCCCATGCCGTCATAGACCGTGCCGATATTCTCGAACAGTGCCGAGACCTCCCACATGATCCACTGCGACATGCCGTTGATGCGCATCGCAAGGCCGATCGCAATGGCGATCGCGCCGACGGAAATCGCGCTCGTCAGCCACAGGTGGATCCCAAGGGCGCTGATCGCGAAAAGCGCCAGGCTGTTATTCGTATAGACGAACACATGAAACAGCGTGACCTTACGCATCTGCCGGTGAACGGTGTCGAGGAATTCGTCCATCGCCGCGCGGGCATAGGTCTCCTCGCGGCCTGCGTGCGAGAACAGCTTGACGGTGCCAATGTTGGTATAGCTGTCGACGATACGGCCCGTCATCATCGACCGCGCGTCGGCCTGTTCCTTCGAAATCCTCTGCAGCCGTGGCACGAAGTAGGTGACGATGGAGATATAGACCACGAGCCAGATTGCGAGCGGCATTACCAGCCGCCAGTCGGCTGTCGCCACGACGATCAGCATCGTCACGAAATAGCTGACGACATAGACAAAGACGTCGAGGATCTTCATCACGGTCTCGCGCACGGCAAGCGACGTCTGCATGACTTTCGTCGCCACGCGTCCCGCGAACTCGTTGGCAAAGAAGGTCATGCTCTGGCGCAAGAGGTAACGGTGCATCTGCCAGCGCGCGATCATCGGGTAGTTGCCGAGCAGCACCTGATGCATGACGAAGGAATCGAGAGCGACCAGACCCGGCAGGCCGATGAGGACGAGCGCCGCCATCCAGAAGAGCTTGCCGCCCTCGGCCGCCAGGAAGGTTTCGCGGTTGGCGCTGGAGAGCCAATCGACCATGTTGCCGAGGAACTGGAACAGCGCCACTTCGCCGATCGCGATCAGCATCGTGCAGACCGACATAATCAGGAGCCATGGAACCGCAGGCTTCGTGTAGTGCCAGCAGAAGGCAAAAAGACCCTTCGGCGGGAGCGTCGGCTCTTCCGTCGGATAAGGATTGAGGCGGGATTCAAACCAGCCAAACATTGTCGAGCTCCTTCAGGGTATTTTGAAGGAAGGCGGGTCGCCCCGCATTCTTATCTTGAAAAATCGAAACCGGAAATGGGCCCGCAAATGGGGCTACGACCTCCGGAGAACCGGAGCGCGCGTCAATCGATCGATAGAAAGAAAAGGCGCGGAACCGGTCAGACCAGGAAAGACCCGGCCCAGAGGCGTGTCATCACGGGAATATGCATGCATGCCTCCATCGGTTCGCGTTGAAGATGAGTGAGCTTTAAACCCATTCGCGCGCCCGCGCCAGATTGTCGCGGGCATTTTCTTGCCCATTTTGTAATCATCGTGCCAGCTGTTGCCGATACGGCACAGATTAGCGAGCGCAAAACCAGCGACATGAAATGTACCCTCCGATGGCGTGGCCACGGGTGGATCGCGGCACGATTCACTGTCATAGAAGCCGTCGCTTTTCCACGTTCGCTTAGGTTCCGGTGAAGGCCCATGAACAATCTCCGTATCGCGCTCTACCAGCCGGACATTCCGGGCAATACCGGCACGATCCTGCGGCTCGCCGCCTGTCTCGGCCTCGCGGTCGACATCATCGAACCAGCCGGCTTCGATCTGTCGGACCGCAACCTCAAGCGCGCCGGCATGGACTACATTGCGGCCGTCACCCTCACCCGCCACGTCAACTGGGAGCGCTTCGAAGCGTGGCGTGCGACCACCGGCAGGCGGCTTGTGCTGGCCTCGACCAAGGCGGCGCAGCCCTATACGCGCTTCAGCTTTCGCCCGGACGACATCCTGTTGTTCGGTCGTGAAAGCGCCGGCGTGCCGGACGACGTGCACCAGCGAGCTGACGGCCGCGTCGTCATCCCGATGGCGCCCGGTCAGCGTTCGCTCAATATCGCCATCTCCGCCGCCATGATCGTCGGCGAAGCGATCCGCCAAAACGAGCCTGATTGACCGGGCCGCGAAGAACGTCATGCCCTGTCCTCTTGTCGCTGCGGCCGCACCGCGGGCAACATTCGGCTTACGAGGCAGATCAGGGCGAGCGCACCGAGTAACGCACCCGCGCCCGCGAATGTGGCCGCATAGCCCCAGTCGCGGACGAGCGGCTGGCTCGCGAGCGGTGAGACGAATTGTCCGGCAAAGATGCTGGCTATCAAGGCACCCGAAAGTCGCCCGCGCAAGGCCGACGGCGCGATCGCCAGCAGCGAAGCGGAGAGGTTCGGCGTCATCAATCCCATACTGATCCCGGTAATCGCCGTGGCGGCAAGGATTCCGGCATAGGATTGAGCGCTTCCCAATCCGATGTAGCCGGTGCCAAGTGCTGCGAAACCGAGGGCAAAGACGCCCATCCGACCGATGCGGCCCCTCACCCGCGAAAAGGAAAGCGCAGCCAGGACGCCGACGACCTGCCCTGCTCCGATTGCGATACCGGCGCGGCTTGGCTGGGTGATACCGAGGCTTTTCAGATAGAAGGGCAGCTGTGTTGGCAGCATGTAGAAGATCGCAAAGTGCAGGCATGCCGCCAGCAGCACGAGGACAAGCGGCAAAACGAAACCGGAAGGTGGCTCCTGTTTGACCCCTGCAACCGGCGTAGCACCAGTTCTGCGCGGCTCCGGGATCAGCGCCAACACGGCCGGTAACAGCACAAAAGCCAGGCAATAGATCGCAAACGGCCCGCGCCAATGGATGTCGGCGAGCAGACCACCGCCCGAGAGGAAGATGGCACCACCGATACCGACGAAGGCAGCCTGAAACCCCATGTAGCGGTCGCGCGCGGCTCCTTCGAAGAAATCGCCGACAAGCGCGGTTGCCGTCGTCATGATGCCTGCGACGGAGATGCCGAGGACCGCACGGCCGACAAGCAAGGCCGGCAGGCTGTCAAGCATGAGGCCGGATGATCCAGCCAGCGCGAAGACGACGAGTGAAAGAAGCAGCAGCCGCTTTCGGCCAAACCGGTCGGCAATGACGCCGGCAACGGGCGCGAGTCCGGCGATGAAGATCGCCGGGAGCGTCAGCATCATGCGGCTAAGCAGCGCCGCGCCTTCAGTGTCGGCGAAGCGAGCCTCGATGCCGGGCAAGGATGCGGAGATCGTGGCGCCCGACATGATCGTCAAGGCGCTCACGCACAGAAGCGTGAGATTGCGCCCGCGGGTGCCGGGGGAAAGAACCCCCTGGGCGCCAGCCGTCACGTTGAAGGTTGGACCGCTCATGCTGCGATCTCGCTGTAAGGTGTCGTCTTGCGGGCGGTCTTCAATGTCCGTGCCCACCAGGTCAGACGATCCATCATCAGGAACAACGGGGCGCGCATTTCATCGGGCTTGTAGAGATTTCCAGCCGCATCGAATTTCGACCAGGCTTTCGGGAAAGTGATACCGTCGCGCAAGGTGACCGTATGCAGTTCCCCAAAAACTTGGCGTAGCTGCTCTACGGCTCTGATGCCACCCGATGCGCCGCCATAGGAGACGAAGGCAACCGGCTTGGCGTGCCACGGCTCATAGACCGAATCGATCAGTTCCTTCAGCGCGGCGGGATAGCCGTGGTTATATTCGGGCGTGACGACGATGAAGGCGTCCGCCTCGGCGACCTTTCGCTCCATCCATTCCGCCGGATCGACCGCCTTTTCGGCGCCACGAGAGGTCTTGAATCTCACTGGATCTATGATCGTCAGACTGAAAACGCTGGATTCCGAAAGCTCACGGATAAGCCAACTCGCGACGGTATCGCAAAACCGGCCCTGCCGCGCGCTGCCATAGATCACGGCGAGGGTCATTTTCTCTGTCATGGGGAATCAGCTCCTTGTTGTCGCTATCAGGGAGCTCATGCTATAGAACCTCAACCATAGTTGAGGTCAATAGCATCCATGGAAAAAGGCAAGGTCGGTGATATTTCGCGCGAGTTGACGGTCGGCGAGGTCGCGGAACGAAGCGGTCTAGCGGTATCGACGCTCCATTTTTACGAAACGAAAGGGCTGATCCGAAGCAACCGCAGCCGCGGTAATCAACGGCGCTATCCGCGTGCGGTGCTGAGGCGCGTTGCCGTCATCAAGGTCGCTCAGCGCACCGGCATCCCGCTGGCAGAGATCCAGTCGGCGCTCTCGGTTTTGCCGCATGATCGACCTTTGACCGTCGAGGACTGGACGAAACTCTCCATGACCTGGCGGCATCATCTGGACGAGCGGATCGCCAAGCTGACGGCGTTGCGCGACCATCTGACTGGATGCATCGGCTGCGGCTGTCTCTCGATGCGCGAATGTCCCTTGCGCAATCCTTACGACGTACTCGGCGGCGAAGGAGCCGGCCCGCGCCTGATCGATCCGATGGAGGGAACGGGTTAGCGCTGCGCCGGTCTCAGGCGTTCGAGAGTAACCATGCTTGCCAGCGTGCCAAGGGAGCAGAGAAGCGCGAAAGACAAAGCCCACCAGTTTCCCGCCGTGCCGAGAATGAAGGAAAAGAAGGGTGGAGCGGCGGCGAAGGCGAGATTGAGGGGCAGACCCAGGCGCGCCATGACCGACGCGTACTGTCCTGAGGTGAAGAATACGAGCGGCATCGTCGCCCGGCTGACCGACATGGCGCCGCTCGAAAGGCCATAGAGCACGAGAAACAGGATGATCGACCATTCGGCTCCGTTGCCGAAAATCAATGCTAGCAGGGCGAGAGGCATGATTGCCGCCGCGACGAGGCCGGTTGTCAGGCCATCCCAGCGGTTACCGCCCAAAAAATCAAAAAGCCGCGCGGACAATTGGACGAAGCCGATCGCCGAACCAAAGCCAACGGCGAGATATTCCGGCACTGCGAAGCTGCGGAAAAGGTCGATAACCACCAATTGGAAACCCCAGGTGACGAATCCATTGAGTGCAACAGCGGCCGTAATCAGCGTTGCGACAAGCCGGTCGCGCGCGATTTGCTGCCTGGTCGAAACCTGCGGCGTTCGGCTTCTGGGTGTGTTGGCATGTACCACGGTTCTTGGCAGAGCAAAGAAATGCAGCGGTGCGCAGACAAGCAGCATCACCGCGCCATATAGCACGAACGTGTTGCGCCAACCGAACAGCCCCTCAAGATAGACGGTGGCAGGCCAGGAAAGGCTCGGCGCGAGTGCCATGGCGAGCATCTGTGCCCCGATCGCTCGCCGGGCACCCTCGCCCGCGACCTCGTTCAGGAAGACATGGGCGGAGGTCGTCAAGGTTGCTGCGCCCGCCATGCCAAGGATGGCCCAGGCGGCAAAATAGGAGAGCGTTCCTTCCGCTCCGGCAAGCAGCCAGAGACCGGGTGCTGCGAAGAGCGAACCGAGCGCCAACACCTGCCGAGCACCGTGGCGGGCATAGAACCCGGCGAGTGACGGCGAACACAGCGCCATCGCCACCAGCATGACCGTTGGCCCGAGATAGACGCTCGACGGGTTGAGGCCGAGATCGCCGGCCATTTCTGCTGCCGTCACGGAAACGGCCATGAACATGGCGCCCCAGGCAATGATCTGCGTTGCGGACAGAACTACGACTGAGCGGAAGACGAGCATGAAATAACGACGCCGGAATGAGCGAGGACGGAACGGCCCTGAGTAGGTGCCGCCTGGCCTTGTAGCGTACTGGTTGCGTCATGGCGACCAGTTTTCCCGGACGCGCTCCGACCCCGCCACGAGCGGAATATGCGAGAAAAGCAGCGGTTTCTTCGGGTGATCAGTCTGCGCTTGGCAGCCGGCGCATGGTGAATTCGATTTCATCGCCATCGAGCTGGCGCCAGCTTTCCACCTCGGTCCAATAGGCCGCCTTGGGCCAGGTCTCGAACCACTCGCGCGCCTTGGCGCGAGCCGCGCTTCGCTCAAGTCGAAAAGTCTCTCGCACGAAGAGCTTGTCGCTCCGTGTGGGTTTCTCCCGGCGGTGCCGGGCAATCTGACGCCGCAAGCCTTCAAGCGGCGGTCCTGCGGGTATTCTTGCCATGGGCCATACCTCTGCAAGGAAGATAGGATGACAGCCTCGCGATTGCCAGCCCCTCGCCCGGCCGCGAGCCCGGACCATGGTCCGCCCCACTGCATGATGGGGATCGGCTCAAGAGATCATCCTCATCTGGGGCTTATTCCTGCGGTAGACTATTGACGGGGTCGCGCCGCCGTTGCCATTCGGGGAAAAATATGAACTGTGGCGAAACCACTCGAATCGGCGGCTTCTCCCGCGCGAGACGCCGCGAATGGAAGCTGAATTCCCATGGAAAGACCGCAATTGCCGCAGGGGCTGCCTGCTGACATCGAAGACAAGAAGGCCGAGGCAAAGGCGTGGTTCGAAAGCCTGCGCAACACGATCTGCACGGCTTTCGAGGCGCTTGAGGACGACTTGACCGGACCGCTCTCCGATCAACCTCCAGGCCGCTTCGTCGGCAAGGACTGGCTGCGCGACGGGGGAGCCGGCGGTGGCGGCCGTATGTCGATGATGGAAGGTCGCGTCTTCGAAAAGGTGGGCGTCCATACATCCACCGTCCATGGCGAGTTTTCGCCTGAGTTTCGCGGCCAGATTCCCGGTGCGAGCGAAGATCCGCGTTTTTGGGCGTCTGGCATTTCGCTGATTGCCCATCCGGTCAACCCCAACGTCCCCGCCGTGCATATGAATACGCGCATGGTCGTGACGACCAGTCACTGGTTCGGCGGTGGTGCCGATCTCACGCCGGTTCTCGATCGTCGGCGGATGATGACCGATCCGGACACGATGCTCTTCCACCGGGCCATGGAGATCACCTGCAACCGACACGCGGTCGCCGATCACGCGAAGTTCAAGGCATGGTGCGACGAGTATTTCTTCCTGAAACACAGGAACGAACCGCGCGGTACCGGCGGCATCTTCTACGACTGGCTGCACTCACCCGATGAACTCGGCGGCTGGCATGCGGATTTCGCCTTTACCCGAGACGTTGGCAAAGCCTTCTCTCTCGTCTATCCGAAGATTGTCCGCGCGAATTTCAACACCTCGTGGACGGAAGAGGATCGTGACGAGCAGTTGGTCCGTCGCGGACGTTACGTCGAATTCAACCTGCTCTACGATCGTGGCACGATTTTCGGCCTCAAGACGGGCGGGAACGTCGAATCTATCCTCTCCTCCCTGCCCCCGGTTGTGCGCTGGCCTTGACTGCAGCCGGGCGTCGCACAGCGCCCCGCCAATCGGACGTGCAAAGATCGCTGTGGCACTTTGACTTGCTGTAGCCTTGAGCGAGACCGAACAAATTCCTGCGACCGGCGTTCTTTCCGCGAGAGGGAGAGAAGGACCGGCGCATGATTTTCAAGCAACGGACATTCTTCGGCGACGCGCCGGAGCGACAACCAGCCGAGCACCCTGCCGAACTCGAACGCCGCATCGCGCACTATCTCGCGGTCTCGCCGGGGCTCGACGCTATCGACGTCACGGTCACCTGCAGCGGCAACACGGTCGTGCTCGGCGGAACTGTGGCAACCAGCGAGGAAGCCGCCCGCGCGGAGGAAGCGGCGGCGGCCGTCGAGGGCGTCGCCGAGGTGATCAACCACATCGAGATTTCGAAAGTCGGCACAGGGTGAGCGGCGCCAGCTGAGCCGTCGTGCGCCTAAAACGGCGAAGAACCGAAATCGAAGTTCAGATGGAGCTGAGGGTCCAGCTGACGATGTCCGCGGCGACCTGAGCAAAAGCCGCATCGAGGGCAGCGACAAAGGCGGGGCTGTTCGGGGCTCGCGCAGGCACAGCGGCACGGAAGTCCTTCTGCGTCAGGACAGTGCCGTCCCGATCGTTGAGCAGTTTGGCGTAGATCTCGACAACCGCCGTGTCCGCCCCTTCTGTGGAGACTTCGAAGGAACGGATTTCGGTAATGAGCTGGTAATCGATCGCCAGGCCCTGCCCCGGCTTGCCGACACCCTTCACGTTTCCCGTATTATCGAAGGTCTGGACGAGCTTGTCCTGCACCATCCTCGGGAGACGGTCGCCCCACTGTGCCTTGGCGAGAAATTGCAGTTCCGACCTGGACAGCCGGATTACGATCCGATCGTTGTTGATGGTCTGGAGCGCGGTCGGCTCGGGCACGAGGATTTGCCTGTTGGTCGACGCCTGCCCTTTGACAATGGGCGCCGTTGCGAGACTGAACGTATCGTTGACGGCGGCGCGCGTGCCGCAACCCGCGAGCGCCATGGCCAATGAGAAGATAACGGCAGACCGGGTCGCCCTCCCCTTACGCACAACTACCAGCCCCCGAAAATCCATACTGCCAATATCCCCATCCACTTCGGCGCAATACAGTCTACCCGTCGGGTGCATGCTGCCTGCAAACACTCGATCGACGCGAATCACCGCCGCGTGCGGCCATCATACTGCTTTACCGTTTCGCCCCCGAAAAGCAGCCTCTGCGGATTTCTATCGAAGTTTGAAATCGTACTCTCCAGGCCCTGTACCGTACGGCGCGTCTCGGTGACCAGAGCCTCCACGTCGCGCAGTCCCGAATTCGAGAAACGCCTCAGGTTCTCGGTGATCGGACCGATCTGCGCATTGAGGCTATCGGCCACCTTACGGAACGCCTCGAGCGTCGAACGCGCCTCGGCGGAAAGCGACGGCGCGTTGGCATCGCCCAGGAAGCCGTCGATCTTCACCAAAATGCCGTCGACCCGGCTCGATGCCGCGTTCAGCTTGTTCGACATCTGCGTGAAATCGGTAATCGTCTGGTCGATATCCTCCTGCCGTGCGGAGATCTTCGATGCGAAGTCCGATATCCGCGCGACGGTCTGGCGGGCATCGGCACTTGCGGCCGAGATGTCGTTGACGACCAGTTTGACCTTCTGGGTATCGACCGATTCGATCAGCGTATCGACGCGCTTCAGTGTCTGCTGGGCGTTCCTGCCTACCTCCTGATAGGTCTCCACGGTCCGCCGGAAGGAGGCGATCATCTCGGAAACTCCGCCGGAGGCGTTCTTGAGGTCATTGCTTACCTGTTCGACATTGCTGACGATGCGGTCGATTTTCTTCGGGTCAACCGATTTGATCAACGTGTCGGCGGCCGCAAGCGTCGAGTCGAGTTTCTGGGACGCGGCGCTGACCGTTGTCGAGAGTTCCCCGACACTCTTCAGGAAATCGTCGATCGCGCCGGAATTGTCGGCAAGCGCCTTGGAAAAGCGCTCGGCATTGCCGATCGTCGTGGTGAGCGGGCCGCGTACGTCCGTGACGAAGCCTTGTATGTCGCCAATGGCGCTGTTTGCCCGGTCGAGGATTGCGTCTGCAGTTGCCAGCAGGCTGGTGACGCTCGACTGATCAGCGAGGATCCGCGCCTGTGTTCCGTTTTCAAGGGCGGTTTTCAGGATGTTCTCGTCGCCCTTGTTGCCGCCACTGAGCTCGATATAGGCCGCACCGGTCAAACCCTGCACCTCAAGGGTAGCCCTGGTGGATTTGAGTACGGGCGCGTCAGCCGAAACCTCGGTGATCGCGAGCGAAAAGCGCGGATCGTTGGCATCGATGGCGAGATTGCGGACGGTGCCGACGTTGATGCCGTTGAACCGCACCGGCGAGCCGACCGAAAGTCCGTTGGCCGAGCCCGGGATGTTGACGATCAGGTCGACCATCTGCCCGCCTCGTCCATACTGCGACATCCAGTAGACGAATCCGAATGCGGCCGCGATGACAAGCACCGTGAAGAAGCCAACAATGGCATAATTTGCTTTGGTTTCCATTGGCTCTGACTACCTTCGCGACTTCCAGCCGCTCATCCACACTGCTTCGACAACCGGGCTTGCCTGAAGCTTGTCACCATTCACCCTGTGAGCATCAGCCATGCTCGCGAACGATCGACCTTGCTCGTTTGCCCCGGAAATAGGACTTCACCCATGGCTCTTCACAGGCAAGCATATCTTCGATCGTGCCGGAAACCAGAACGCGCTTCTTTCCGAGAACCGCAATCCGGTCGCAGACCGAGAACAGGCTGTCCAGATCGTGAGTCACCATATATACGGTCAATCCAAGCGTGTCGCGCAACTTGGCGATCAACTCATCGAACTCCGCAGCACCGATCGGATCGAGGCCCGAGGTCGGCTCGTCGAGGAAGACAAGATCCGGATCGAGCGCCAGCGCCCGCGCGAGTGCTGCGCGCTTGATCATGCCGCCCGACAGCTCGGACGGATACTTATCCGCGGCCTCAGGCGCGAGGCCCACCAATTCGACCTTGAGCCGCGCAAGCTCGTCCATCAGGTCCTGCGGCAGATCGAGATATTCGCGCATCGGCACCTGAATATTCTCCCGTACCGTCAAGGCGGAGAAGAGCGCGCCATGTTGAAAAAGGACGCCGAGCCGCATGTCGAGTGCGATGCGGTCGGCCTCGCTCACTTTGTCGTATTCGGCTCCAAGGATCTCGATCGTACCCGAACGCTTCGGCAGGAGTCTCAGCACCGTGCGCATCAGTACCGACTTGCCCGTACCGGAAGCGCCGACGAAGCCCAGGATCTCGCCGCGCAGCACCTCGAGGTTGAGCTTGTCGAGAACGATGTTGTCGCCGAAACCGACCGTAAGGTCGCGAACGGAAAGCACGGCTTCGCGCTGTTCGACCGCGTTGTCCGGTTGTGTTTCCATGACTGCCTGAACCATGTTCCGTCCGCCTCAGAAGTCGATTGCCGCATAGAACATGGCAAATAATCCGTCGATAAGGATGACGACGAAGATCGATTTGACGACCGATGAGGTCACGCGACGTCCGAGTGACTCGGCGCTCCCGCCGACCTTGAGTCCTTCGACGGCGGCAACGACGCCGATGATCAGCGCCATGAACGGCGCCTTGATCATGCCCGCGGCCACCGACGAGAAGTCGACGGCTTCCTGCAGCCGCGACAGGAACGTCGCGAACGTGATGCCCGAATAACTCCACGCGACGAGGGCCGCACCGGCGAGCGCCGCGAAGTTCGCGATGATCGTCAGAAGTGGCAGCGCGATCGTCAACGCCACCAGGCGCGGAAAGACAAGAACGCCGACGGGGCTCAAGCCCATGACCTTCAGCGCGTCTACCTCTTCGCGCATCTTCATCGAACCGATCTCGGCGGTGATCGCACTGCCGGATCGGCCGGCAATCATGATCGCGGTCAAGAGCACGCCGATTTCGCGCAACTGCAGAATGCCGACAAGGTCGACGACGAAGATCTCGGCGCCGAACGATCGGAGTTGGAATGCTCCCTGCTGCGCAATGATGGCGCCGATCAAAAACGACATGAGGGTGATGATCGGCACCGCCATGACGCCCATGCGGTCGATCTGGTGCACGATCGCGGCTGGAGAAACCCCCGCATGACGCCCGAGCTTCAACTGGGCGCCGCGCACGGCCGAGCCGAGAATGAACATCGCGGCGACCGTGTCGGTCCATATGGACACGGTTAACTCGCCGATCGGCGCAAACAGCCGCTGGAAAAGCGGAAGTCTCGTGGTGTCGCGTTCCGGCAAGCGCAACTTTTCCGGAAGTGCCTGCACGAGTTCGACATAACGCTGGCCGCCGCTCGCGAAATGCACATCCGCGCCCGCCTCGCCGCCAATGCCGTTCATGAAGCGGCGGATGATCCAGGCGCCCGCCGTATCCATCGCCGTGACGCCGGAAAAATCGAACTCATGCCGTCCGCCCGAGGGGCGACCAAGCTTCTTCAGCTTCGCGGCCATCGCCTCGGCTGTCTCATGCCGCCAGTTGCCGCTGAAAACATAGCGGCGGCCCTCTACGCCGGCACTCTCGTCGAGCGTGACATCTGCAACGATCTGGGATTGGGAATGCGTCACGTGATCTTGGTCTTCCGGGTTGGCCCTTGCATAATTCCTTAAACCAGATTCGATTTAAGGACCAAATCGTGCAGAAATTCAAAGTCATAATGCGCGCTTTGTGCGGCTGAAAAGCTACACTGCTCAAATAAGTTCCAAAAACGCAGAACATCATGGCGGGTGATGGTCGAGATATCGTGCGTCGACCCGACGGAGAAGATCCAATGCCACTTTCGCTTACCGCCACCGTCCAACACTTTCCGATCGCCGGCGCCTTCACGATTTCCCGTGGCTCGAAGACGACGGCGAGCGTCGTTACCTGCCAGATCAGCGACGGCAAGGTGACCGGCTGGGGAGAATGCGTACCCTATGCCCGGTACGGCGAGTCGCTCGAATCGGTTCTGGCTGCAATAGAAGCCGTGCGCTCGTCGATCGAAGCCGGCTTGACGCGCGCTGATCTGCAGAAGGCGATGTCGCCTGGCGCGGCCCGCAATGCCGTAGATTGCGCCCTCTGGGACCTGGAGGCAAAAAAAAGCGGCAAGCGTGTCCATGAGCTGGTCGGCACCACCGCTCCCGGCGCTTTGACGACCGCCTACACCATCTCCCTCGGCGACCCCGAGCAGATGATGGTGCAGGCACAAAAATATTCCCATCGGGCGCTGTTGAAGGTGAAGGTCGGAACTGCCGACGACGCATCGCGCATTCGCGCCGTGCGCCAGGGGGCGCCGGAAAGCAAAATCATCCTCGACGCGAACGAGGGCTGGACGGAGGACAATCTGGCCGTCCATTTCGCGGCCTGCGCGGAAAACGGCATCTCTCTCATCGAGCAGCCGTTGCCCGCAGGCCGGGATCAAGCGCTCGCGTCAATCGCGCACCCGGTGCCGGTCTGTGCCGACGAAAGCGTGCACGGAACGGACGATCTCAAGGGATTGGCCGGACGCTATGATGCGGTCAACATCAAACTCGACAAGACCGGTGGGTTGACCGAGGCGCTTCGCATGCGCGCCGCAGCCGAAGCGCTGGGGCTCAAGATCATGGTCGGCTGCATGGTCGGCAGCTCGCTCGCCATGGCGCCGGCGATACTCGTCGCCCAGGGCGTCGATTTCGTCGATCTCGACGGTCCGCTCCTGCTTGCTGAAGACCGCAAGCCCGGCCTGCGCTACGAAGCCTCTCTCGTCTTTCCGCCCGAGACCAGCCTCTGGGGCTGAAGATACCAGCCGGCAAAAGCGAAACAACAGCCCGCAAAGGCGACGGCCGACATTGAATAGAAACCGTTGACGCCGAACCACGCGTAGAAATAGCCCGAGAGGAACGTGAATATCGCCGTGAAGAAGCCGGTGTAGAAGAAGTAGAGGCCCTGCGCCGAAGCCTCCTGCTCTTCTGCAACCCTTTCGACCAGCTTGTGCTGCATGCCCGTGTGCATGATCGCATAAGTGAAGGCGTGGAAACACTGCAGGACGAAATAGCCGGAAAAGCCGAGATCCATCGGGAAGATCAGCCAGCGCACGACGGCAAGTCCGCAGCCGGAGAAGATCATTGTCCACACACTGAAGCGCCGGATGATGGCCTTTGCGAAAAAGAACATCAGCACCTCGGCTGCCACGCCGGCGCTCCAGAGTACTCCGATCTGCGTGCCGCTGTAGCCGATATGCTGCCAGTAGATGGCCGAGAAGGCGAAGAGCATGGCATGGCTGCTGTTGACCAGCGTGACGCCGACCAGCAGCAATTGCAGGTCGGGCTGGCGGAGCGATTTCGGCGGCGGCTCGGTCAGGGCGGTGATCGGCGATGGACGGCGCGGCCGGCCGACGCGCGGGGCCGCCAAGGCCATGAGGATCATCAGCCCAAAACCCATGGCCATCGCTGGCAAGACCATCGGACCGCCAAACCTGCCGATCATCCAGCCGCCCAGCATGGTCGCGCCGATAAAGGCGACCGATCCCCATACGCGCATATGAGCATAGTCGAAGCCCCAGCGCCTCACGCCCGAGAGCGCGATCGCCTCGACGATCGGCACATAGGGCGAATAAACCGCCGACTGCAGCGCGTAGATGACGAGGACCGGCCAGAAGCTGTGCGCGTAGAAAAGAATGAAGGCCGTTGCGAGGGAGAGCACGGCGGACCAGATCAGCACGATCACCCGCTCTCCGATCCGATCCGCAAGCACACCGGCGAGCGGCGCGGTAATCACGCGAATGAACATGGGGATGGCAAGGACGACGCCGATCTCGAAGTCGGTCATTGACAGGGTGCTCAGCCAGACCGGGAAATACGGCATGGCAAAGCCGTTGACGATCAACGGCGCACAAAAGAGCAGCGCTATGCGGAGCGCGAACCGACGCGGCGGAGGCCCCACATTCGAGGGCGCGGATGAGGGAATCATGGAGTGACCTGATGGATGCAAGCCATCCTCTAGCACAACCGCGCCGCCGCTCACCATAAGCCAGTTTTCGCCACAGGTGTTTGTCTGAAAACAGTGTGGGAATGCTACGAAACCGTCCCGCGCCAAATCAGGCGGCCTGCGGCGCGAGGACACGCGCCAGCATCTTCTCGGCCTCGTCGGAGCTTTCCACCTCGACCATGCCGCCGCGCATGCGGTGCCAGGTGATAAGCTCCATCCGGCCGTCGTAATGCTCGGCGATCGCCGTGCAGCTTTCGACCCAGTCGCCGGTGTTGATATAGCGGACATCGCCGATGTCCTCGATCACCGCGTGATGAATATGCCCGCAGATGACGCCCTGCGCATCATGCCGGCGCGCCTCCTCGGCAACGACCTTCTGGAACTCGCCGATGAAATTCACCGCGTGCTTGACCTGCAGCTTTGCCCAGGAGGAAAAGGACCAGTACGGCATGCCGAGACGACGGCGGATTGCCGCGAGCCCGATATTGATCGCGATCGCCATGTCGTAGGCCCAGTCGCCCAAATAGGCGAGCACGCGCGCATTGCGCACCACGACGTCGAATTCGTCGCCATGCAGGACGAGATAGTTGCGCCCGTCCGCGGCTTTGTGCATGTGGCGCTGGGCCACCTCTATGCCGCCGAAGTGCACGCCCGGGAAATCCCGCATGAACTCATCATGATTGCCGGGAATGTAGATGATACGGGAGCCTTTGCGGGCCTTGCGCAACAGTTTCTGGACCACGTCGTTGCAGGGTTGCGGCCAATACCAGCTGCGCTTCAGGCGCCAGCCATCGACGATATCGCCGACGAGGATGATGGTTTCCGCCTCGTGATGGCGCAGGAAGTCGAGCAGGTAATCGGTCTTGGCCGCCTTCGAGCCCAAGTGGACGTCGGAGATGAAGAGAGTCCGCAGTTTCCGAACCGAGTTCTGTTGGGATACCGATGCTGCGGTCATGCGAGCCTCGTCTTGGTTGATCCTTTTGACGCCCGTCAAAACCAGACTCGTGTTTCAGGAAGATGACACGCGGTGCGCGTGCGACAAATCGGGCGTCGGAAATGAGCCAGAGCATAACTGTACGCCGCCCGCAATTCATGCCAAAAGGCCCCGATCAAGAACAAGGAATGCAAGGCATGAATACGGGCGACAAAGCGAAACCGGTCCCGGCAAGCGGGGACATCGACCAGCAGGCACTTTTCTTCCATCGCTACCCGCGCCCGGGCAAGCTTGAGATCCAGCCGACCAAGCCGCTCGGAAACCAGCGTGATCTGGCGCTTGCGTATTCGCCCGGCGTCGCCGCGCCCTGTATCGCCATCAAGGACAATCCCGAAACAGCCGCCGATTTCACCGCGCGCGCCAATCTGGTCGCGGTAATCTCCAACGGCACGGCTGTTCTCGGCCTCGGCAACATCGGCCCGCTTGCCTCCAAGCCGGTCATGGAAGGCAAGGCCGTGCTCTTCAAGAAATTCGCCGGCATCGACGTTTTCGACATCGAGATCGACGCACCGACCGTCGATCGCATGGTCGATGTCGTCTCGGCATTGGAGCCGACCTTCGGCGGTGTCAATCTCGAGGACATCAAGGCGCCGGAATGCTTTGAGGTGGAGCGGCGCCTGCGCGAAAAGATGGAGATACCGGTCTTCCACGACGACCAGCACGGAACCGCGATCATTGTTGCTGCCGCCGTCCTGAACGGCCTCGAACTCGCCGGCAAGGATATTGCCAAGGCGAAGATAGTCACCTCCGGCGCGGGCGCGGCGGCGCTTGCCTGCCTGAACCTCCTCGTTACGCTCGGTGCCAAACGGGAGAACATCTGGGTCCACGATATCGAGGGTCTCGTCTACACGGGGCGTGAAGCGCTGATGGACGAGTGGAAGGCCGTCTATGCGCAGGACAGCGACAACCGCGTGCTGGCCGACAGCATCGGCGGCGCCGACGTTTTCCTCGGCCTCTCGGCCGCCGGCGTCCTCAAACCCGAACTGCTTGTGCAAATGGCCGAGAAGCCCCTGATCATGGCGCTCGCCAACCCGACTCCCGAGATCATGCCGGAGCTGGCCCGCGCGGCGCGCCCGGACGCCATGATCTGCACCGGACGATCCGATTTCCCGAACCAGGTCAACAACGTTCTCTGCTTCCCGCACATCTTCCGCGGCGCGCTGGATTGTGGGGCGCGTACGATCAATGAAGAAATGAAGATGGCGGCGGTGCGGGCAATTGCCGGACTTGCGCGCGAGGAGCCATCCGATGTCGCCGCACGCGCCTACTCGGGCGAGACGCCGGTCTTTGGACCGGACTACCTCATCCCCTCGCCGTTCGACCAGCGGCTGATCCTGCGCATCGCCCCGGCCGTCGCGAAGGCAGCGGCCGAAAGCGGCGTCGCGAGCCGCCCCATTCAGGATTTCGACGCCTATCTCGACAAATTGAACCGCTTCGTCTTCCGCTCCGGCTTCATCATGAAGCCGGTCTTCGCGGCCGCCAAAAACGCCGCGAAGAACCGGGTCATCTTTGCCGAAGGCGAAGACGAACGGGTGCTGCGCGCCGCGCAGGTGCTGCTCGAGGAAGGCACCGCCAATCCCATCCTCATCGGCCGCCCGCAGATTATCGAGACGCGTCTGCGGCGCTACGGCCTGCGGATCCGCCCGGATGTCGATTTCGAGGTCGTCAATCCTGAAGGCGACCCGCGCTACCGCGACTACGTCGACGACTATTTCGCACTCGTCGGCCGACGCGGTGTCATCCCTGAAGCGGCCCGCACGATCGTGCGCACGAACACGACGGTGATCGGCGCCCTTGCGGTCAAGCGCGGCGAAGCGGATTCGCTGATCTGCGGCGTGGAAGGTCGCTACAGCAGACACCTACGCGATGTTTCGCAGATCATCGGCAAGCGGACGGGCGTTCGCGATTTCTCGGCGCTGAGCCTGCTCATCTCGCAGCGCGGCGCAACCTTCTTCACCGATACCTACGTGAGTTACAATCCGAGCGCCGAGGAGATTGCGCAGACGACCGTGATGGCGGCCGGAGAAATCCGCCGCTTTGGTATCACCCCGCGTGCGGCACTCGTGTCGCATTCGAATTTCGGTTCGCGCGACTCCGAAAGCGCATCGAAAATGCGTGCGGCCCTGCAGCTCGTGCGTGAACTGGCGCCCGACCTCGAAGTCGACGGCGAGATGCACGGCGACTCGGCGATCTCCGAGATCCTGCGCCAGCGTGTGATGCCGGACAGCGCGCTCAACGGCGAGGCCAACCTGCTCGTGTTCCCCAATCTGGATGCCGCCAACATCACGCTCGGTGTGGTCAAGACCATGACGGACAGCCTGCATGTCGGGCCTATCCTCCTGGGTTCCGCCCTGCCCGCGCATATTCTTTCGCCGTCGGTCACATCACGCGGCGTCGTCAACATGGCTGCTCTTGCGGTCGTCGAGGCAAGCCATCCGGTGTAACGGAAAGGCACACGTCGGGCCGCTGACCCGGGCGGCCCTGACGTTTACCCCGATCGAAATTCAACCATGAATTTAGAAAGGGCAATAGTTTGCAGCGTTTACGAAATATTGCACTAGACAAAGCATGCCCCCATTACCATGCTTATCTAGGGGCAAGATTCGGTGTTGGGCATGACGGATCAACAGGCTGTCCTCGATCTATTGGACATTGTGGAGTACGGGGGCTGCGCCGAACCCGAGCAATTCTTCGCGTTGATGCGCCGCACTTTCAAGATCGCGCATCTGCTATACTTGGAAGCGGAGCCCCTTGCCGACGGACTAAAGGTATGCCGTCTGCACCACACGTTCGGCGCCTATGCCGCGGAAATCTATCGAACGAGAGCCCTCTACCGCATTGATCCTATCCTGCGGCTTGCGCTTGGTGGCGTGAGACCTGTCGAATGGACGACCGCCCGCAGACGATTCCCCGAGTGCGAACCGCTCTTCCATGCAGCGGAGGAAATCGGGCTTTCGACAGAGGGCGTTGCGCTGCCGCTGCCGTCACCTGCCGGGCGCATGGCGCTTCTCGCCATCAACGCCAACATGTCGCCTGCGGAATGGTCGATCTATCGGCGCTGCCATTTGCGTGACTTCCAGCTGGCCGCCAACCTCTTCCACGCATCGATGTTGGAACATGCGGCCACGGCAGGGGCGATCGATGAGCGCGACATGCGACTGACGGGCCGCGAAACCGAGGTGCTGACCTGGTCGGCGGCCGGCAAGAGCTATTGGGAAATCGCCACGATCCTCGGCATATCCGAGCGTACCGTCCGCTTTTTCATGACCAATGCGCGCCGCAAATTGAATGTCGTCTCCAATACGCAAGCCGTGGCGCAGGCAGTTCGCCACGCCCTGATCCCCACTATCTGACGGGTTCAAATTAACCATTGCGGTAGCCTCTGGACAAAAGCCCCGCAAATTTAGTGGGAAAAAATCTCCTTTTGAACTGTCACTACCGACAGTTACATGTGTCGGTTCAGCCTGACAGCATCTGCCCATCGCGCAAAAACGATGGAGCGAAAGATGATCAGGATTGTGAACGGTAACGCTCGCGGACAGCACCCGCGGGCCATCGACGAAATGTTCCGGCTGCGCAAGCGCGTGTTCCATGACTTCCTGAAATGGGACGTGAAGACGGACGGCGAGTGGGAAATCGACCATTACGACAAGGCGAACCCCCTTTATGTAATGTCGTACGCACCGGATACCGGAAAGCTACGCGGATCGCTGCGGCTGCTGCCGACGCTTGGGCCGAACATGCTGGACGATACGTTTCCGATTCTGCTCGGCGACAATCCCGAGATCCGTAGCGCTTCCGTGTGGGAATCGAGCCGCTTCTGCATCGATCCGGATATCTCGCAGGATCGCTCGTCGAACCAGGTAACGGTCGCCGCTGCGGAACTCATGTGTGGCGTGGGCGAACTGGGCCTTGCCTCCGGCGTCAGCCATATCGTCACGGTCACCGACGTCTTCCTCGAAAGAATGTTCCGTCGGATGGGTTGCCCCGGCGAGCGCATTGCCGATCCTCACCGGATCGGCTCCGTCTTCGCCGTGGCAGTCGCGTGGGAAGTGACGCGAGAACTACTTGAAACGATGAAGCATGTCGCCGCAATCGAGGGCACCGTGCTCGAACGCCCGATGTCGCTCGAAACAGCACGGGCCGCCTGATCCTTCTCGCCGGGCCGCCGTCGCGGCCCGGTCTATTCTCTCTTGCTGCGGTGCCCTGTTAACGCAAACTCTCCCTGGACGTTGCGCTGTTACGTCAACGCCTTATGATATGGATAAACAGGAGTTGGCGGTCGCGAAAGTCCTTGAAGAACGGATCGCGCACCAAGGCAGAAGAGACGAGAGCCAGTGCCCCGGATCGTCATATCCCGGAACTTCAAATCCGTGGCGGTGGCCCTGCTCCAGCTGCTGTTGGCGGGCGCTGACGGTGCGTCGGCCTCGACTGTTTGCGAACGCCTGAATGCACGGCTCACTGATCTCTCCACGGCCGTCAACCCAACCGCTAACCTGCGCGATTTCACGGGTGCCGTTTCCCGCCAGAACATCGAGCTCCGCCGGGCGAAGAACGAGCGACGCCGGATGGAGTGCGGCACCGGCAGTGTCGTCGTCATCGGTGGTGACAATGATGAGGCATGCGCGGCGCTGGATGAGACCATCGCCCGCATGGAGGACAACCTTCAACGGCTCAAGGCGCACCGCCACTCGTTGATATCTGGCGACACGGGCGACACGCGCCGGCGCATTCTCGCGGCGCTGGAACTGAACGGCTGCCATGACGAGGCCAATGCCCACGATCCAGTCGAGGAGCAGGACGAGTTCGCGAGTGCTGCGGTCGATGATGCCGAGCTCCCCCGCAATATCCTCAGGGATCTTTCGCCGGACAGCGAAGATTATCCGCTGCTGGGTGACGACAGCGAGACACAGGATTTTCCCCTGCTGCACGAGGAGCCCATGGGCAGCCTCAGGACAATGTGCGTCCGCACCTGCGACGGGGCCTTTTTCCCGATCTCGTCAAATGCAACGCCCGCGGACTTTGCCCGTGACGCCGAGCTGTGTCAGGCACGCTGCCCCGGTGCGCAGACGGAACTCTACTACCACGTTCTCGCTACGGAAGAGAGCGACCAGATGGTCTCGGCCTTGACCGGAAGGCCTTATACCGAGCTGCCGACGGCCTTTGCCTACCGGACGCGCGGCGTCGGTGCGCCAGGAGTTTGCGGCTGCCGAATCCCGGCTAGTGCGGCGACAGAAAATGGCAGGAAGGCGACGACCGGCAGCGAGCCGTCGGTCATCACGATCAATGGCGACCTGAAGCCGGCCGCGGGATCGGTACAAGCAAAGCCGGTGCGGGAAAGGCCCTACGACCCGGCGAACAGCAAGGTCCGTGTCGTGGGCCCGGCATTCCTGCCGCAAGAAAAAAGCGCGATCGACCTCAAGCACCCGCTCGGTCCGGGTTACCAGCCGGTCCAGGGCAACTGAGCCCATCTGCCGCATGCTGTCAAAGCAGTGGAGATACTGAGCTTATCGTATTGAATTCAGATGCTGTTTGCCTGTGGGACGCCCCACGCTTCCTCGAAGACAAGGTCCTCGAGCGGCAGGCGCTGACGCCATCCCTTCACGGCGAGTTCCGGCTGCTGATAGAGCTGATCGACAAACCCAAGGCAGAGCCAGGCGACGATTTCGATGTGCTCGGGAATACCGAGGATCGACTTGATCTCCTGCTCGTGGAAAATGCTGACCCAGCCGACGCCGACACCTTCCGCGCGTGCGGCGAGCCAGAGGTTCTGGACCGCGCAGACGGTCGAATAGACATCCATCTGCGGATTGTGCGTCCGTCCCAGCACGACCGCGCCACCGCGCGTGCGATCGCAGGTGACGCAAATGCTGAGCGGTGCCTTGCGAATGCCTTCAAGTTTCAGCGATCGGTATTGTGCCTGTCTCTCGCCGGAAAACATCAGCGCCGCTTCCTCGTTGGCGCGCTCGAACGCCTCCCAGACCTTCGCTCGCGTCACCTTTTGACGAACGAGCACGAAGTTCCAAGGCTGCATGAAGCCGACCGATGGCGCGCTATGGGCGGCACCAAGCAGACGGGTAATGAGTTCGTCCGGCAGCGGATCGGGAAGGAATTCATCACGCACATCGCGGCGTGTTTCAATGGCGCGGTAGACGGCGTCTCGCTCGTCCGGCGAAAAGGCTCCAGCCGCCGTCAGGCAGCCGCTCGGGTCAGGCCGCATCGTTCGATCCCCAACAATGCACAACCTCCCGCCGTCCGCGCGGGGCCGGTCTATCTCGCCAGGCCGGTCTTCTGACTCTGGTTCATCCAGCCGCGCCGCCTTCCCAAATCACTTGAGGATTCAGTGGCAATGTCCTGAACAAAATTCAGAACTTGTATTCGCGCGACCGTCCCCATCACAGCGTTGGGCACGTACCGGATTTGCACCGGCTTCCCGATTCTCCCGCCGTGGCGGGCACCTGACGGCCGCATATGGGCACAGCCGACGGCGAAAGGCAAGACGAGCCAAGCGGCTCGCCTCACCCAAAGCCTCCGCGCGGCATGGAGAACCGGCGCCGCGTCAAAGCGGCGCCGCCGGATGCGGGGAGCCATCGTAGGCGCCCCAGATTGATTGGTCGAAGCAGATCACCGAACCCGTCATCAAACCGGATTCCGCCGAGGAAAGATAGGCGCAGGCGCGCGCCACCTCGGCCGGATCGACAAGGCGGCCGAAAGGTTGGTTGGCTGCGGCCTTCTCCAGCCAGTCCGCAGGTGCATCGTGATATTCGCGTTGGATGCGATCCTCCCCCTCCGATGCCATCCAGCCGATATTGAGGCCGTTGACGCGGATACGGTTGCGCAAAAGCGCGTAGGCCGTGTTCTTCGTCAGCGTCTCCAGGGCGCCTTTCGAGGCGCAATAGGCGGCAATGAAGGGCTGGCCCGCCTTGGCCGACATCGAGCCAATGTTGACGATCGTGCCCTCGATCTTCTCGCGCCGCATTACCTTCACCGTCTCCTGCATGAGGAAGAAGGGCGCGCGCACGTTGACCGCGAACATGCGGTCGAAGAGTTCCGGCGTGGTGTCGAGGATCGTGCCACGGTCGGTGATGGCAGCGGCATTGACCAATGCGTCCACCCGGCCGAATTCCCTGTCGCAAGCCGCAACAACCTTGCGGGCGTCGTCGACCCGCTCGAGATCGGCGGCCACGTAAATCACCTTGGTGCCGGTCGCCTTGCCAATCTCGGCTGCTCTTGCCTCGCCTTTGGCAGCGTTGCGCCCGCAGATGATGATGCCGGTTGCGCCCCGTTCGGCAAAGAGCGCCGCGATCGTTGCACCGAGCCCCTGTGTGCCGCCTGTCACGATAGCGACCTTGCCATCAAGGCGGCCATAGTCCGTGCTCATGTAACTCCTCCTCTATTTCGCTTCCAAGCTCCCGCACTCCTTAGCGTCGGGAGTATCGCCCCGTCGCATTTCTCAGCTTCTCTTTTTCTCCGCCTGCGCGGCCAGTGCCTCCACGAAGGATTTGGTTTCCCAATCGGCCGCCAGCGCTTCATGCATCAGCTGTGCCTGCGTTTTCGGTGCCAGGCCGCCCAGCGGCGGGTCGCGATCGAGATTGGTCGGGAACGAGTAGCCTTCGGCGCAAGAAGCGATCGCATTGGCAATCTCGCCGGCCGAGAGCCTTCCGTCCGCTGCAAGAGCCTTCAGGGCCGGATAGAGCATGGCGCACATCCGCTCGCGATCGACCGTTTCCATCGCCCGTCCGAAGGCGGAGGAGACCTGGAGGAGATTTGCCACGCGCTTGATGTCTGCCGACCGGTTGGTGCCCGCCGCATGGAAGAGCGCCGGGTTGAAGAACACCGCATCGCCCTTCTCAAGCGGAAGCTGGACGTGGTTCTCGTCGAAATATGCTTTGAACTCCGGCCTTTTCAGCGCGAGATAGCCGGGCAAATAGCTCTGGCTGTAAGGCAGGAACAAGGTCGGCCCGCTTTCGACCGGCATGTCGCAATGGGCAACGGCGCCCTGCAGCGTCAGAACTGGCGAAAGCTTGTGCACATGTGCCGGATATTGCTCGATGACCGCCGACGTCTGGAAACCGAGATGATAGTCCCGATGCGCCGACTGTGCCGCGCCGCCCGGATTGACGCGGTTGACCTGCGCCGTCATCTGGTAGTTCGGCCCGAGCCAGGCCTCGCTGACGAGCGCGATGACCGCGTTGCCGTAGTAGGCCGCGAAATTTTCGGGAGAGCGCAGGCAATGCTTCTCCAGCGAATTCCAGATGCGGTCGTTGGCACCGGGCTTGGCGAAGTGGTCGCCGCCGCCACTGTTCGTGCGGTGTTGCTCCTCGATGATCTCGTCGAAAACACGGCTTGCTTCGTCGATAATGCTTGTGTCGGTGAAGGCGCGCTTGAACACCGCAACGCCCGGCCCTTCGGCCAGCACCGCGCAAATCTCCCCCAGAGCTGCGCGCCGACCGTCATCCGTCCTGCAATCGGCAACGAGGCTGGCACTGTCATAGATCAGGATGTTCTTTTGGCAATCGGCTGCATGCGGATAGTCGATCGGGTTGGTGCGGCGCTCGACCTCGGCGCGGAACGCCTCGATGCTGCAGGATTCCTCCGTCAGCCATACGCGTTCGACGCGCCTCCTCGCCGTGTTGTCGATCTTCATCCGATCTCCTCCTCGAGAAAATACAGTACCGACTATACGTCTCGCCCGCTTCTGGGATAGAGCAGGAATCCATCAAAAAACCATCACAAGGCTTGTTCGTGGCACATCCGTTTCTGGTCAAGGATATCGCATTTCAGGCAGGTGTGAGCACGGCCACGGTCGACCGGGTGCTCAATGATCGGACGGGGGTGCGCCCGCAGACGGTAGCGCGCGTCAAGGCGGCGATCCGCGAGCTTGAGAAGCAACAGGCGGGCATGGAGATCCAGGGTCGGAAATATGCGATCGACGTGGTGATGGAAGCGCCGGAGCGCTTTACCGACGCCGTGCGACGCGCTTTCGAAAATGAAGCGACGACCTTCATGCCGACGATCTTCCGCTGCCGCTTTCATTTGGCAGAAACGATGCGAGCACAGGAGATCGCGCAATTGCTCGACCGGATCCGCCTGCGTGGCACCGATGGCGTCGTCCTCAAGGCACCGGATGTGCCCGAAGTGACCGCTGCCGTGGCGCGGCTCGAAAGCGCGGACATAGCGGTGGTGACGCTCGTCACCGATCTTCCACACTCCGCTAGAACGGCCTATGCAGGGGCCGACAACCGCGCGGCCGGCGAGACCGCCGCCTATCTGATCGGCGAGCGCTTCGCCGGTCAGGCGGCGACCGTATTGGTCACGCTCTCAAGCAACCGCTTCCGCGGAGAAGAGGAGCGGGAGATCGGTTTCCGCCGGATATTGCGCGAGCGCTACCCTTCGATTGGTATCGTCGAGATCAGCGAGGGTTTTGGCAAGAGCGAGGAAACCGGCGTCCTCGCCCTTGATGCGCTGACGCGTCACCCCGAGATCAACGCCGCCTATTCGATCGGCGGAGGAAACCGCGCCGTGCTTGCCGCTTTCCATCAGCTCGACCGGACTTGTTCACTCTTCGTCGCTCATGATCTCGACCAGGAAAATCTGGAACTCCTGAGGGACGGACGCGTGCATTTCGTGCTGCATCATGACTTGAAGACGGACGCGCGTACGGCGTTTCGCGCCATCATGGGAAGAAGAACGGCTGTCGCCGGTTCCGGAGGCCAGTGCCTTTCGGCGGTCGAGGTGATCACGCCCTACAATCTGCCGGTCGCCTGAGGCGACGTACATGCTGCGAGGGAATCACTCAGGCTGATACCGCACGAACGCAAATGCCTCGCGGGTCGGCGACCAGCTTGGAACATTCATCGTCCCCTGCCCGCCGAAGAGCTCGAACAGCACGCGCGCATTGCCGCCTTCCGGATCCATGAGGCGAAGCCTGACGTCAAGATCACGCGGGTGGTCGAAGACGTCGCCGTCATAGGAGAGCACCAGCAGGTGCCGGCCATCCGGTGAGGGATGCGGAAACCAGTCGCCATAAGGGCTGTCGGTGATGCGTTGCACATCGCTGCCGTCGGGGCGAACCCGCCAGATCTGCATGCGGCCGGTGCGGCTGGAATTGAAATAGATCCAGTGCCCATCCGGCGACCAGTCCGGCCCGTCATTGCGCCCTTCGCCGTGGGTCAGGCGACGCTCCTCGCCGCCTTCGGTCGGGATCGTGTAGATGTCGAAGACCTGATCGCGGATACCGCAGTAGGCAAGTGTCCGCCCGTCCGGCGACCAGCCGTGCCAGTAGGACGGCAGATTCGGCGTCACCAAACGGGGCACCCCGCCCTCGATCGGCAGGACGTAGATCGCCGACTTGCCGAATTCGCTCTTGTCGCTGATGACGAGCGTCTGACCATCCGGTGAAATGCCGTGGTCGTTGTTGCATTGGCGGGCAAAGCCGGTGTCGATCTCAACGGGTTCGGAGCCGTCAAGCGCGAGACGATAAAGCCGGCCATCACCGTTGATCACCAGATAGCGTCCATCCGGCGACCAGTTCGGCGCCTCGACCAGTCGCTCTGTCTGCCAGACGATGCGAGCCTCGCCACTGCCGATGTCGAAGATCTCCACCGAACTGCGCATTGCTATCCCCTGTCACGGAAACGATTAGTAATCGGATAGCGCCGGTCGCGACCGAAGTTCTTCTTGGTGATTTTCACGCCCGGGGCTGACTGGCGGCGCTTGTATTCGGCGATGTAAAGCAGGTGTTCGACGCGATGGACTGTCGGTTCGTCATGCCCGCGGGCGACGATTTCCTCCGTGCTCATCTCCTTTTCCACCAGGCACTCGAGAATGTCGTCGAGCACCGGATAGGGCGGCAGCGAATCCTGGTCGGTCTGGTTCGGCCGGAGTTCGGCAGAAGGCGCCTTGTCGATGATGTTCTGCGGAATGACTTCACCGGAAGGCCCGAGCGCGCCAGGCGGCACCGCGCTGTTGCGCCAGCGCGAAAGCGCATAGACCTGCATCTTGTAGAGGTCCTTGATCGGGTTGAAGCCGCCGTTCATGTCGCCGTAAAGTGTGGCGTAGCCGACCGACATCTCCGACTTGTTACCGGTCGTGACCACCATCGAGCCGAATTTGTTGGAGATCGCCATAAGGATCGTCCCGCGCGTTCGGCTCTGGAGGTTCTCCTCGGTAATGCCGAGTTCGGTGCCCTCGAAGGCATCGGAGAGCGCGTTGAGGAAGCCTTCCACCGGCTCTTCGATCGCGACGATGTCGTAGCGGCATCCGAGCGCCTTGGCACAGGCCTCGGCGTCCTTCAGCGACTCTTGCGAGGTATATCGGTACGGCAACATGACGGTGCGCACCCGTTCCTCGCCGAGCGCATCGACGGCGAGCGCCGTGCAAATTGCCGAGTCGATGCCGCCCGAAAGGCCGAGCACGACATTCTTGAAGCCGTTCTTGTTGACGTAGTCCCGGAGACCCAGCATGCAGGCGCGGTAGTCCGCCTCGTCGCTTTCCGGTATGCGGGAATTTAACCCGTTTGACGAGGTCCAACCCTCCTCGCCCCGCCTCCATTCGGAGATCGCGACCGCCTCCTCGAACTGGCTCATCTGGAAGGCGAGCGACTTGTCCGCGTTGAAGGCGAAGCTCGCACCGTCGAAGACCAGTTCGTCCTGACCGCCGAGCTGATTTGCATAGATCATCGGCAAACCCGTCTCGATCACCTGCTTGAGGACGACCTGATGGCGGATATCGACCTTGCCGCGGTAATAGGGCGAACCGTTCGGAGAAAGCAGGATTTCGGCGCCGCTTTCCTTGAGTGTCTCGCAGACGCCGAGCTCGCCCCAGATGTCCTCGCAGATCGGTATGCCGATGCGCACGCCGCGGAAGTTGACGGGTCCGGGCATTCCACCGGCGTCGAACACCCGCTTCTCGTCGAACTCGCCGTAGTTGGGGAGATCCACCTTGTCGCGGATCGCAATGATCCTGCCCTCGTCCAGGACCGCGATCGAATTGTGACGGAGCGCTCCGGCCTGACGGGGAAAGCCGATGACGACGCCCGGGCCTCCATCTGCCGTATCGGCGGCGAGCCTCTCCACCGCCTGCAGGCAGGCCTTCAGAAATGCCGGTTTCAGAACGAGATCTTCCGGTGGGTAACCGGAAATGAAGAGTTCGGTGAACAGGAGCAAATCGGCGCCCTGGCGCGCCGCGTCCGCGCGCGCCTCGCGTGCCTTCGCCAGATTGCCGGCGATGTCGCCAACGGTCGGATTGAGCTGGGCCACGGCGATCCGTAGCGTTGAGGGAGCGGCTTTCTGTGCAGTCATGAGCGGGCCTGTGGTCTGTTCTCAGCGAATACATCTGACATACGCCCTGTTCTTAGCGCATACGGCGACAAAAAACCCACAGCCAATCGCATTCAATTCAAAAATTCCGAAAAATTCTGCATTTCCCGCCCTTTACGTGGCGAGATCACGGTCTTTTTGCGGGCATGGAACTCGCAACCATCTTAGCCGGTTTAGCCATTCATCCCCCGTTCAACATGACAGTCGTATGACAGTAAGACGAAAGATTTATGAAATTGGAGACGCCGTTGGCCAGTATCGATTCCGCCGCCGCGAGACGCTCCCAGACCTTTGTCGATAGGTCTGGGGCCTCCGTCAGGAACGCCAAGGCGCTGGCCGGCACGCGCAGCGCGTTTTTCTCCCTTTTTATAGCTGCGGCGCTCGTATTCGCGATCGAACTGATCGTGCGCCAGTCCCTCGCCGAGACCGTCGCCTATTTCATCGATCCCATGCGTCCGGCGTGGACGACCATCGCTGTTTTCTTCCTGGTTCTGCTTGCTGTCGACGCACTCTTCGGCCGCGAGCACAAGGCGGCCCTCCTTGTCGTGCCGCTCGCGATTTTGCCAGCATTCATCAGCGAGCAGAAGCAGGTCTTCCTCTCCGATCCGCTTTATCCGACCGATTTCCTTTTCGGACGGCAGATCATGGAATTGATGCCCGTCCTTGTTAAGGACCGCCCGTGGACCGCCGTCGCGGTCGTGGTGGGGTTGATCGCCATGATCGCCACCATCGGCCTGCTCATGCGCTATGCCTGGCGGAACTTTCCCAAGCTGACGCGCAGGGAGCGTCTCGTTCGCGTCGGCTTTGCGCTGCCGCTTCTCGTCGCCTTCTGGCACATCATGGACTACAACCAGTTCTCGTGGATCCGCGATCGCTTGCGGGTGATCCCGATCATGTGGGACCAGACCGAGAACTATCGCCACAACGGCTTTGCGCTCGCCTTTGCGATCAACCTGCCGATGGCCAATGTCAGCGCGCCGGCGGGCTACATGGCGGATGCGATCGACCGCATTCCGGTCAAGCCTCTGCCTGCCGGAACGACGCATCGCGGCAAGCCGGATGTGATCGTGGTCATGAGCGAATCCTTCTGGGATCCGACACGCCTGCCGAACGTGAAGCTTTCCCCCGATCCGATGCCGACGGTCCGCGAAATGCAGGTGGGTAACGTCTTCTCGCCGGAATTCGGCGGCATGACCGCCAATATCGAATTCGAGACGCTGACCGGCTTTTCGAATGCCTTCCTGCCCTATGGCAGCATTCCCTACCAGCAATATATCCGCAAACCGATCCCCTCCCTCGCAACCTTCTTCCGCAGCGAAGGCTATGTCTCGCGCGCCATCCATCCCTTCCAGGGCTGGTTCTGGAACCGCACAGCCGTCTACAAGGCCTTCGGCTTCGACACGTTCCGCTCGGAAGAGAACCTGCCGGCGATGCAGAAGCGCGGGATCTTCGCCTCGGACGAATCGCTGATGAAGGAGATCATCCGCCAAGCGGATGCCATGAGAGACCCCTTCTTCTTCTTCACGGTGACCTTGCAGGGCCATGGTCCCTACGAGCCGAACCGCTATGCGAGGAACACGATCAAGGTCGAAGGTAACCTCCCCGAAGGTGACCGCCAGGTGCTCGCCACCTATGCCCAGGGCATCAAGGAAGCGGACGACAGCCTGAAGATGCTGATGGACTGGGCGAAGAAGCGCGACCGCGAGACGATAATCGTGCTCTTCGGCGATCATCTCCCGCCGCTCAACACCGTCTACACCAACACCGGTTACATGAACGACGTGACCGCCTCGCGCAAGGGTACGAAGGAGCAGATGAAGGCGCAGCACGAAACGCCGCTCGTCGTCTGGTCGAACAAAACGGGCCCGAAAAAGAACATCGGGACGATCAGCCCGGCCTTCCTTTCCTATCAGATCCTGAAGCAGGCCGGTTACGAGCACCCCTATTACACCGGCTTCCTGGGCAAGGTTTACGATCAATACCGCGTCGTCGACCGCTATATGGTGATCCGCAAGAACGGCAAGGACATCGCAGAGTGGTCGCGACGGCCGAAGATACCCGCGTCGCTGCGCGATTACCGCTTCCTCCAGCACGACATGATGTTCGGCAAGCGGTTCAGCACGGATCGCTTCTTCAAGTCCCACGCCGAACTCTTCCCCGTCGGTTCCTGAATCCCGACGGCGGGGCACGAACTGCCCCGGCCGTCGTAGCCAGCCTCTGCGTGACAACCCGGCATACGCTCCTTCGAGCATCGCCAAGGCTGTTGACGGAAAACCGCTTCACAGATTTCCCGGCACTGTCCTAAATAGCCTCCGAGCCATTTCCGGAGGCCAACATGGCGCATTTCAACGAAATTTCCCAAATCCTGTTCGGCAAGCCCAGCAGCCAGTTGAGTGAAATCGAACACCGCATCCTGAAATACGCGAAGGAGCGACGGCCTCTTTCGACGGATACACATGCGGCATTCGACACCAGCCTTTCCTTCGGCGCCAGGCTTGCCGACGCCATCGCGCGCGTCGGGGGCTCCTGGACTTTCATCCTCGGCTTCTGCGCCTTCCTCGTCGCCTGGGTCGTCATCAACTCGATCCTTCTCGTGCAGGGCGCGTTCGATCCCTACCCGTACATCTTCCTCAACCTGGTGCTTTCGATGCTTGCAGCACTTCAGGCGCCGGTCATCATGATGTCGCAAAACCGACAGGCCGAACGAGATCGCTTTGCCGCCTCGAAGGACTACGAGGTCAATCTCAAGGCAGAAGTCGAGCTGATCGCGCTCCACCACAAGGTGGATGACGTGCTGCTCCGCGAAATCGTCGAACTGCGTTCCGAACTTGCCAGCCTCATTCGCCAGGTAGGGCAGTCCCTACCCGCGACGGATCGCGGTCAGGAAGGGACGGAAGAATAACGCAAACCGACGCGCTCATAATGCAACACGAAATAAAGCCGCGAACGAACGGGGCTACATCGCAACTTATTAGCGTATGAGAAAATTAACGTTTGAGGCGCACCCTGAAAATGCGGGGTATTGGAATGCAGCGACGATTCACGACAGCTGCGTCCTTCTGGAATGCCTGGTGGATCAGGCACCCTGCAATCGGCCCGCGATCAAGCGGGATTACGAGAACATGACGAGCTCTCCATTATCTTATTACGAACATCCGCCGCTGCAGTTTTAGCGGCGCGTGGAACTTCGCCTGAAACGAACAATGACCTTGCGCGCTAAGCGCAAGGTTGAAATGTTAGTGAATTGCCAGAGCAAGGCTGTGTGTTGCCCGGAACACGCATCGATGGCCGTGTTTCGTTGCAGCGCCATTGGGGGCATGCGCGTAGATGCAGCGGGCTGCGGGGAAGGAAAACGTTGAGCAAAAGGGTCCACCTGGTTTCACGGTGGAAGCGTTGCTGCAAAATCCGGCATTCCGGCCAGCCTTGCAGGTGGGTGCGCGCAACCTCATCTCGCTGAACGATCTCTTCCCGCGCGTCTCTCGCATGGTGGCGGCCCATCAGAAGTGGATACTTACGCAAGCGGCCTATGCCCTCCACCTCGAGCGCGACCGCGACGATCCCGACTCCGGCGTCACTGCGGCGCGCCTGCTGAAGCTGATGCGCGAAACCGGCGGCGCGAGCCGAAACACCGCGACTGCATTTCTTGCCGAATTGCTCGCCTATAAGCTGCTCCGGCCCGCCAGCGGCGGCCGAACCCGGAGGACGCGGCCGCTTGAGCCGACGGAGATCAGCCAACATGCGATGCAACTCTGGTTCAAAAGCCAGATGAGAACGCTCGACCTCCTGGACGGAGGAACCAGGGTCGAGCGCATCGAGGCCGACATCGCCATTTTCGAACGCGCTCAACCGATGGCCGCGCGGCGCCTGATCAACGACAGCAAGTGGACGCAGCCGCCGCAGGGCGTTGCCGTATTCGTCTGGTCGGAGTCTGGCGGAATACTGCTCGACGACCTTATGACGCGCCCGTCAGCCCTTGTTCCGGAAGACGGAAGAGTATGGATCAGCGTCAATCTGGCGGCACTCGCGGAGCACTACGCGATATCGAATACGCATGTCCGTCGCCTGTTTTCAAACGCGGAGAAGTCCGGCTTCATCGGCAGGCCCGATGACGGCACGCGGGGCCAGTTCTGGCTAAGCGAACGGTTGGTCGAGGAGTACGCCTTCTGGCAGGCCGTGAAGTTCGAAGCTCTGGCTATCGCTTTCGATCGGGCAGCGGCGACGCCGGGACTATAGGTGACTTCAGGCGCGGCCCTGGTCAAATTTCGGCAGTTCGTCTTCGATAGCGTAGTAGTCGCCCTTGTCGGCGCAATAGATATGGTAACCGGGTTCAAGCCGCGTCGGCGTCTTGAAGGTACCCGCAAGAATTGATGTGTAGTCGAGTGCGTCGGCCTTCCAGAAAAGTGCCGATCCACAGAACCGACAAAAGCCGCGTTGCGCCTCGGCGCTCGATCGATACCAGGTGATATTGTCCGCGCCTTCGACATCGATATCGTTGTTCGGCACGTTCGTGGCGGCGTAATAGAGGCCGGTTTGTTTCCGGCATTGCGAGCAATGGCAGAAGATGATCTCCCTGAGCTTCCCGCGCGTCTTGAACCGCACAGCGCCGCAGAGGCATCCGCCTTCATGAATTTCCATACTCGTCCTCCCGCCGTCCAATTTCGCACTCGAACAAAAAGCCGGGCCAGCTTTATCGGCTGGCCCGGCCCTGTCAAATTCAGATGACGCGCTGATCGATCAGAAATATTGAACCATGCGGACCGCGTCCCCAATCAGCCGTTGACGACCATTTTCTTCTCGTCGCGGCCGCCCTTCATGCGCTCGGCGAGCAGGAAGGCAAGTTCAAGAGCCTGATCCGCATTCAGGCGCGGATCGCAATGGGTGTGGTAGCGATCCGCAAGGTCGTCTCCGGAAAGCGCGCGGGCGCCGCCGGTGCATTCGGTGACATCGTTGCCGGTCATCTCGATGTGGATGCCGCCCGGGTGCGTGCCTTCCGCACGGTGAATCTGGAAGAAGCTTTCGACTTCCGAGAGGATCCGTTCGAACGGCCGGGTCTTGTAGTTGTTGAGCGTGATGGTGTTGCCGTGCATCGGATCGCACGACCAAACGACCTTCTTGCCCTCGCGCTCGACCGCGCGGATGAGGCGCGGCAGATGCTCGGCCACCTTGTCGTGACCGAAGCGGCAGATCAGCGTCAGGCGGCCCGGCTCGTTTGCCGGGTTGAGCAGGTCGATCAGTTCCAAGAGGCCGTCCGCCGTCAGCGATGGGCCGCACTTGAGGCCGAGCGGGTTCTTGATGCCACGGCAATATTCGACGTGCGCATGATCCGGCTGACGCGTGCGGTCGCCGATCCAGATCATATGGCCCGAGGTCGCATACCAGTCGCCGGAGGTCGAATCGACGCGGGTGAGCGCCTGCTCATAGCCAAGCAGCAGCGCCTCGTGGCTGGTGAAGAAATCGGTCTCACGCAGGCTCGGGTGGTTTTCCGAGGTGATGCCGATCGCCTTCATGAAATCCATGGTCTCGGAGATCCGGTCGGCGAGTTTGCGGTAGCGCTCGGCCTGCGGGCTGTCTTTGACGAAACCCAGCATCCACTGGTGCACGTTCTCGAGGTTGGCGTAGCCGCCCATCGCGAAGGCGCGCAGAAGGTTCAGCGTCGCGGCCGACTGGCGGTAGGCCATGACCTGCCGCTCCGGATTTGGCACGCGGGCCTCCTCCGTGAACTCGATGCCGTTGATGATGTCGCCGCGGTAGCTTGGCAACGTCACGTCACCCTGCTTTTCCACGCCCGAGGAGCGCGGCTTGGCGAACTGGCCGGCGATGCGGCCGACCTTGACCACCGGCTGCTGCGCACCGAAGGTGAGCACGACTGCCATCTGCAGGAAGGCGCGGAAGAAATCGCGGATGGTGTCTGCGCCGTGCTCGGCGAAACTCTCCGCGCAGTCGCCGCCCTGCAGCAGGAAGCCACGGCCTTCGGCGACATTGGCAAGCGCAGTCTTCAGACGCCGCGCCTCGCCGGCAAAAACGAGCGGCGGATACTTCGCGAGGCGTGTTTCCACTGCCTCAAGCGCTGCGAGGTCCGGATAATCCGGCACCTGCTGAATGGGTTTCTGCCGCCAGCTGTTCGGAGTCCAAGTCTGTGCCATTTCCATCACCTGTTGTCTGACGCGGGAGCCCCGCGCACGTCGCGCCTGCGGTCCTGTAACCGCCGGGTGTTCGGATTTCCGTGATCCAAGCCGTCGCGCCCGCCCCCCCCCCGAGCCGATGACTTCGCGGATGCGGGCTTATAAACGTTAACGTGGGGCTTGGAAAGGCATTCTACCAGAAAACATCGGCGGTCGCGTGCCGCCTGCCGCAGTTTCAAGCGACCCGTTCGCCCTTCCTGATCCGGTACGAAGGTTGATACATGGTCACCAGTTCCTCCGCCGCCGTCGGATGCACGGCCATGGTGCGATCGAAGTCGTCCTTGGTGCACCCCGCCTTCAGCGAAATCCCGAGCAGCTGCGCCATTTCGCCGGCATCGTGGCCGAGGATATGTGCGCCCACCACCTTGCGATCGGCGGCGTTGACCACAAGCTTCATGATCATCTTTTCCTTCCGTCCCGAAAGGGTCGCTTTCATCGGACGGAACTCGGCGCGATAGACTTCGAGCTCATCGAATTTGCGTGCCGCATCCTCTTCCGTCATTCCGACCGTGCCGATCTCCGGCTGCGAGAACACGGCCGTCGCGATCTGGTCGTGATCCGGCGACGTCGGGTTGTTCTTGTACTCGGTCTCGATGAAGCACATGGCCTCATGGATCGCCACCGGCGTAAGCTGTACACGGTCGGTCACGTCGCCGAGCGCGTAGATGCCGGGTGCGCTCGTGCGCGAGAAGGCATCGACAATGATTGCGCCGCGCTCGTTGACCTTTACGCCGGCGTTCTCGAGGCCGAGACCCCTGGTGTTCGGCACGCGCCCCAGAGCGAGCATCACCTGGTCGACGACCAGTTCGCCGTGCTTCATCGTCTGAGCGACGCGTCGGCCCTGTGCAGCGGTCGATACCTGCTGGATGATGTCCTCGCACAGGATGCGGATGCCCTTCTCTTCCATCGCCGCATGCAGGCCACGCCTGAGGTCCTGATCGAAGCGCGACAGAATTTCCTTGCCGCGATAAATCAGCGTCGTCTCAACGCCCAGCCCATGGAAAATATTGGCGAATTCGATAGCTATATAGCCGCCGCCGGCGATGAGGATCGATTTCGGCAGTTCGGCGAGATCGAAGGCCTCGTTGGAGCTAATGCAGAGCTCGTGCCCCGGAAGCGCGTCGTGCGGGCTCGGATGTCCGCCGACGGCAATCGCGATGCGCTCGGCCGTCACGGTCTTGCCGCTCGCCAGCAGTCGCACCGTGTTGGGCCCCGCGAGTTCGGCGCGGGTATCGAGGATTTCCGCGCCGGCATTGGCGAGCCCCTTGCGGTACAGGCCCTCGAGACGGGAAATCTCCTGTTCCTTGGCCGCGACCAGCTTCGCCCAGTCGAAACGGCTTTCGCCAACCGCCCAGCCGAATCCCGCCGCGTCCTCGAAATGCTCGGAATATTGCGAGGCATAGACATAGAGCTTCTTCGGAACGCAGCCGCGAATCACGCAGGTGCCGCCATAACGAAACTCCTCCGCAATCGCGACCTTCTTGCCGAGCGCCGCTGCCAGACGCCCGCTTCTGACGCCACCCGAACCGCCGCCGATCACGAAGAGGTCATAGTCGAAAGCGGTCATGGCGAGCTCCTGGTGTAAAAAATCGTATCAGTCGAAAATGTCGATGGATGGAAGGCACAAACCCCGCCTCACCCCTCGCCATTGATATAGTATTGCGACGCAAAAAAAGAAAAGCCCGGATCGCTCCGGGCTTCGTCGATCGGTCGCCGGCCTTGCGGCAATTACTGCTGCGCCGGAGCTGCGGCACCAGCGTCTGCTGCAGGCGCGGCGCCGATGGTCGCGTCGAGCGACTTGGTCGCCTCCTGGGTCAGGTCGCGCGAAACGCCGGCGGCCCAGATATCGGCTGCCTTCAGCAACTCGCGGGAAGCAATCGGGCCGTCGTTCAGCAGCTTCTTGCCGGCCGCCGAGCTGTAGAACTCCGTGATCGCGTTCAGTTCCTCGACCGAGAACGTCTTGGCATAAATGGCTGCGGCCTCACGCTCAAGGTCCGCGCGCCGCGCCGCAAGGGCGAGCGCCTTCTCATCAACCGTTGCGGTGATCAGTTCCTGGTGGTTCGGCGAGGACTGGATCAGAGTATTCTTCAGTCGTTCGGCGAGACGCGGCAGAATGTTGTCGAAAGTGTTGGTCACGCCGAGCGCCGCGATGGTCGCGCGTGCCGCCTTGATCTGATCTTCCGACACGTCCTGGGCGCGAACCGCCGGAACCGATACCGAAACGAGAACGGCAGCGGCCGCGAAAGTGCGGGCAAGACCTGTGAGTTTGTTCATTGTTATCCATGCTCCTGTGTTGGCACCTGTCGCCCGGCCCATTTGCCGCTGCCAGGCTGAAATGTGCGGAAACCTATTTTCTGCGCCTTCCGTGACGCTTCATCGAAGCGGCGGGATCGGCTCAGGACGCCGTCAGGGTACGAGCTCCCTCCGGACCGGCGATGATCGCCAATGACGCAATCCCGATGAACAGGCCGTGCTCAACCACCCCGGGAATGCCATTCAGCTCTGCCGCGAGCGCATCTGCATCAGGAATACGGCCAAAAGATGCATCAAGAATGAGGTGGCCGCCGTCGGTCATGAAGGGGCCGTCGCCCGACGCACGAACGACGATATCGCCCGTCATACCCATGCGGGCCGCGACCTTCTCTATTGCGAGCCGCGTTGCGACTTGCCCGAACGGATTGACTTCGATCGGCAGCTTGAAAGCGCCGAGCACGTCGACGACCTTCGATTCGTCGGCAATGACGACCATCCGCTTGGAGGCGCTGGCAACGATCTTTTCACGCAGCAGCGCGCCGCCACCGCCTTTGATCAACCTCAACTTTCCATCGACTTCATCGGCGCCGTCGATCGTCAGATCCAGCTCCGGCAGTTCGTCGAGCGACTTCAACGGCACGCCGAGCTCGAGGCAAAGCCTCGCCGTGCGCTCGGACGTCGGCACGCCGACGATCTGAAAGCCTGACGCAACCTTTTCGGCGAGCAACCGAACGAATTCTTCCGCGGTCGAACCGGTACCGATTCCAAGCCGCATGCCGTTCTCGACATATTCAAGCGCCGCGGCTGCGGCCTTGATCTTCATCTGGCGGGCGTCCATGCGCCACTCGCTCCCTCATGATCGCTCAGATGGCGAGGCCAGGCAGGCCAGCCACTGTCCAATTTCCGCTGAGACACTTACACGCCCGTCGCCGCAAACAAAAGCCAAAATAAGAGCGCCTTGCCGGATTCCCGCAGCAGGCTGCGCTGATCCGCGCCATTGCATTCTTCGCCCACTTCGCCTACCCGAACAGCTATGGTTTCCGCAACGCGAGGTTCCCGGTGTCTCCACCCATTGTCGTCTTCGATCTCGACGGTACGCTTGTCGACACCGCTCCGGATCTCGTCGCCAGTCTAAACCACGCAGTCACACAGGCGGGCGTCGAACCGGTCACCTATGCGGATTTGACCCATCTCGTCGGTCATGGCGCGCGGGCGATGATCGAGCGTACGTTCGCGCTGCGCGGCAAAGCACTCAGCGAAGAGGACCTTGCCTGGCAGATGAAGGAGTTCGTGGATTTCTACCACGGCTCGATGCCGGGGGACTCGTTGCCCTATCCGGGCCTCGTCGCGGCACTCGATCGCCTGCAGGATGCCGGCCTGAAGCTCGCTGTCTGCACCAACAAACCGGAAATGCTGGCAACGCGCCTTCTGGAAGGGCTCGGTCTGCTCGGACGGTTCGCAGCGGTCGCCGGGGGTGACACCTTCACGGTGCGCAAGCCGCATGCGGAACACCTGCTTTCGACGGTTGCCAATGCCGGCGGCATCGCCGAGCGCTCCGTGATGGTCGGCGACAGCCTCAACGACATTCTTGTCGCGCGGAACGCTTTGGTGCCTTCTATTGCCGTGCCGTTCGGCTATTCCGACGTGCCGATCGAGAGCCTCGCTCCCGATCGCATCATTCAGCATTTCGACGAGTTGACGCCCCATCTGGTTGAAACACTTCTCACGCGAAAGCACAAATGAGAAGGGCCGCGTTTGCGGCCCTTCCTACTTATCCCTCGGCGCGGCGTGCGCTTCGCGTCGCATCCAATGCCCGGTTCACATACATGTCGCGGTCATAGACATCGTTGAAATATTCAACGGTACCGGTCTTGTTCGGCCAAGCGGTAAAATAGGACACGTAGACGGGCACCTTCTGCGGCACCTGCAAGGCCTTGTTGTGGCCACTCGCAATTTCCTTGCCGACGTCGTCGATGCTCTTACCGAGAACCGCCGCGGCCATGCGGCGCGGATCGGCGAGGCGCACGCAGCCGTGACTGAGCGCCCGCTGGTCACGCTTGAAGAAGCTCTTCGACGGCGTGTCATGCATGTAGATCGCGTGGGCGTTCGGGAAGAGGATCTTCAGTTCGCCAAGGGCGTTGTCGCTGCTCGGCGGCTGGCGCACTGCTACCGAGGTGGTGGATCCGTACCAGTTCACCGCGGACGACGGCACGACGCGGCCACCGACTTCGACCTGATAACCCATTCGATCGAGATAGCCGGGATCGCTCCTGAGCTTCGGCAGCATTTCGTTGACGATGATCGACTGCGGCACCCCCCAGTAGGGGTTGACCTCGACCGTCTGGATCTCATCCTGGAAGAAATAGGTCTGGTTCGTCTTCGAGCCGACAACGACGCGCATGGAGAACTGCTCCGTGCCCTGGTCGGTGTAGGAGGCCGTGAATGCGGGCTGGTTGATGAAGACGTAGCGGCTGCCCAATCCGTCGGGGAGCCAGCGCGCCTGCTCCATCGCGATTTCAATCTTGTTGATTTTGCTGTCGGTCGTCTCGCCACCCGTCAGCACACGGATCGAGGCCTGGCCGACGACGCCATCCGCTTTCAGGCCACGTTCCTTCTGGAAGGCCTCGACGACGGAAACCAACTCGGGCGTGTAGTCGGGCGTTCCCTGATAGCTCGCGAGCACGACGGCGTGTTCGGCCTTCAGCGATTCGGACGCCTTGAGCTTGATGCCGGCGATGACATTGGCGAGTTCCGGGTTGCTCTGGCCGGGCTTCAGCAGCGTACCCGGAGCGATTTCCACCCGCGGGGTCGCATCCGTCAGCGCGCGCAGGCGTTCCAATTCCGCCTTCAGGGCCAGAAATTGCGGGCTTTTGGGATTCTGGCTTTCAATCAGCGCCGCGGCGTCGTCGCTTCCTGCCAACTTGTCGAGGAATGCGAAGAGATCGACGCTCTTGCGCTTGAAGTCGTGATAACCGGAGATCTTGTTCGGATCGATGCGGCCGCGCACCGTATCCTGAACATAGGTCAGCGTTGCAACCGACATCGCCAGTTCGAACTGCACGAGTTCCTTTTCGCGGGCGATCATGTCGCCTCGATCGAAGGTGTCGGATGGCACGTCAACCGCGTAGTCCTGCGGGTCGAGGCCGACCTTCGCAGCCTGTGCGAGCACCGCAAGGGCCGACTTGGCGCGCGTGTTGACGCCGGTGCCATCGATCCACACGAAGTCTGTCCGGCCGCCATAGTAGTTCTCGACCGCCTTTGCGACGGCGTCCGTAGCGCGGACGTTGATCTCGGGGAGAAACTGCCGCGCGTCCGAAAGCGGCGGGCGCAGCATCGGCGGCAGGGCACCATTTTGCACCGAACCGGTCACGACGGGATCGAGCAACCGGTCCGTGGCGATCCGGCGCAGCGGCTCGGCCTTATAGGTATAGTACCGTGGTCCGGTGACGCGCGGCGGCTTTGCAGCCATTCTCGGATCGATCTGCTGCGGCACGATCATGCCGACACCTGGCAGCGGCCGGGCAGGCTGGGCGTGCTCCGGCGACGTTCGCTTCTTGCCGCCCCGAATGAAGTCCATAAGGGTGAGCGCCGATGCCGGCCTTACATCCATGGTTGCAATCGCACACCCACACATGAGCGCCACAATCGCTGCCGACTTGATAATTCTCATTAGAACAAAGATCCCCGTATTGCGTTGTCGCCGAATTCGGCCGGTGCCAGATTCTCGCCACGCCCTCGTGCTCCACGACTTATAGAAAAGGATGGTGAATGAAAAGGAAACGGCCCGCCTTCCCTCGGCCGAAACCTGTCTCAGAACACCCAGTTGAAGGCCGCGTGAAGCGCCATAAAAATTTGATTCGTATTCACTTTGCGCCGGTTGCGCCTGCATCGGTGCTTCCCCGGTTACAATTCGCCGTGCATGAGGAAAACGCGCAATGTGACGGAAAGGCCACAACTCGCGACCGCGAATAGCCCGGATCAGCCGCGGCGGGCGCTAAAGCAGTTCGATTGCCGCGCTGCAATAATTCAAACGATTGTAGGCGGAGCCATGCCTTTGCCGCCCCTTTACAAGCTTGTATGACCGGGGCAGAGAGATGCCGGCACCGGGGCGTAGCGACCGGCTGAGACAGGGTTTCTCGCCTCGGCTTCATGAACCGCAGACGAAAGCAGGTATCACGATGACATCGACCCGCACCGAAACAGACACGTTCGGCCCCATCGAAGTGGCTAGCGACCGCTATTGGGGCGCCCAGGCGCAGCGTTCGCTTGGGAACTTCAAAATCGGCTGGGAAAAGCAGCCGGTCGCGATCGTCAGGGCCCTAGGCATCGTCAAGCAGGCAGCGGCGCGCGCCAACATGGCACTTGGTCGCCTCGACCCCGCGATTGGCGATTCAATCGTCAAGGCGGCGCAAGAGGTCATCGACGGCAAGCTCAATGATCACTTCCCGCTCGTCGTCTGGCAAACCGGTTCCGGCACGCAGTCAAACATGAACGCCAACGAGGTCATTTCCAACCGGGCGATCGAACTGCTCGGCGGCGTCATGGGCTCGAAGAAGCCCGTTCATCCGAACGATCACGTGAACATGAGCCAGTCGTCCAACGACACTTATCCGACGGCCATGCACATCGCCTGCGCCGAGCGCGTCATCCACGACCTGCTGCCGGCGCTGAAGCATCTGCACAAGGCGCTCGAAGATAAGGTGAAGGCCTTCGACCACATCATCAAGATCGGCCGCACCCACACGCAGGACGCGACGCCGCTGACGCTCGGCCAGGAATTTTCCGGCTATGCCGCGCAGGTCGCGTCCTCGATCAAGCGCATCGAGATGACCCTGCCCGGCCTTTGCGAACTCGCCCAGGGCGGCACGGCCGTCGGCACGGGTCTCAACGCGCCGATCGGTTTCGCCGAGAAGGTTGCCGAAGAGATCGCCGCGATCACCGGCATCGCCTTCACCTCGGCGCCGAACAAGTTCGAGGCACTCGCAGCTCACGATTCCATGGTCTTCAGCCATGGTGCGATCAACGCCACCGCAGCCGCGCTCTTCAAGATCGCAAACGACATCCGCTTCCTCGGCTCCGGACCGCGCTCCGGCCTCGGCGAACTGGCGCTGCCGGAAAACGAGCCGGGCTCGTCGATCATGCCCGGCAAGGTCAATCCGACCCAGTGCGAGGCACTCACTCAGGTCTGCGTCCAGGTGTTCGGCAACCACGCGGCCCTCACCTTCGCCGGCAGCCAGGGCCATTTCGAACTCAACGTCTACAATCCGCTGATGGCCTATAACTTCCTTCAGTCGGTACAGCTTCTCGCCGATGCGGCCGTTTCGTTCACCGACAATTGCGTCGTCGGCATTGAGGCGCGCGAGGACAATATCAAGGCGGCACTCGACCGCTCGCTGATGCTCGTCACAGCGCTGGCGCCGAAGATCGGCTACGACAATGCCGCCAAGATCGCCAAGACCGCACACAAGAACGGCACGACGCTGCGCGAAGAAGCCGTCGGCGGCGGCTATGTGACCAACGAAGAGTTCGACGCAATCGTCCGCCCGGAAACGATGATCAGCCCCGCCTGACCGATCTCGATTGCCGCGGCGCGCTCACCGGCGCCGCGGCGACACCCGCCGCCGTCATCATACGCGGCGCTACCGCATGTTTGCTTAAAATCAAAGTATTACAGCGCCCTTTGCGCGCCCGACAAGACGCATCGTGCCGTAGGCGCATCAACCCCAAATTGGTCGAATTGTACCGATCCGCTCAAGCAATCATTAAGACTTCACAAATCATTTCTCCCTAAAAATCACCAGACTTTAGCAATGAATAAATAAAGGAGGTTTGCATATGCAAACGGCAACCTCGAATAAGGCGCCCGCGCCGGATATCGCCGCGCAGATCACCCACGCCATGCGGATGATGGGAGTGGCGCCAATACCGCGCAACTACGAACTTTATTACGAAGCCTACCTCGGCTCGAACCAGCAATTGTCCAAGGAGCTTGCGGCGCTTGGCAGCCGGGCGACACAGGAAGAGCTCGACGCGATCGGCGCACAATATTTCAGCCACATTCACCATCCGCATGGCATCGAGCGGGCACACAACACGCTTGCTGCCAAACTGAGCGAGCTCGTCAACCTCTTGAAAGACGAGCAATACGCCCTCGAGAACTACAACAAGGTTCTCGACGAAGCCTATCTCAACATGACCAGCAAGAGCGCTGCGAGCGCGGACATTCTGCGCCACGCCATCGGGATCCTGACGGAAGCGACGGTGGACACCATGAACCAAGGCAAGGAGCGCGTTCAGACCGTCGTCCAGAAATCCGCTGAAATGGAGATCATTCGACAGGAACTCGACGAATACAAGCGCATCGCCAACACCGATTCATTGACGCGCCTCGCCAACCGGCGAGCTTTCGACGACGCCCTGGCCAGCGTGTACAACAGCGAACATCTGCGCAACTTCACAGGCCTGCTCGTCGCCGATATCGATCATTTCAAGAAGGTCAACGACACGTTCGGTCATCCGGTCGGCGACAAGATCCTTGCGACCGTCGCCAGTGTCATCCGCGCCAACTTGCGCCGGGATGCTTTTGTGGCGCGCACGGGCGGCGAGGAATTCGCCGTCATTCTCCACGGCATCACCCAGGAAGAATGCCTGCAGACGGCTGACCGGATCCGCACCGTCCTTGCCGGCACGCCCTTCAAGAACTCCAAGACGGGCGTCAATTACGGCCCGATCACCCTCTCCGTCGGCGTCTGCATGGCGACCGAGGCGGAAGATCCGGTCGATCTCTATAACAAGGCCGATGTTGCCCTCTATTCCGCCAAGAATGCCGGGCGAAACCGGACAGTCCTCTTCGAGGAGGGAATGCGCAAGGATTCCGGCCGCAACTGGTTGATCTATCGCCGGTAGCCCACCCCGGTATCCGCCGCCAGAAGGATCGGCCGCGCCTACCACATCGTTTTGGCGGCGCGCCCCGGCCATTCCCGGTCGTATGTCTCATTGTCGAAATCCGCCTTTGCGGCTTTCAGCAGCGTGCCAGGTGTCGGCAACGACGCCGGATCGACAAAGCGATCCGAATTCCAAAGCTGAGAACGGATGAGCGCCCGCGCGCATTGGAAATAAACCTCTCCGATCGTGATCACGATAACGCTGCGCGGATGCTTGCCGTCGACCTCGAAGGAGCCGGTGAGTTCCGGATCGACGCTGACGACCGCCGTTCCGTTGATGCGCATTGCCGTATTCGACGCGGGAACGAGGAACATCAGCGCCACCCGCGGATCGCGGACAATGTTGAGAAGCGAATCGACGCGATTGTTCCCGCGCCAGTCGGGCATCAGCACGGTCTTGTCGTCTGCGACGCGGACGACGCTCTGATCGTCGCCACGCGGAGAGCAATCGAGCCCCTCGGGCCCGACCGTCGCAAGCGCGGCAAAGGGCGAGGCCTCGATCATATGCCGATACTCCGTCGTCAGCGCCTTCGTCACTTTGACGACCGAGGCCTCGCTCGTCTCGCCGTAAAGTGCCTTCAGTTCCTCGACCGTACGGATGACTGTCATTCGATCCTCTGTGACGCCTGCCCTTGCATGCGCTTTCAACGGATAGCATGACGTCTTGATGACAGTATCAGGCGATTCTTCTCAAGTGAGTAGTTTTCTCGGCTTCGCCGAGGAAGGCCTTGATCCGGTCGATGACCGGTTCGGCGGAAACGATGCGGCGATGGCCGAAACCGTTCGCCCAGGACAACTCGACGTTCGGTCCGGCCGCGCCGTAACGACGGGCGTGGCCGGCGGAAACCTCCTTGTCGTCCTCTGCATGGATAACGAGCACCGGCTTCCTGAGCATCCCCAGTATACGGGCCGCGTCAAAGTCTTCGACCCGACGGCCGGAAAGGCGTTTTACCATGCCTTCGAAGGCGGTCTGGGTTGCCGGCGCGAGCGCCATCATCTTGCCGAAACCCTTGAAGAGCCAGGTCATTTCGCTCGGCGCGCCGATCAGGACCAGTTTTCCCGTCACCCGCGCCGGCACGTCGCAGACGACGGCGCCTGCCGCACACGCAAGGGCCGCGCCACCGAAGGAATGGCCGATCCCGACGTCGAATCCATCGAAATGGCGCCAGGCCGCATCGATTGCCCTCACCGCCTGCGGCATCGTCAGCGACCGTCCCGGCGAAGCGCCGTGCCCCGGCCAATCGAGCGCAACGACTTCCGCACCGGCGGCAAGCAGGCCATCGATCAAGGTCGCGAGATAGGCGCTGCGCGATCCCCAGCCGTGGGCGAGCAGGATACGGGGGCCCTCGGCACTCTGGCGCCGCGCGAAATGATGCGCGACAAACCAGCCACCGGCGAACGACAGCGTGACTTTTCGCGAGCGTTCCATGGTCGGCGCGGCCGCCTTCAGCAAGGCTGCTTCCTTGGCGCTGTTCGGCTTGCGGCTCGGTGTGAGACAGAAGATCCTGAAGGCGAGCCTGCCGGCGGCCTCGGCGGAGACGGCGGCTACGGCCTTCAGCGCGAGACGGACGACCTTGACCGCAAGGGATGCCATAGTGAAACTCTCTTGAAATGTTCAACTATGAACATCATTGTACAACGATGAACAAAAAGCAAGTGACAACAAAACATCATCACTTTCCCTGGGATCATCCGCGTTTTCGAAGCTGGATCGCGGTGGCTCGCGCCTGCCAATTGATGCAGCAGACTTTGACACGGGAGCTCGCCGATCTCGACATCAAGCCGCCGCATCTCGATATCCTGATCAATCTCTATCGCTTCGACGGCATCACACAGCAGGAACTCGCCCGCAAATTGCTCGTCGGACGCTCCAACATGAGCATGCTGTTGCCGCAACTCGAGAAGCGCGGCCTGATAGAGCGACGCGGAGACGAGCGCGACAAGCGCGTCCTGCGGCTCTCGTTGACGCCGGCCGGCCGCACGCTCAGCGAGGAGGCAATGGAGATCCAGACGGCGCTAATCGAGAGGTCGTTGACGGGCTCGCCGATAGAGGACTGCATGACGGTTGCGCAGTCGATGGAGCGGATCATCGCCATCCTGCTGAAGGAAGACAGCGATTGAGAACGCGGCCATGCAGCGCCACGCTTCCAATCAGACGTTCAACGGACGCTGTAGCCCTTTGAATTTGTGCCTGTTTGGTCCTGAAGCCGGGCCGACTTAGGGAAACACCCTACGGTCAGCGCGGCTTTTCCGACTTGTCGCGCGACATGCCCTTTTCGGCTAGTTCCTGCTCATAGCCAGCGAAGAGTTCCGCGCCCTTTTCTCCCAGTTCGCGCAGGTAGGTCCAGGTGAAGATGCCAGTGTCATGAAAATCATCGAAGCCGATGCGCACGGCGTAGTTGCCGGTCGGCTGCATCGAAATGATCTGGACATTGCGCTTGCCGGGCACGGTCACCCGCTGGCCCGGCCCGTGCCCCTGCACCTCGGCCGAAGGTGAAAGCACGCGCAGCAGTTCGGCGGACAGGTCGTAGGAGGCGCCATCGTCGAAAGTGACGGTGAGGCGGTGACGGTCTTTCGAAACACGCAACTCAGTCGGCCAGAATTCACTCATGATACTCACTCCGCATTCATCCCCCGAGCACTACCCCAGTTCATGCCGAAGGCCTATTAAATTCGTCGGCCAGAGCAGATGTTCGCCTCTGAATGATTAGGAAGACAGGCTGAAAAAGCCGAAACATTTTCAAATTTTAAAGCCCTGTTCGGAGGTAAATGCACGTTATCGATCGGATTCAGCCCGCTTGAACTCCGATCGACCGCGGCCTTCACCGAAATTTGCGACAGTATGCGCCTTGACGCGGGGGTTTTTGCCCACGACATTGAAAGCACCGGGAGAAAAGCCTTGAATAATGCAGCGATAGACAGAACCGGCGCACAGCCGCTCGACAGTTCCGCAACGCCCATGATCGACCCTTTCGGTCGGACGATCACCTATCTGCGCGTGTCAGTCACCGACCGCTGTGATTTCCGCTGCACCTACTGCATGGCGGAGCACATGACCTTCCTGCCGAAGAAGGACCTGTTGACGCTCGAGGAGTTGCACCGGCTCTGTTCCGCCTTCATCGCCAAGGGCGTGCGCAAACTCAGGCTCACCGGCGGCGAGCCGTTGGTGCGCAAGAACATCATGTTCCTCGTTCGCGAACTCGGCAGGGAGATCGAGGCTGGTCGCCTGGACGAGCTGACGCTGACGACCAACGGCTCGCAGCTTTCGAAATTCGCGGCCGAACTTGCCGACTGTGGCGTGCGTCGGATCAACGTTTCTCTCGATACCCGCGATCACGATAAATTCCGCCACATCACCCGATGGGGCGAGCTCTCGAAGGTCCTCGAGGGCATCGACGCGGCTCAGGCCGCCGGCCTCAAGGTGAAGATCAATACGGTCGCGCTCAAGGGCTTCAATGACGCCGAGATCCCCGAATTAATGCGTTGGGCGCACGGGCGCGGTATGGAACTGACGCTGATCGAGACGATGCCGATGGGTGAAGTGGACGAAGACCGGACCGACCACTACCTGCCGCTTTCCGAGATGCGTGAGCGTCTGGAAACCCAGTTCACGCTCAAGGATATTCCCTACCGCACCGGCGGCCCTGCACGCTATGTCGAGGTGGCGGAGACCGGCGGACGCCTCGGACTGATCACGCCGATGACCCACAATTTCTGCGAAAGCTGCAATCGCGTGCGTCTCACGTGCACCGGCACGCTCTATATGTGCCTCGGCCAGAACGATGCGGCTGATCTGCGCACGGCGCTGCGCTCGACGGACGACGATGCCTATCTCTCCCGCGTTATCGACGAGGCGATCTCCCACAAGCCGAAGGGCCACGACTTCATCATCGATCGCGAACACAACCGCCCGGCCGTCGCACGCCACATGAGCGTAACCGGCGGCTGACGTTTCCCCGGACCCAGAAAAACCGGAAGGCTCCGCAGTCGTCGACGACCGCGGGGCCTTCTGCTTTCAAATAGGTCAGGCGGCGTAAGTCGAGCCGTAACGAAGCTGACCGTGATCGCTCAGCCCACCAGTGCCAGTCTTGAAGCGCTCGATCTTCTCGTTGAGGACTTCCACCTGCCGGCGCAGGCCGTGGATCTCCGCCGTGTTCTCCTCGACCATCGCAGCGTTCTGTTGCGTGATCAGCTCGACCTCGTGAACGGCTGAATTGACCTCGCTGAGACCGGTATACTGTTCCGCTGCGGAAGCCTCGATATTGCTGACGAGCTGGTGAATGGTGGCGATATGGCCGTTGATGACGGTCAGCGCTTCCCCGGTCTCCTGCACCAGCGCCACGCCGCTGCGCACCTGGGCTGAGCTTGCCGAGATCAGGCCCTTGATCTCGCGGGCTGCCCCCGCGCAACGCTGCGCCAGCTCGCGCACCTCCTGGGCGACGACCGCGAAGCCACGGCCCGCCTCGCCGGCGCGCGCCGCCTCGACACCCGCGTTCAGCGCCAGAAGGTTGGTCTGGAAGGCGATCTCGTCGATCACGCCGATGATGGTGCCGATCTTCTCGGACGAGCGATTGATTTCGGCCATGGCATCGATCGCCTTGGCGACAACCTGGCCGGAATGCTGCGCATAGTTGTTCGTCTCATCGACAGATACCGTGGTGCGCCGTGCGCTCTCTGCGGTCGAACGCACGAGTTCGGTGAGTTGACGGAGCGCGCGCGAGCTCTCTTCAAGCGCTGCCGCCTGTTGCTCGGTCCGGCGTGCAAGATCGTCGGCCGAGGCCGAGAGATTGCTCGTCCCGCCGGAGATCTCTTCCGCGACGAGACGGACATCCGTGAGCGTCGCACGCAGCGCCTCGACGGCGTTGTTGTAGGTGCGGGCCATGATGACATAGTCGGCCGGCAGGTCTTCCGCCATGCCTTCCTCGAGATTGCCGGCAGCAAGCTCGGCAAGAACATCGGATAGAGCGTTGAGCGCCTGCATCTGCTCGGCTTCGATGCGCGCGCGTTCCTGCGAGCGCCGGGCCTCTTCCTCGGCAGACAATGTCCGCGCCGCCTCGGCCTCGCGTTCCAGCCGCACGTTTTCGAGTGCGTTGTCGCGGAAGACGGCGACGGAGCGCACCATGTCGCCGATTTCGTCACCGCGGTTGCGGCCTTCGATCGCTACTTCGAGGTCGCCGTTGGCAAGCCGTGTCATGGTTTCGGTGACGCGTTTCAGCGGGCCGCGCAGCGTCTCGACAAGCATCAGGCCGCCGATGATCGCCAGCAGCGTTCCGGCGACCATCGCGATGATTGATACCGTCGCCGAGCGCTGGCTGTCCTGCTTTCCGGCTTCCTGCGCGCTGCTGACGAAGCCTTCGAGCGTACGGCTCGCATCGGCGACCAGCGTTGCGGCTTCGCTCTTGGCGGCCTGCCAGCGGCCGCCGACGTCAATCAGCGCGGCGGTGCCCTTGTCTATGTTGTCGAGCGAGGGGCCGAGCTTCACCGGCAGGTCGCGGAGTGCCGCGTTCTTGCCGCCAAGCTCGGAGAGCTTCCCGGCTGCTTCGCGTACGGCGCTAATATCTGCAATCACGAGGTCGCGGCTCTCCGCATCGAGCGAGCGGTGCAGTTCGCTGATATGGAAGCGGGTGTTGTCGAGGCCTTTGAAAGTATCGCTCATCAAAGAGATCAGCGTCTTCAGCGTCGAGATTTCGCCGTCCATGCCGACGAAGCGCTTGGCGGCGGTGTCCGAATTCTTGACCGCCTCCTTGGCAAAATCAGCCTCATATTTCGAGAGCTTGCTGAGGATCGGCACGAGTGCGTTCTTTTTCGCCTCGTTGTCCTCGGCGCCTGCGAGGATCGCCTGGATCTTCAGCGCCTGTTCCTTGAGTTCGCCGATGGGCTTCTGGACCTTTTCCGAAGCGATCTTCTCGGCTTCCCCGATCTGCTTCAGCAGATGCGGCAGCAGCTTGTTCGCCTGATCGATCTTGGCGTCAGGATTGACCGCCATGGTTACCGGCAAGCGGAATTTCTTGATGCGTTCGGCGACACCCTGGTAGGCGGCAGCATCGAACAGCAGCGCCTTGGCGAAGGCTTCCTTTTCACCCGATTCACTCCGGATGATATCGATCTGCTTGTAGGCGCTGTTGCCTTTCTCGGTCATGTCGGCAAGCGCCGCTTCCAGCGACGTCGTTACCGCGTCCTGCTCGACCTTGACCGCCCAAAGTTTGTCGGTCTGGCTGCGCATCTGGCCACCGAGGGCAACCACCGACGCGATCTGAGCCTTGTCCGCGTCACGCGCGAGCAACGCTTCAAGAGTTCTGACGCCCTCTTCCTGCTCGCCGACCTCTTTCGCAAGGATATCGCGCGTTTCCTCGCTCGGTTTGTCCGCGAAGGCCTGCAAGGCACTGCGCAAAGCCTGGAAATCCGAGAGATTGTTGATTGTCTCGCGGGTGACGGTCATGTGCCCATTGAGCGTACGAGCGGTGAAAAAGCCGACGAGTCCGATCCCGGCGATCAGGGCCACGAGCGGAACCACGAAAAGGAGGACTTTTGTGACGATACGCAGGCGCTGCAGAAGGCGATCGATCAAAGACATTGCGGACCCCAGGTTCTTATTATGAGGAACATGCCCGCACGGTGGCTTCTCTTTACGGAAGTGGCAATGAAATGCCCTCGGAAGCACCTCCCAGGCTCCGGCGGACATTTCGCGGATCGACGGCGCTGCAAATTCGATGACCGTCATCCACCGATCGCTTCATGCGATTGCACTGCGGAATCGTGGCAACGATAGGCAGCGAAACTTAAGATTCAGCGAATAACGCTGCGAGGCCGCGGTTGCGCCCATCGAATCTAAAGGGAAAACAATCTTGCACAAACGATGCTTGAGTTTGCGCGCAATGGCAGTCAATGCTTGGACAAGGGGCGCACCATCCAAGGAAATGGATTCGCCACCTCCCGCCAAACATTGGCCTCGGCCGGGGCCATCAGGAAAGACGAATGCATTCTTCTGCCAATTTCCGCGGCATCGTTTTCATGTGCCTTGCGATGATCAGCTTTGCCTGCAACGACGCGCTCGTAAAATCCGTGACGGGCGTCATGAACACCGGGCAGATCATGTTCGTCCGCGGCTTACTCACCACGTTGATGGTGCTGGTGTTCGCTCTCCATTTTCGCGCATTCCGCCCCATCCGAACGATCCTGCGTCCAGCGATCCTCCTGCGCATCATCATGGAGGCGCTGGCTTCGATCACCTATATTTCCGCGCTCGGGCAGATACCGCTCGCGAATGCTTCGGCGATCATGCAGGCGCTGCCGCTGGCCGTCACGCTCGGCGCCGCGCTTTTCCTGCGCGAACCTGTCGGCTGGCGGCGCTGGGCAGCGATCTCCATCGGCTTTCTCGGCGTGCTGATCGTGCTCCGACCCGGACCGGAAGGCTTCACACCGGCCGCCTTGACCGTCGTCGCCTGTGTTTTCTGCACGGCAACACGCGACCTTTGCACCCGCCGCATCGGCAGCGACGTGCCCTCGCTCTTCATTACGGTCACCACCGCCATGGTGACGACGCTGGTCGGCGCTTTGCTGATCGTGCCTTTCGGAGGCTGGCAGCCGATGTCGACCACCTCGCTCAGCCATATTGCCGGCGCGAGCGTACTCCTGATGCTCGGCTACCAGACGATCGTGCTGGCAATGCGCGATGGCGACATCTCGGTCATCGCGCCGTTCCGCTACACGAGCCTGCTCTGGTCGATCGCAATCGGCATATTCTTCTTCCTGGAAACGCCGGATCTCTGGATGCTCACGGGGGTTGCGGTCATCGTCGGCTCGGGCCTCTATACCTTCTATCGCGAGAGCCTGCGCGGCAGGAAGGCGGTCGCCCAGCGCTCCCTTGCAGGCCCCCTCGAATAGAGGAACGCGCCGATGGCCACGAATGCGCCGGAAACACCGACACGCCCACCCGCCGTCATCCTTGCCGGCGGACGATCGATGCGCATGGGGCGCCCGAAGGCCGGCCTCGTACTCGATGGCAGGCCGATCCTCGACCATATCGTCGAGCGGCTCGCCCCGCAGGTGGGAAGCATCGCGCTCAACCTCAATGCCGATCCCGGCATCACCCTGCCCCCGGGCCTTGCTGTGCTGGCCGATACGGTGCCCGGCTACTTCGGCCCCCTCGCCGGCATCCTCACCGCCATGCGCCACGCTGCAGAGGTCGCACCGCATGCGCCTCATGTCCTGACGGTGGCGACCGACACGCCATTTTTTCCAGACGACCTCGTTGGCCGGCTGTCCTCGATACCCGATCTGGAAGGGACGATCGCCGTCGCCTGGTCCGACGGGGAGATGCATCCGCTATTCGCGCTCTGGCCGGTCGCGATAGCCGATGATCTGGAAGCCTGGATCCGCACCGACGCCAAGTTGCGCGTGCGCGCTTTCATTGCGCGCCACCCTTCGGCAGCGGTAGACTTCCCGATGATCGCGACGAAGGCGGGTCCACTCGACCCCTTCTTCAATATCAACACGCCGGATGAGCTTCAGCAGGCCGAATCTTGGCTGCAACGCCTCAAGGATCCCAAACCATGAACCAAGCCAGGATATTCGGCATTGCCGGCTGGAAGAACTCGGGCAAGACCGGCCTTATGGTCCGCCTTGTCAGCGAAATGACACGGCGCGGCTATGTCGTGTCGACGATCAAGCACGCCCACCACGACTTCGACATCGACAAGGTCGGCGCCGACAGCTACCGCCACCGGGAGGCCGGCGCGCAAGAGGTGACGATCGTCTCCTCGACGCGCTTCGCAATCATGCACGAACTGCGCGGCGCGCCGGAACCGTCCTTCGAGGAAATCCTGGCGCGGCTCGCTCCCTGCGATCTCGTCCTCATCGAAGGCTACAAGCGCGAGCCGATCCCGAAGATCGAAGCGCGGCGGACGGACTCGGCCAACCGTGAGCCGCTGGCGCCGACCGACCCGCACATTGTTGCCATCGCCGCGGATCATCCCGTGACCGATACTGATCTTTCAGTCTTCGACCTCGACGATACGGCCGCAATCGCCGATTTCGTGGAAAAGGTTACGGGGCTCCGCGGCTGATTCTCTGGCGCGCTTTCCGTTGACGCTGCAGACGCTTCCGACGCAGCACATAAGAACGGGGCCGGTCTCCCGGCCCCGTATTCATCAAGCAACGCTACCGCGATTACCGCTGCGCGACCGGCCGCACGAGCGGCGTCACGCGGCGAATGGTCACGCGCCGGTTCTCCTGCTCTGCCTCCGGTGTGCGCACCTTGAGGAAGCGCTCGCCATACCCTTGCGTCACGAGGTTTTCGGCCGGGATCCCATAGGCTTCGGTGAGGAGCACGGCTACCGACTCGGCACGCTGGTCGGAAAGGACCAGGTTGTCGCGGTCGGAACCGACGGCGTCCGTGTGGCCCTCGATGAAGAAGGTTTCGCCGGGATCCTTCTCAAGGATCTTCGACATCGCGTCCGCGACGCCACGGAGCGTCTTGGCCTGCGTCATCGACACTTCGGCACTGCCCGTCTCGAAGTGGATCGTATCGAGATCGATGCGGCGAACCTTGTCACGCAGTCGGGCGGAGTTGCGCACCTCATCGATCGTGTAGACGCGCTCGACTTGCTCGACCGGTGGCTCGGACAGGAACTCGTAGTAATCCCGGTCCGGATCATCGGCCACGTCGACTATATAATCCTCTACCGGTATCGTCAGACGCATCGGCGGCAGGTCGTAACCGACGTCGACGATAGCCGGACGGTTATCATCTTCTTCGTACTCGGGCGCGTAGACCATCAGATATTCGTTGCCGTCGCTGTCAATACGCGAGCGCTGCACGATATCGCCGTAGCGGTTGTAGATCGTGACGATCCGATAACCACCGGGGCGAACGATCGTCTCGCGAACGCGATCGCGCGGCAGTTGGTCGTAGAACGTTTCCTCCGAGTCGCGCCGCAGCCGCGGCCGGTCGTCGCCTCGGACGAATATGCGATCGCCGACGCCGAGGATCACGCGGTCCTCAACTTCGTCGACCACCTGCACCTCGGTGACTTCGTTCGTGTTGTTGTTGATCGTCGTGTTGTTGACCGTCGTGTTGTTGATCACCGTGTTGTTGACGATGTTGGTCGTCTGAGGCACCGCGAAGGCCGGTGCTTCGTCGATGCGCTGCCCCTCTTCCTTCAGATTGGCCTCGACCCTTTGCGGAAATTGCTTCCGGACCTCGCTCGACATTGCCGCCTGTGCGGTGGCATCGTCCGTCGGAGGCGCTACGCTTTCTTCCTTGGCGCGCAATTCCTCACGCTGCTTGCGCCGCGCTTCGCGCGCACGGTTGCCGCCGACATTGTCGGCATCCTTGTCGCTGTCGAGAATGGCCGCACCGTTTTCGACCGGAAGCACGACGGTGTCGTCCGTTGCCGCCGGGTCCTTGGCGATCTTGACCTTCTCTTCCTCAGTGCGCTTATCGACCACTTCAGGTGCGGGCCGGGCCTGCTGCTGTTCGCCTGTGCCCTGCCTTGCCGTTGCCGGTGCCTCGGCGCCTGGAACAGGCTGCCTGCCCTCACCGGCCTGGTCGGCTGGCTGTTCGGTCTGGCGCTGTTCCTCAGCCTGCTGCTGACGCTTCTTGCGCGGAACCTGCTGCTCTTCGGCCTGCTTCGGAGCGCCCTCCTCAGTGGCGGGTTGCTGTTCCTCAGCCTGCTGCTGGCGCTCCTTGCGCGGAGCCTGCTGCTCCTCGGCCTGCTTCGGAGCGCCCTCCTCGGCGGCGGGTTGCTGTTCCTCAGCCTGCTGCTGGCGCTTCTTGCGCGGAGCCTGCTGCTCCTCGGCCTGCTTCGGAGCGCCCTCCTCGGCGGCGGGCTGTTGTTCCTCAGCCTGTTGCTGGCGCTTCTTGCGCGGAGTCTGCTGCTCCTCGGCCTGCTTCGGAGCGGCCTCCTCAGCGGCGGGTTGCTGCTCTTCAGCCTGCTGCTGGCGCTTCTTGCGCTTCGGAGCCGGCTGTTCTTCAGCCTGCTTCGGAGCGGCCTCCTCAGCGGCGGGCTGCTGTTCTTCAACCTGCTGCTGGCGCTTCTTACGCTTCGGCGTCGGTTGCTCCTCGGCCTGCCGCGGAGCGGCCTCCTCGGCGGCGGGCTGCTGTTCTTCAGCTTGCTGCTGACGCTTCTTGCGCCTTGGAGCCGGCTGTTCCTCGGCCTGTCGTGGCGCGCTCTCCTCGGCGGCGGGCTGCTGCTCTTCAGCCTGCTGCTGGCGCTTCTTGCGTCTCGGAGCTTGCTCCTCTTCGGCTTGCGGTTGCTGTTCTTCGGCCTGCCCCTGTTCGGCGGCTTGCTTTCTGCGCTTCTTCAGCAGCAGCAATTCCTCGGGCGACGGCTGCTCCGCGCCTTCCTGAGCAACTTCGAACGGCGCCGTCAGGCTCTCGGCAAGCGCGGGCTGGACGGCAAAAGTTGCCGCGAATACCGGCAAGGCCACCGTTGCGAAAAGTCTGGATCGAATCGACATTGTCTTCCTTCCTCTTGTCGGGAGGCCTGGCTCGCTGCGCATCCTGTCCGATCGAACGGTCACGCCTGCAAGCCTGCTCCTACAGGGCCATGATCCGCGATTGCGACTTTTTGGGTTCGGTCACATCCGTAATCGCAACGCTGCAGTCGCGGATCGGTTCCGCTTCAAGGGCTATCGGAGGCGACATTAACCTTACGTGAACAGGCCGTTCATCTTTCCGTCGCGCCATGAAGAGGACGAGAGGCGCGTGAGCCCGCTTTCACGTTGGGCGATCGCGCTTTCCAGTTGATTTTTACAAGAGAAGTACGAATATCCCGCCAACCGTGGCGTACGCCCCGGCCCTATTTGGCATCCGCGAACAAGAAAAAACCGGATGTCAGCCAACAGAGAGGATGATCATGCGTATTTCCAGACGGCTGGCAGCCGCCGCATCGGCTGCCCTTTTCGCGCTCATGGCAAGCACGGCCATGGCAGACGGCGAAAAGATCGTCTTCGGCACCGAAGGCGCCTACCCGCCCTTCAACAATCTCGAGGCCGATGGCACGCTGACGGGCTTCGATGTCGACATCGCGAAGGCGCTTTGCGAACAGATGAAGGCAGAGTGCACCTTTGTGACGCAGGAGTGGGACGGCGCCATTCCGGCACTGATCGCCAAGAAGTTCGACGCGTTCATCGCTTCCATGTCGATCACCGAGGAGCGTAAGCAGAAGGTCGACTTCACCAACAAGTACTACAACACGCCGCCGGCGATCGTCGTTCCAAAGGACTCGCCGATTACCGAGGCGACCGAAGCGGCGCTCGACGGCAAGATGCTTGGCGCGCAGAGCTCCACAACGCATTCCAACTATGCCGAAGCGCATATGAAGGGCGCTGAACTGAAGCTCTATCCGACCGCGGATGAATACAAGCTCGACCTCGCCAACGGCCGCATTGACGCAGCCATCGATGACGTCGTAGTGCTTTCGGAATGGCTGAAGACCGAGGACGGCGCTTGCTGCAAGCTGCTCGGCACCCTGCCGATCGACCCGGTCATCAACGGTGAAGGCGCCGGCATCGCCGTTCGCAAGGGCGACGACGCGCTGCGCGAAAAGCTCAACAAGGCAATCGACGCCATCCGCGCAAACGGCAAGTACAAGGAAATCAACGAAAAGTACTTCCCGTTCGACGTCTACGGCAGCTAAGCGACGCCACTACAGCGCCGTGCGTCTTTTCAGACGCACAAAAGGTCGCGGTAGCCCTTTGAATGGCTGCATGTTTTACCCTTAAGACGGTTCCGACTTAAGGAAACATGCAATAGGCGCGGTTTTCGCGCCGATCATGCCGGGGAAATCTCGGTTGATGAAAAAAATGCAACGGCGGATGGCTTGCCCTTCCGCCGTTTTTGTTTGACAAGAACCCTCGAAAATAAGCGCAATTGCGCGAAAAAGAACGCTGCAAGGGGAATTTATTGGCATGAGCGGACTGTTCGCCGCCCTTTTCTCCGTTTTCGCCTGGATCGGGTCGATCATCGATCCGCTCTGCGGTCCGGTCGGAGTGTTTCGTTGGTTCGGTTCAGGCACGCTTCTGGCGTGTGGCGACGCCGGGTGGGGCGATGAGATCGCCTATGGATTCCTGGTGACGGCTAGCCTCGCGGTTGCCACCCTGCCCGTGGGGCTGGTGACCGGATTCTTCATCGCGCTCGCCAAGCAATCGAACGAAAGGCAGCTGCGCCTTGCGGCCAATATCTATACGACGATCTTTCGCGGCCTGCCCGAGCTCTTGACGCTCTTCATCGTTTACTACGGCCTGCAGATCCTGGTGCAGCAGTTCCTCGCCACCATCGGCTACGAGGGGCCGGTGGAGATCAACGCTTTCGTTGCAGGCATGATTGCGCTCGGGTTCGTATTCTCCGCCTATTGCTCGGAAGTGCTGCTCTCGGCCTTCAAGGCGATCCCGCACGGACAGTATGAGGCCGGCGACGCGCTCGGCTTCCATCGCGGCAAAACGATGCGGCTGATCATCCTCCCGCAGCTCGTGCGCATCGCGCTTCCAGGCCTCGGCAATCTCTGGATGGCACTCCTCAAGGATACCGCCCTCGTCTCGGTCGTCGGCCTGCCCGACATCCTCCGCCAGACGGGCGTCGCCGCTCGTGTCACCAAGCATGCGTTCGAGTTCTTCAGCGTGGCCTGCATTCTCTTCCTGATCCTGGCGATGATTTCATCCGTTGTCTTCTCGGCGCTCGAGCGCTGGACCAAACGCGCGGAGATGACCCGATGAGCATCGCAGAGACTATGATTCCGCCCCAGGCACCGCCACCGGCCCCGCCGCGGCCCTACACGCTGTCGCGCTTCATCGGCAGCGTCACGCTCGGCGTCTGGCTCGCACTCGCTGTCGGCATCTTCCTCACCGTCGTCAACGGCTGGGACCCCGAAAAATTCTCGAGATACGGGCCGAGTTTCGTGTCCGGTCTCGGCGTTACGCTCCTGCTTGTGATCTCGTCGATCGTCATGGGCGCCATTCTCTCGCTGCCTGTAGCGATTGGGCGCATGTCGAAGAACAGGATCTGGTCTTGGCTTTCCTATGCCTATGTCTATTTCTTCCGCGGCACGCCGCTGATCACCCAGCTCTTTCTCGTCTATTACGGCCTCGGCAGCTTCCGCCCGCAGCTCGAAGCGATGGGGCTCTGGTGGTTTTTCCGGGACGCCTGGAACTGCGCGCTTTTCACCTTCACGCTGAATACCGCCGCCTACCAGGCCGAAATCCTGCGCGGCGCCATCCAGAGCGTGCCGCGCGGCCAACACGAAGGCGCCGCGGCACTCGGGCTGTCACAGCGCGTCGCTTTCTTCAAGATCATCCTGCCTCAGGCGATGATCGTCGCGCTCCGCCCCTATGGCAACGAGATCATCCTGATGATCAAGGGCTCGGCGATTGTGGCGATCGTGACCGTCTTCGACCTGATGGGCGAGACGCGCCGCGCCTTCTCCCGCACCTTCGACTACCAGATGTATGTCTGGGCCGCGATTCTCTACCTGATGATGGTCGAATTGCTGCGCAACGTCTGGGCCTTGCTGGAGGCGCGGCTGACGCGGCATCTGAAGCGATAGCGGAGCGACCGCGGGAAGCCGTCCCCGCTCGCCTTTCGTACTCCGGACAACCGGCACAGATCGTCCAGCAATCGAAGGCTTTGGCAGCACTGATCAACGAGTGCTGACAAGCCTTTGTTATTGTGAGGAAATCTCATTTCCGCACAAATATTAGGACTTGATTAATAGATCGAGCGTTTCATCATAGAGACCAACCTTTGCGAGAAGTGAGGTCCTGATGACGAGTGAGATGGAACTGCAGCTCAAGGGTTACGGCCTGACGACGGCCCAAATTCTCTACCGGATGCCCGACCATCCGACTTTCCTCCAGACCTATATCTGGCAACACTACGACATCGCGCCGGATTTTCCGGAGATGCGCCACTTCCTCAAGTTCTGGCAGGAGGAATTGGACGGCCCGCTGCATTCGGTTCGTTATGTGCATCGCAAGCTGATATCGGCCAGCGAATGGCGGTCGCTCAAGGGAGAGTTCATTCTTCATTGAAGCCGCCAATGCACCGCCGTTAGACGTGCACCTCGCCGTGGGCGAGCTCGCCCTCATGCTCTTCCTTGTGCAGCGACGCGTAGAGGACAAGAACGTAGAAGAGCGCGACGCCGATCATCACCGCCCACCCCGGTACGGGCCCAAGCTCGGCCCTTTCAGTGAAGTCGGTCCAGGAACGGACGTGGCCGAAAGGTTCGCCATTGGCGGAAATCTTCGGTGACGAGATTTTCAGTGCCCAGGCCAAAAGCAGGATCAGATACATCCAGCAGTAGTTGCGCTGAAGTCTCCGACAGACCGCCTCGCGGTAGCTCATCAGGAAGGCCGGCTTCCGCAGGCTCATTGCGATCGATGCGGACCACTTGAGGCTTGGCTGTCCCTCCGGCGAAAGAATCTGAGCGAAATATCCGCGCTCGAGTTGGCGCACGCGAGCGCGGTAGACATCGAAGAAGCGATAACGTCTTGCCTCGATCAGCAGCAGCAAGGTGATCAGAAGCATCGCGAACAGCAAAACGCCATGATGCGAGGACGGCGTCGAGAGCGATACGGAGAGCATCGCCGCAACAACGGTGATCGCCCAGTTCGACGTGCGGTCGATGCGGTCCCGCCATCCCGCCATTCGGCCCAGCTCGCCGCGATAATAATGGACGATCGTGTTGATCGTCTCTTGCGTCGTCTGCGGCAGCGGCGGCCCCTGCCGCTCCGGCGATTCCGTTTCCCGCAACTCCGTTTCCAATGTCAGCGGGCTGAGTTCAGCAGGCATCGGCGTTCCCTCCCGGTCTTCCTTATTGAATGGATGATGACTCCATTCCGGCCCCGGATAAATCCCGCGAGGCCCGCGCATCGTCATATTTTTACCGAACGCTAAATGTTCGTTTTTTGTTTCGCAAAAGCTACGAATGAATCGCCCCTCCCGAACGGCGGATTGCCAAAGTCTGCGGACGGTCGTAAGAAGCGCCCATGACGCAGCAGAACAAGAAGATCGACGAAGAAGCCTTGGCGGAGGCGTACAACCGCGCGCTTTCGTTTGAAAAATCCGGCAATCTCGACGCAGCCGCGACGGCTTACGCGGAAGTCCTGACGCTCGACCCGGAGGATCACGGCGGCGCCGCCGTTCGCCTCGCCTCGATGGGACGCGGCGAAACGCCGTTGAAGGCGCCCGACGCCTATGTCGCGACGCTCTTCGACCAGCATGCCGATGTTTTCGAGAACGTCCTCGTCGACCAGCTCGACTATTGCGTCCCGCTGCTGGTTCGCCAGCGCCTGCAGGCGTTGGGACTCGGCCCCTTCCAGCGTGTTCTTGATCTCGGCTGCGGCACGGGTCTGACAGGCGGCGCGCTGCGCGACATGGCGGACGATATAACCGGCATCGACCTCTCCGAAAACATGGTCGAGATCGCGCACGAAAAGGATGTCTACGAGACGCTCTATGTCGCCGAAGCGGTCGATTTCCTGGACGACAACGACGAGGCCCCCTTCGACCTGATCGTCGCGACCGACGTGCTGCCCTATATGGGCGCTCTCGAAGCGCTGTTCTTTGGTGCGGTCGACAATCTCGTTCCGGGAGGCCTGCTGATCTTCTCCAGCGAAACTCTTCCGGCGGAAACCTTTGCCGGCCGCGATTACATGGTCGGCCCGCATCAGCGTTTTGCCCATTCGGAAGCCTACCTGCGCGATCGCCTGACGGCGACCGGTTTCGAAATCATCGAGATCGGCGATATCACCGTACGCATGGAGGAAGGCGAGCCGATCGCCGGGCAGTTGGTGGTCGCCCGCTTCAAGCTCTGAGGGAAACGATCGCGAAGCTCCTGATGTGCCAGGAATGCGCCCCGGCCCCTTTTCCGCACGCCGGACATCGGATACACCTGCCCCAATGCAAATGGGAGCATGGGAGTCTGCAGGAATGGCTAAAGTCGCATTCATCGGTCTCGGCGTCATGGGTTACCCCATGGCCGGTCACCTCAAGGTTCGCGGCGGACACGAACTGACCGTCTATAACCGCACCGCAGAGAAGGCGCAGAAGTGGGCGGCCGAGTTCGGTGGCCGCGCGGCTGCGACCCCAGCAGAGGCAGCGGACGGCCAGGATCTCGTCTTCGCCTGTGTCGGCAATGACGATGACCTTCGCTCCGTGACCACCGGCAAGGATGGCGCCTTTGAAGCTCTCAAGCCGGGCGCTGTGTTCATCGACAACACCACGGCCTCGGCCGAGGTCGCCCGCGAACTCTACGGCGCCGCCCGCGCGAAGAACGCGCATTTCATCGACGCGCCGGTTTCCGGCGGGCAGGCTGGCGCAGAGAATGGTGTGCTGACTGTGATGTGCGGCGGCGACCAGGATGTCTTCGACAGAGCCAGGCCGGTGATCGACGCCTATGCCCGCATGGTTGGTCTGATGGGCCCCGCAGGCGCCGGCCAGCTTACCAAGATGATCAACCAGATCTGCATCGCCGGCCTCGTGCAGGGGCTCGCCGAAGGCATTCATTTCGGCAAGAAGGCGGGGCTGGACATCGAGAAGGTGATCGATGTCATATCAAAGGGTGCCGCCGGATCCTGGCAGATGGAGAACCGCCACAAGACGATGAATGCCGGCAAATACGATTTCGGCTTTGCCGTCGACTGGATGCGCAAGGATCTCGATATCGTGCTGGCCGAGGCCCGCCGCAACGGCGCCAAGCTCCCGGTCACCGCTCTGGTCGATCAGTTCTATGCCGATATCCAGGCGCTCGGCGGCAATCGCTGGGATACTTCGTCGCTGCTTGCCCGTCTCGAAAAATGACGCTTTCGCCCGCGTCCACAGTCGGCGAAGTCATCGAACACATGCGGGCGCTCGGCTGGAAGGAAAACGTGGCTGGCATGGCGCGGTTCGGCATTGTCACGCAAACCGCGCTTGGCCTCTCCAACGTCGAGCTGCGTCGCATTGCCCGGCAAGTGAAAGTCGACCACGCCCGGGCGATGGCGCTTTGGCAATCAAACATCCGCGAAGCCCGCTTGCTCGCGGCCTTCAGCGCCTCCCCGAGCGAGCTCACATTGGACGAGGCGCGGGAATGGGCCGGCGACTGCAATTCCTGGGAGCTCGCCGATACGGTCGCCGACCTCTTTGTCGCCGCTCGTTTCGAGCGGACGCTCATTCCGGAATTTGCCGCCGATGAACGGGAGTTCGTCCGCCGCATCGCCTTCGCGATGATCGCGACCGCGGCTGTCCACCTGAAGAAGGAGCCGGATTCGCTCCTCGTTGCCTGGCTGCCGCTTATCGAAGCGCATGCCGCCGATGAACGCAATTTCGTGAAGAAGGCGGTCAATTGGGCGCTGCGCCAGATCGGCAAACGCAGCGCCGCTTGCTACGGACCTGCGCTCGCACTGGCGCAAAAGCTCGCCGACAGCGACCGTCGTTCGGCAAGGTGGATCGGAAAGGATGCGTTGCGCGAGCTTCAAAGCGATCCCGTGCGTATCCGGCTTGGCATCCAAGCCTGACGCAGGGCTATTCCTCGCTCGACTTCGCCTGGTCGATCACCATGTAATCGAGCGGCAATTCGGTCGTGTACTTGATCTGCTCCATGGCAAAGGCAGAGGACACGTCGCGGATCTCGATCTTGGCGATCAACCGCTTGTAGAAGGCGTCATAGGCACCGATGTCGGGCACGACGACCCGAAGCAGGTAATCCACGTCACCGCTCATGCGGTAGAATTCGACCACTTCCGGAAAGTCGGCGACCACTTCGGAGAAGCGGCGCAGCCACTCCATCGAGTGCGAGTTGGTGCGGATCGAAACGAACACCGTCACCTTGGTATTGATCTTCACCGGATCGAGCAGAGCGACCCGGCGGCGGATCACACCATCCTCTTCCATTTTCTGGATACGCCGCCAGCAAGGCGTGGTCGAAAGACCGACCTTCTTGGCGAGGTCGGCGACGGCCAAAGTCGAGTCTTCCTGCAGAAGCCGCAGGATCTTGCGGTCTAGGCGATCCATCAAAAGTCCTCTCGAATATTTTTCCCTTCATAGCGGGAATTTCATGAAGATAAAGAAAATTGTTTCACGAAATCAACCGAGCGACCCGGCCACGCAGAAACGGCAGCAGGTCCGTTTCGAACCAGGGATTTTTCCGTAGCCAGGCGGTGTTGCGCCAGCTTGGGTGGGGTAGCGGCAAGACGGCCGGGCCGGCGTTGCGCATGACGTATCGTTGCCAGTTTTTGACGGTCTCGGTCATCGACGCTGGACAATCCGGCCCGAGATGCCAACGCTGCGCGTAGTGGCCGATGGCGAGCACGAGCTCGATCTGGGGCATGGCATCCATCACCCGTTGCCGCCAATGCGGCGCGCACTCCCGCCGCGGCGGGAGGTCGCTGCCGTGGCGGTCGTAGCCTGGGAAGCAGAACCCCATGGGGACGATCGCAAATTTACTCGGGTCGTAGAATGTTGGACGGTCGACGGCAAGCCATTGGCGCAGCCGATCGCCCGATGCGTCGTTGAAGGGCAGTCCGCTCTCATGCACGCGCAGTCCTGGCGCCTGGCCCGCGATCAATATGCGCGCCGAATCCGAAATGACCGCCACGGGCCGCGGCTCGTGCGGCAGCCGATGTTCCTCACCGCGCACTGGACTGTCGCGACAGATGCGGCATGCGGCAATGGCTGCCCGCAATACGTCCAGATGATGCGCGCTGCTATCCGCCATCTAGGAACCTCCTGAACATCACCCGGATCTGGTCCTCCAGCCATTGAAGAATGAGCCCTGACCAATTGTCCATTTCATGCGGCATTTCCTCCGCGCCACCATTCGACCGGCGCCATGCTTGCGGCCGAACGAAATCACCGCTCCAGATGCCGACGCGTTCCTCGCGCGCCGCATCTTCCTCGCTCTGGTAGCGGCCATAACTGACCGCATAGCCGGAGATGACCATCTCGCGGCCGAGATCGCGCTGACCAGCCTCGCAGACGCCGAGGTCGCGGCCATAGCGGTCGTGGCCATGCAGGCGGCATGCGGTAGCGTGCCCTCTGATTAGTGTCGTCAGGCGCTCGCGCGCTTCGCCACCGCAATCCCAAGTCGTTTCGCCGCGCCGGCAGGTTTGGCCGATTTCGGGCGCGTCGATGCCTTCGAGCCGGATGCGCCGCCCGTTGAGCCTCAGGCTGTCGCCATCGCTTGCAGTGGCTGCGCCCTGCAGTTCGCCGGTCACCGTCCTTTCCGGCGGCGGCAGCTTCGCGGCGATATAGGCGCCGATGCTGAGCAGGATAAGGAAAACCCAGCCGCCGATCATTCCGCCGCGCCCCTCGGGGCCTCTCCGCGGCGCAACGGCCGGCGAACGGCCAAATCCGAACCGCCGCCTCGGCGCAGGAGACCTCGGTCCTGCGCCATTGACGATCCGGAAGTTCCGCTTTCCCGGCCTCAATCACGCACCTCACGATTCGACACTGCCAGCCTCATCCTACCTCTCAAAAAAACGCTATCGCGCCACAATGGTTTTCGAATCCTTGCCGGGCAGCAACTTCTTAAGGATTGCGTCCTAGACTGCAAGCTGGACACAAGCCCTTGATCAAGAGCATGAGCATCGTCGCCAGCACATCGACAGATAAGATCATCGTCGACAAGTCGCGCAGTCATCGAAACAAGGCCGTTTCGAAGACCGTGCGGGCGACACGCGAGCGGCTGCAGACCGGCTCGTCCGCCCCGACCGGTTTCGAGCGGGAAATGCTTCTCCTGCATATCGATTCTGTCCTACATGGGGCGATTGCCCTGCCCTTCCTCATCGCACTCATTGCGGCCACGGGCGTCTACCTTTCCGGCGAACCGGACATTCTTGCCTGGGCGTTGGCAACGCTCTCCGCCCATGCCGTGATCATATTCCTCGCCCGCAAGGCGAAGCGCGAAGACATCGGCGCTGACAAAGTCGCCGTCTGGCGCCGTCGCTTTCTCGTCGGCCAGGCGTTGATGGGGCTCTGCTGGGCCATCTTCGCCACGCAGGACTGCGCCGCCTGCGGCGATATCCGCTTTGGCTTTTTCGAAGGCACTGTGCTGCTGGTTGCACTCGCCGCAACCGCCATGGGCACCTTCCTGTTGCGCAACGCCCTGCTCTACACGTTTCTGCCGGTCGTTGCCGCGCTCGCCTTCTCGTCGGCGACCAGAGGCGATCCTGTCCACATCGGCCTCACCGGAATCCTCTCGCTGTCACTCGTCTTCCTCGTCTTCATGACCGGACGGATGAATCGCGCCAACGTTCATATCCTTTCCGTCCAATCCGAAAAAGACGACCTCATAGCAGAGCTCGAAGTGGCGAAATCCATGTCCGACGAGGCCCGTCGCCGCGCCGAGGAAGCCAATCTCGCGAAATCCCGCTTTCTCGCCTCGATGTCGCATGAGTTGCGCACGCCGCTCAATGCCATTCTCGGCTTTTCCGAGGTCATGTCGACCGAAGTGCTCGGGCCGCTCAGCAACCCGACCTATAAGGAATATACGTCCGACATCCACCGCTCCGGCGAGCACCTGCTCAACCTCATCAACGAGATCCTCGACCTCTCGCGTATCGAGGCGGGCAAGTACGATCTCAACGAGGAAGCAGTCAATCTCGTCGAGATCGCCGAGGATTGCATCGGCATGGTGCAGCTTCGCGCCCGCTCGAAAAACATCACGATTGGTGAGCAGTTCGAACAGGACATGCCTGCCGTCTGGATCGACGAGAAGGCAATACGCCAGGTAACGCTCAATCTGCTTTCGAATGCAGTCAAGTTCACGCCCTCGGGCGGCGAGATCACCGTCAAGGTGGGCTGGACCGCGGGTGGCGGACAATATCTGTCGATCAAGGACAATGGACCGGGCATTCCCGAGGAGGAAATCCCGATCGTGCTTTCCGCCTTTGGTCAGGGCTCGATCGCGATCAAGAGCGCCGAACAGGGTACCGGGCTCGGCCTGCCGATCGTCCAGGCGATCCTCGCCAAACATAATGGCCAGTTTATCCTGCGCTCCAAGCTTCGCGAAGGCACCGAAGCCATTGCCATCCTGCCGCCCCGCCGCGTGCTCGAGAGCCTCCCGCCGGTCGAGGATGTCCGTGCGCTGGAACCGCGCCGCAAGAGCTTCGCGTAATCAGCGCGCATTCAGCTCAGGAAACGCGCTAGGAACACCACGTAAAAGGCATAGGCCGCATTGGCAAGGATGAGGCAGAGGCAGGCAAAGGACCCGAGATCCTTCGCGTTCCTGCCCATTTCCGAGATTTCCGGGGAGACGCGATCGACGATCTCCTCGATCGCCGTGTTGATCGCCTCGAAAGCCATCATCAGCAGGAACAGGATCGTCATCGCGACATATTGAAACAGCGTCGCGCCGGCGATGAAGAAGGCCACCATGGCGATGGCAAAGGCGATGAGCTCGTGCCTGAACGCCGCCTCCCCGATTAACCGCTTCGCCCCGCCGAGCGAATAGCTCGCCGCGGCAAAGAGGTGCCGGATGCCGGTGTGCTTGTCGACAGCTCCGGAGCGGCCGTTGCGCGGGGTGGTGTTGTTGGCGTCCATTTTATCTCGACGGGCTCAAAACTGCGGAAGCTACGATATCGCGATTGAGGCGAATACAAGGCGGCCGGCTTTTAAAGACCTGCAATCATCGCTCGTCGCGCGCCTCTGGATAGGAGAGCCGGTTGTTCCTATCAAGCCCTCTGCTATCGAGCTTTCGAGGTCCGACAGCCTATCGACAGCAACGGTGGCACGTGCTCGGCGTGCACGCAAGGCTACCGCACGCATCCGTAAGTCAGGCGCGAATTGCGGCAGACTCGATGCCACTAACGCGTGAGATTACTCTTTGTTGCTGACACCGGCCTGGGCGAAGGTCGCCATACCGCTATGGCAGGCGGCGGCGGCCTTGACTATGCCCGCGGCGAGCGCGGCACCTGTGCCTTCGCCGAGCCGCATGCCAAGCGCCAGAAGCGGCGTCTTGCCGAGCTTCTCGATCGCGCGCATATGTCCCGGCTCTCCGGAAACATGGCCAATCAGGCAGTGGTCGAGCGCCGACGGGTTCGCGGCCTTGAGGATCGCCGCCGCGGCGGTCGCGACGTAACCGTCGATAATCACCGGAACCTTCTGCATGCGCGCGGCCAGGATCGCGCCAGCCATCGCCGCGATCTCGCGGCCGCCGAGCCGGCGCATCAGCTCGAGCGGATCGGAGAGGTGGTCGCGATGGAGCGCCACGGCCTTCTCGACCGCGGCGATCTTGCGCTTCAGCACCTCACCTTCCGAGCCCGTTCCCGGCCCGACCCATTCTTCCGCCGTGCCGCCGTAGAGACCGAGGTTGATCGCGGCCGCAATCGTCGTGTTGCCGATCCCCATCTCGCCGATGCAGAGGAGATCCGTTCCGCCTGCGACAGCTTCCATGCCGAAGGCCATCGTCGCCGCGCAATCGCGCTCGGAAAGCGCAGCCTCTTCGGTAATGTCCCCGGTCGGATAGTCGAGTGCAAGGTCGAACACTTTGAGGCCGAGATCATGGCTGACGCAGATCTGGTTGATCGCCGCGCCGCCGGCAGCGAAATTCTCCACCATCTGCTGTGTTACCGAAGGCGGATAGGGCGTTACGCCCTGGCGTGTCACGCCGTGGTTGCCGGCAAAGACCGCGACCAGAGGCCGGGTGACGGCAGGCGGGCGACCGGTCCAGGCGGCAAGCCAGAAGGCGATTTCCTCAAGGCGTCCAAGCGCGCCCGGCGGCTTCGTCAATTGCGCATCCCGTTCACGCGCCGCCACGAGCGCCGCCGAATCCGGTCCCGGAAGGTTGCGCAACAATTCGCGGAAATCATCGAACGGAAGGCCGCTGGCACTCATGGAGAATCCTTGGATCTAAAAGCATCGATTGGCGCACGTCATAGAGGGTGGGGCAGCTTCCGGCAACGGCATTTGCGCCAAATGCTGTCGCCGGAGCATGATCGGACGGAGCACGACGATTCGGCCCGCTGCATGTTTCCTTAAATCGTAGTCGGTTTGAGGATAAGAACATGCCGCGATTGAAAGCACTACGGCGTCCTTTGCGCGTAAGACGCGCGGCGCTGTAGACGGGCTGCGGGAGGGGGAATGGCATATTTGAGAGATCTCTGGGACGACGTAGCGCGCGCGGTCGCCTTCCTCAGTCGCATTCCCGTGCCGCAACGCCATTTCGCGAGCCATGACGGCCGCCTCAATCGTGCCGTGCGCGCCTTTCCGCTTGCCGGTGTGCTAATCGCCCTACCCGCAGCAGCCGTCGCGGCACTCCTGATTGCGCTTCACATGGGCTCGCTCTTCACCGCCTTCCTCGTCATCGCCGTGCAGGTCCTCGCCACCGGAGCCCTGCACGAGGACGGCCTCGGCGATACCGCCGACGGATTCGGCGGCGGACGCGACCGGGAAAGCGCGCTCGCGATCATGAAGGACAGCCGTGTCGGAACCTACGGTGCCTTGGCTCTCATCCTGTCCGTCGGCTTGCGTGTCTCCGCGCTAGCGTCCTTCCTGCCACTCGTCACGCCGCTCGGTGCAGGGCTCATGCTCCTCGGCGTGGCGGCGCTCACCCGCGCGGCGATGGTCTGGCATTGGTCTCGCCTCCCGCTTGCCCGCTCCGACGGGGTAGCCGCATCGGCAGGTACACCCGATCCGAAAGCGACCTCCACCGCGCTCGGCTCCGCCGGTGTTATCGCGCTGCTCCTGTTCTATGCGGCCGGCATTCCCGTTATCGCGGTGCTGCTCGCGCTTGTCGCCTTCGCGCTCACTGTAAAGGCGTTCGGAAAGATCGCGTCGCGCAAGATCGGCGGCCATACCGGCGACACGATCGGTGCGACGCAGCAACTGACGGAAATCGCCATTCTCGGCGCCCTTGCGCTAACGATCTGAAAGGCCAATATTGCTCTACAGCGCCGCGCGTCTTATCAGACGCGCAAAGGACGCTGTAGTACTTTGAATTGCTGCATGTTTTTATCCTTGAATCGGCTATGATTTAAGGAAACATGCAGTAGATCCGAAGTGAACACGGGATACTGGCCGCGAACCACTTCCGGCGGAAAACGGAGTAAGCCTCGACCGTGGAATCCCCCTGTATTCTCGTTTGTTCGATCGACGAAAGAACCGGCTACTGTTTCGGCTGCGGCCGCACGCGTGAAGAGATCGGTGCCTGGACGCTTTACACCGATGCGGAGCGGCACAGCATCATGGTGGCCCTGCCCGCGCGGCTCGACACGGTGGAACGCAAGCCACGGCGGGAGACGCGCAGGTCGCGCATGGCGCGGGAACGAAACGGCGCATGAATCGTCTGATATTTTTGCTGGCCATTCTCGCGGTCGGCCTCGCGCTCCTGATCTTCAACCACGATAGCGGCGAAACCTTCGGCATCAACAACGAGGATTTCGGGAGGCTTGTCGCGCTCGGCGCCATGGCCGCCCTCCTGAGCGCCGCGATTCTCCGCGGTCGCGGGCGGCTCGGCGAAGGGCTGCGCCAGATCTTCATCTGGTTCCTGATCGCCCTCGCGCTGATCGCTGTCTATGTCTACCGCTTCGAACTGCAATCCGTGGCCGACCGGCTGCTGGCGGGGCTAATGCCGGGACGCGCGATGGTGATCACCGACAGCGAGGGCCAGCAGGAGGTGGTGCTGCATCGCCGGCTCGACGGCCATTTCGCCGCGGACGCGATGATCAACGGCCACGAGGTCAGCATGCTGGTCGATACCGGCGCAAGCAGCATCGCACTCACCTATGAAGACGCTGAAAGGATCGGCCTCGATCCGGCGAACCTCAGCTACACCGTAACGGTCCTGACGGCGAATGGTCGGACGCTCGCCGCACCGGTCACCTTGTCGGACATTGCCATCGGTCCGATCGAGCGCCAGAACATCCGGGCAATGGTCGCGGCAGAAGGAAAACTCGACCGGAGCCTTCTTGGCATGAGCTTTCTCTCGACCCTCGATTTCCTCCAGATGCGCACGGACCAACTGCGGCTGCGGGACTAATTCCGAAGTCTATAGCCGGTGTGGAAAATCCAGGTCAGCACCGACATGCAGACAGTCAGGAAGACGAGGATGATGACGGCGCTGGCGACCGGGTTGACGTCGGAAATCTCGAAGAAGCTCCAGCGGAAGCCGCTGATCAGATAGAGCACCGGGTTGAAATGGCTGACCGCCCGCCAGAAGGGCGGTAGCATGTCGATCGAGTAGAAGCTGCCGCCAAGAAAGACGAGCGGCGGGACGACCAGCATCGGTATCAGGTTCAACTGCTCGAAGTCCTTGGCCCAGATGCCGATGATGAAACCGAACAGGCTGAAGGTTATCGCTGTCAGCACGAAGAAGAACACCATCACGAAAGGATGGGCGATCGAAAGATCGACGAAGAGCGAGGCTGTCGCGAGGATGATCGTGCCGATCATCAACCCTTTGGTCGCCGCCGCGCCGACATAGCCGAGCACGATCTCCAGCATCGAGATCGGCGAAGACAATACCTCGTAGATCGTGCCAGTGAATTTTGGAAAATAGATTCCGAAGGAACCGTTGCCGATGCACTGGGTCAGAAGCGTCAGCATCATCAGCCCGGGCGTGATGAAGGCACCGTAGGAAACGCCGTCGATCTCCTGAATGCGTGCCCCGATCGCCGCGCCGAAGACGATGAAGTAGAGCGACGTGGAAATGACAGGCGACACGACGCTCTGCAGAAGCGTGCGGCGCGTCCGCGCCATCTCGAAGAAATAGATCGACTTGACCGCCTCGATGTTCATCGCCCCGCCTCCACGATCTCGACGAAAATGTCCTCCAGCGAACTCTGTCGCGTGGATAGGTCCTTGAGCCTGATTCCTGCTTCCGCAAGCTCGGCAAGCAGTGCGGTGATACCGGTCCGCCCCGCGCTGGTATCATAGTCATAGATCAGACAGTGGCCGTCGCCTTCGAGCGTCAGATTGTAGGACGACAAGGTATCTGGCACGCGGTCGAGCGGCTGGGCGAGTTCGACGCGCAGTTGCTTGCGGCCGAGTTTCGTCATCAACGCCGCCTTGTCTTCCACCAGCAGGATCTCCCCGCCGTTGATTACCGCAATCCGGTCGGCGATTTCCTCTGCCTCTTCAATGTAATGCGTGGTCAAGATGATCGTCACGCCGGAAGCGCGAAGCTCCCTCACGACGTCCCACATGCTTTTGCGCAAACTGACGTCCACGCCGGCTGTCGGCTCGTCCAGGAAGAGCACACGCGGTTCGTGCGACAGCGCCTTGGCAATCAGCACGCGCCGCTTCATGCCGCCAGAAAGCTCCCGCAGCATGTTGTCCTTCTTGTCCCAGAGTGACAGGTCTTTCAGCACTTTCTCGATATGCTCGGGATCCGGTTTCTTGCCGTGCAGCCCGCGTGAGAACGAGACTGTGTTCCACACGGTCTCGAAGGCGTCGGTGGTCAGTTCTTGCGGCACCAGGCCGATCATCGCCCGGGTCTGGCGGAAATCGCGCACGACGTCATGCCCACCGACAGTGACCTCGCCGCCGCTTGCGTTGACGATGCCACAGATGATCGAAATCATCGTCGTCTTGCCGGCTCCGTTCGGCCCGAGCAAAGCGAGGATTTCGCCTTGCTCTATATCGAGGCTGACGCCTTTCAGTGCCTTGAAGCCCGATGCATAGGTCTTCGACAGATTGGAAACGGAAACGATGGGCGCCATGCAAAAGGATCCGGGAACGTACAGGAGTGGCGGGATGCCGCTCTATATGGGCCAATTCGCGCGGAATTGCAGCTACCGAGCGCAAATTTAGCGGTGACGCTCCGTCAAACGGGGAATTGGGGCACGCTTATGCCGACGAGTATGCCGGAAAAGGGGACCGCGGCCGGCAGCCCGATCAGCATGCCACCGCAAAGGCCGCTGATGTAGGCCGTCATTGCTTCGTCCCTTCGCGGCAAAAGATCTCGTAGAGCGCGATCACCAACCGCGCGGCTTTATCCTCCGCCAGCCGGTAGAAAATCTGCTTTGCATCGCGCCGCGTCGCGACGATGCCGGACTCTCGCAACACTGTCAGTTGTTGCGACAGGGTTGGCTGATGTATGCCCAGCATCTCTTCCAGTTTGCCGACGGAATGCTCGCCCTCGACAAGCGTGCAGATGATCATCAGCCTATTCTGGTTCGCGAGCGTCTTGAGCAGCGCCGCGGCGTCGCCCGCCCGCTCGCTCATGTCGGGACGGACGTTTCGAAATTTCGTTACCGTTCCCATGTTCGCCTCCTTTCAGTTCCACGCCGCTCCCTTGAGCGCGTTAAGCGGAAACTTCAGATAGCGCGCGCCATTTTCTTCGGGCTCCGGCAGGCGCCCGCCGCGAATGTTGACCTGCAGCGCATGAAGGATCAGCTTCGGCATCGGCAGTGTCTTGTCGCGCGCCTGACGCAGCTCAACGAACTGTTCCTCGGTCACGCCTGCCAGATGCGCGTTGCAACGCTTCTGCTCGCCGACTGTGCTTTCCCAACACGGTGCGCGGCCGTTCGGCTGGTAGTCATGGCCGGTAAAGACCCGCGTTTCATCCGGCAGGGCGAGAATCGCGCTGATCGAATGCCAGAGCTGACGCGCGTCGCCGCCGGGGAAATCCGCCCGCGCCGTGCCGCTGTCCGGCATGAAGATCGTATCATGCACGAAGGCGGCATCGCCGACGACATAGGTGACCGAAGCGAGCGTATGGCCGGGCGAATAAATAACACTCCCCTCGATCGAGCCAACCGAAAAGTGCTCGCCGTCAACGAAGAGATGGTCCCATTGCGATCCATCCGTCGCAAACTCAGGCCAGTTGTAGATCCCTTTCCAGAGCTTCTGGACGCGTACCACCTCGGATCCGATGCCGGTAGACGCGCTCGTCCTTTCCTTCAGATAGGCGGCGGCCGAAAAATGATCGGCATGGGGATGAGTATCGAGGATCCATTCGACCGTCAGGCCGTTCTCCGCAATGTAGTCAAGGATGCGATCGGCCTGCAGGGTCGCTGTCGCACCCGACTTTTCGTCGAAATCGAGGACCGGATCAATGATCGCGCAGCGCTTCGTCTGCGGGTCCGAGACGACATATTGGACGCTTCCCGTGCGCGCCTCGTAGAAGCCTTTGACATCTGGTCTTGCAGTTGCTGCTGCAGGCATCGTTGCCTCCATCCGAGCTCATCATTATATATTTACGTATATTATATACTATTAACTTCAACAAGCAGGTTCGAAGCAGGCGATTTGACCCCCGCGTTTCATGGTGGAATTATCGCACAGCTTTTGTCACACGTGCGATGCCTCTTACGCTGCAATGCCGCGCGAAGTTGTATTACGGAGACGTCGTCACATCTGAACGGCGCGCGCCGCTGCAGCAAGCAAGAAGTGTCTAGCCGCGTCCCGCCTAGCCAAGAAGGCTGTAGAAGAAGCGGATGGCGATGAGCACCATGAAGATGCCGAATCCCGCCTCGAGCTGTCGCCTGCCCATGGCGTGGGCAAGCCGCACGCCGAGCGGCGCGACAAGCAAGGTTATCGGGATGATCAGCGCGACCGCAATCCAGTTGATGAAGCCGGTAGACAGTGGCGGAAGGCCCGGCGCGCCCCACCCCGCCCAGACATAGCCGAAGAGGCCGGGAATCGAGATCAGCACGCCAACGCCGGCGGAGGTGGCGACGGCCTGATGAATTGGCCGGTTGTGCAGCGTCATGAAGGTGTTGTTAAGCACGCCGCCACCGATCCCCATGAGACCGGAAAGAATGCCGATCCCGACGCCGACCAGCCATTTGATCGGGTTCTTCGGCAGGTCTGTACCGATGAGCCAGCTCGCGCGATTGAAGATCATCCGGAAGGCCAAGGCGAGTGCGATTACCGCGAAGATCAGACGCAACGTCTCGCTGCCGACATGGGCCGCGATCACAGAGGCGAGGATCGCGCCGAGCGGTACCGCCACGATCCAGTTACGCAGCAGGTCGATATCGACCACCCCGCGCCGGTAGTGCGATAGGAACGACCGAACCGAGGTCGGAACAATGATCGCGAGCGACGTGCCGACGGAAAGATGCATCCTGACCGCGTCATCGATTCCGAGCAGGCCGAACACCTGATAAAAGACCGGCACGAGGATCGCCCCGCCACCGATGCCGAAGAGGCCGGCGAGCACGCCGGCAACGACGCCGGCCGCCGCCAACGCCAGAGCAAACATCATCAGTTCCGAGACAGGCGGCATGAAGAAACTCGATTTTGCTGGAATCCGGCAAAGAAGAATCCGGATCAGGGCTGCTTGCCCATCACTGTCATGAAACGGTGATGCTTTTCAATCACTTTCACCCGGCGTGGAGCGCCCTCGCTTCTCGTGATTTGCACTCCGGAGCCTCCCCCTATTCTCCGGTGTTTGGCCGGCTTTCCCCGCCGGCCTCTTTTTTGCCTGCCGTCCTCGCAATTCCAGGAAAATCGTGTAGCGGACTTCTGTCCAGAATTGCGTAAGTTCAGTCGCAGTGGCGATAGCCGGACTTGCGTGTTCTGAGGTCGAAGTGGAAGTGGTCCTTGTGGAACGGATCGCTCCCGGGGCCGAGCACGGTGTTGAAATACTTGCAGCTGTCGGTGCGGACGGCCTTCAGCAGGCCACGTTCGCGGAAGGCGAAGAAGCCCTTCCTGCGCACATCGATCTCCTTGCCGTTCTTCAGGACGAATTTACCGACATCGATGGCATTGCCGTGCGCATGTTCGGACATCGGGTTGCCGCGGCGCGAATTCATCGTGCGGCAGGAATAGCCGCCGAGCGGCTTGATCGTCTTGACGCCGGACCAGTAGCGATAGCGCGATGACGGAGCGAGCTCGTATTTGACCCACTTTGCGAAGGCTTCGGTCACCTGGCAATTCAGCTTTACGGCGGGCTTGACAGCGATGCCGCCGGAAAGGCCGCTAAGCTCGATCGGATAGTCGATGCCGCAGGACGGTCCGTTGCTGATGCGCGGGATATCGCGGAAGACAACACCGAGCTTTTTCAGGCGCTGGCGGCAGGCGATTTCCGGACGAGGCATCTCGCCGGTAAACTCCGGCGCGGACATCGGATTGCGCACGCGTGGCAGGAAGGCGACCTGCTGTGATTCCTGCGTGCGCTGAACGGTCCTTTGCCGCTCGATGTAACGCGGCTTTTTCTCCTCCTCCGCAGAGATCTGCTCCGGCGTCAGCGGCGGCAGGTCAGGGTCGTAGCCGAGGTTCGCGTCGGATGCGGGCGCTGGCCCCGGAGATCCGCCGAGTTGATGCACGTTGTCATCGCCGATGCCGGCGACCACCGGCTGACTGGCGTTGCCCTCGGCAATCTCGTTGCTCTGTTCTTCGGCCAGCCCGACGACCGGCTGGACCCCAAGCATGGCGTCCATATTGACCCCTTCGGGGGGTATTGCCATCGGAGCGGCGCTTGCCGTCTGCGTAGCCGGCAGCGGCTCGCTGTCGATCATCGGTAGATCGCGGTCCCCCCGTGGGCCGGGATTGGCGGTCACGACACTTCCGGTGGAGGCCGCAACCGGTTCGCCTGAAGGATAAGCCGCCGCCATCTCCTGCCGCGAGCGGGTGTCGGCCCGCACCGGCTCTATGACGCTGACACGAGCGCCGCCGTCGACTCTGGCCGAGGGCGCGAGCACGTCGGTCGTGCAGGCAACCAGGGAAGCGGACAGCACCATCGCGGTCAAGGGCCGATGGAGAAGAGAAACACACGCCATACTCACTGCCGCCTTCATCCACGACAAAGCCGAAGCTTGCCGATGCGCCGCCGTCCCTAAGACCGTCGCTGCCGCCTGTGTCGTCACGCGGGCGCGCGGGCGGAAAAATCGGATCTCGGGTGGACTTTATGCAGGCATGGTAAATGAAGGCTTTCCGGCGGAACCCCATATCCGGCGGCAACCGCCGTTAACCGATATAAAAAGGCCCGCATCCATTCGAGCGCGGGCCCGAAATTCTGGGTCAACGTCCTTGCCGCGATGTCAGCGGCATTCGCCGCCGTGAACAATTCTGGACCCGTCGGCACGTGCCTCACAGGCATTCGGAAAGGTGCGCATCCGCCCGGCACGCACGCCGCAGACCGGGGCGAATTCCCGCGTGCAGAATTGCTGCGGCGGACGGACGCTGCCGGCCCGGCATTCACCCGGCGCGATTACCTGAAATCCTTCCGCACGCGCCGTGCAGGCATTCGGGAAGGTCTGCCTCCGTGCACCGCGCTGGCCGCAGACGGGCGCGAATTCACGCGTGCAGGCCTGCTGCAGCGGCGGGCGACTGGTGGGGCGGCACTCACCGCGGTGCACAACCCGGAAGCCATCAGCCCGCGCCAGGCAGGCATTCGAGAAAGTCCGCAGGCGGTTGCCGCGCTCGCCGCAAACCGGCGCGAACTCCATCGTGCACATTGGCGGGCCGGGGCGGATGGGCCCGGGGCGCGGCTCATCGACGACAACCGTGCAGGCCGAGAGGACGCCGATCGCCATGAGGATGACAGCTGGCGGTCGCGAGATGAAAAGCTTGGGAAGCGGCACGGGCAGAGTCCTCCGGAATGGCTGCATGATTTTCCGATTTAAGGAATCATGCAGTGGCCCAGCGATCGGCCTGCCTGGCCAATCCCTCCAGCCGCGCCATCTCACCTTGCCCGCGGCATTACGTCAAGTGCTGCGTGTCGCGCGCCTTCGCATGCAACTGGCGATACATATATAAAAAAAAGGCCCGCGTTATTTGAACGCGGGCCAGTCATTGCAAGGAGCCTTTTTCTCCGTCAGGCCGCCCTGTCATAGATCGCCTGGCGGTTGCTTTCCTGCAGGCGGAACTTCTCGAGCAGCGCTTTCAATTCGCGGCTCTCCTGTGCGAGCGTCTGGCTTGCGGCGGTGGTTTCCTCCACCATCGCGGCATTCTGCTGGGTCATCTGATCCATGCTGTTGACGGCTGTGTTGACCTCCTGAAGACCCGTCGCCTGCTCGCGGGCGGCCGTCGCGATCGAGGCCACCTGCTCGTTCACGCGATTGACCAGGGTTTCGATCTCCATCAGAGCGTCACCGGTGGAGCGCACCAGTTCGACCCCGGCGCCGACCTCCTTGACCGAGGCGCCGATCAGATCCTTGATCTCCTTTGCCGCACCGGCCGAGCGCTGGGCAAGCTCGCGCACTTCCTGGGCGACGACGGCAAAGCCGCGGCCCGCCTCGCCTGCCCGCGCCGCCTCGACGCCGGCATTGAGCGCAAGCAGGTTGGTCTGGAAGGCGATTTCGTCGATGACGCCGATGATCTGGCTGATCCGGCTGGAGGACGCTTCGATCCGCCCCATGGCGTCGATCGCATTGCGAACGATGCCGCCGGATTTCGCCGCGCTCGCCTTCGTCTCATTGACCATGTCGCGCGCCTCGTGGGCACGGTCGGAGGCATGGCGAACGGTCGAGGTGATCTGATCGAGCGCTGCCGCGGTCTCTTCGAGGGCGGCCGCCTGCTGCTCCGTCCGGCGGGACAGATTATGGGCGGCCTCGGAAATATCCCCGGCGCTGCCGTGGACGACGTCGGTCGACTGCGAGATGGCGCCGATGACGTCGCGAAGTGCCGCGACGGCCGTGTTGAAGTCCTGCCGCAGCTTGGCATATTCGGGAGCGATCTGCTCGACCTCGGCGGTCAGGTCGCCGCTCGCCAGACGCTCCAGCGCCGCGCCGATCGTATCCATGGCGTCCGCCTGCGCCTCGGCGGTCGCACGCTGCCGCTCCTCGTTGCTGTGCCGTTCGGCATTCAGCCTACCCTGCTGTTCCTCCTCGCGCGAGCGCAGTTCGAGCCGCTCCCTGACCGAATCGCGAAGTACAACCAAGACCTTAGCCATCTCGCCGATCTCGTCGCCGCGATCGGTTTCCGGCACTTCGGAGGAAAGATCCTCGTCGGCGATCGCACGCATCGAGACTTTCAGCTTCTCGACCGGGCGCACGACACTGCGCACGATCGCCAGCGCCGCCGTCAGGATCGCCAGCGCGGCTGCAGCGAGGATGCCTGCCATCTGCCAGGCGCGCTCACGGAACATCGTCGCGAGATCGTCGGCATAGACGCCGGTGCCGACCACCCAACCCCAGGGCTCGAAGCCGGCGACATGAGAATATTTCAGCGCCGGCTCTTCGGCGCCGGGCTTTGGCCAGTAGTAGTCGACGAAACCCTTGCCTTGCGCCTGCACCGTCTTGACGAATTCGACGAAGAGATGCTTGCCGTTCGGGTCCTTGTTGGCGGTCAGGTCCGTGCCGTCGAGCTCGGGCTTGATCGGGTGCATGACCATGGTCGGGTGCATGTCGTTGACCCAGAAATAGCCGCTGTCCTGATAGCGCATCGCTTTAACGGCTTCGAGCGCACGCTTCTGCGCCTCCTCGCGCGAAAGCGTTCCAGCCGTCTCCTGCTTGTAGTAGGCCTCGAATACCGTAACGGCGTTCTCGTTCATCGCCGCAAGCATGGCCTTGCGTTCCGCGACCAGCTTGTCCTGCGCCTGAACCAGGCTAAACGTCAATGCCGCCGCCATAGTCAGCAGCGCAAACCCCACCAGCGCGTAGAGACGCGTCGAAATCCGAAATTTTCTCATCCCCAGCCTCCACTTTGAGGCTGCAGAATAGGAGCAGGTCTTTGCAAAGCTCCTAACAACGGATGACTATATTTTGCGGCACTCAATTAACGATTTGAATATCACTGAATGCGTTCCGAGCACTCCCGCCGGAGACGGAATCGTCGGCAGGTACTGTTTCCTTGCCGACCGACCATGCGGTAGATCTTGTTCGACAACAGGGAGACAGGCTGATGACCCAAGCGATGAAGCCGAACGGCGAGCTTACCTTGCGCACACTCGCCATGCCTGGCGACGCGAATGCCGCCGGCGATATCTTCGGCGGCTGGGTCATGGCGCAGATGGACCTTTCCTGCGGCATTCGCGCCGCTGAACGTGCCAGGGGCCGTGTGGTGACAGCCGCGGTCAAGGAAATGGCCTTCGCCCTGCCGGTGAAGATCGGCGACACGCTTTGCATCTATACCGATATCGTCAAGGTCGGGCGTACCTCGATGACATTGAAGGTGGAGGCTTGGGCACAGCGCTACCTCTCCCACGTCATGGAAAAGGTCACCGACGCCATCTTCGTGATGGTGGCGCTCGATTCAACCGGCAAGCCGACGCCGGTACCGGAAGAATAGGCAGGCAGATGGACGCGCCCGCGCCCGATCCGGCGATCTTCTCCCATATTCGCATCGTCATGGGCATGATTATCAGCCTCAGCCTGGCGCGGCTCTTGAGCGGCGTAGCGCTTTTCGTCCAGCATCCCGGCAAGACCAAGGTCTATTGGATCCATCTTGGCTGGGTGCTGTTCATGTTCGTGTTCCTGCTGCATTTCTGGTGGTGGGAATACTACCTGCACTCGCTCGCAGTGATCGATTTCAGCGTCTACCTGTTCGTCATTCTTTACGCCTGCATCTACTTCTTTCTCTGCGTGCTGCTCTTTCCGACCTCGCTGGATGAATATGCCGGCTACGAGGAATATTTCCTGTCGCGCCGGGCGTGGTTCTTCGGATTCCTCGCGGTCGCGTTTGCGGTCGACCTCCTCGATACAGCGCTCAAGGGCAAAGCCCATTTCGAAAGCTACGGCCTCGAATATCCGCTGCGCAATGCGACCTACATCATCCTGTGCGTCGTCGCGGCCTGGACGCCGAACAGGAGTTTTCATGCCACCTTCCTCGTCAGCGGCCTGCTCTACCAACTGATCTGGATCTATCGCGCCTTCGACCTGCTTAGTTGATGCAGCCGAAAATCCGCGTCGCACTCTGCGAAAAACGCCGGAACTAGCTAGCCTGCATCGACCGTTCGGGCGAGCGGATGGAGCCGTCTCACCCCTTGAAGATGAACGACGCGCCGGCGGCGATCAGCGCGAAGCCGACGACATGGTGCCAGCCGATCGACTCCTTCAGCCAGAAGACCGAGAAGATGACGAAGATGGTGAGCGTGATCACCTCCTGCATCGTCTTCAGCTGCGCTGCCGAATAGACCGAGTGGCCGATGCGGTTGGCGGGAACGGCAAGCCAGTATTCGAAGAAGGCAATGCCCCAGCTTGCGACGATGACGATATAGAGCGGTGAGGATGTAAACTTCAGGTGGCCATACCAAGCAAAGGTCATGAAGACATTGGAGACAAGCAGAAGCAGGACCGGCCAGACATAGGCGGGATTGATGGCGAACGGCATAAAGACCTCGGGAGAGCGCAAATCGTGGCCGAGATTTGGCCGATGACGACGGCCGTTGCAAGCGAAATCATCCGTTTCGACGGGTGTGCCGATCGCGCCACGAGGCTGCAATCGGCGCTCGCGGAGGCCCGCGTCGGGATGGCGTGCGCCGACAGAAAATCCCGCATCCGTTTCCCTTTTGTACTCATTCCCCCTTCACATTCGGCCTGACTCTGTCCATATTCCGGCCATGGCCCAAAATCCGAAGAACTCCCCGAAGAAATCGTCAACACCGAGCGGTTTCGAAGAAGCCCCGCAGGCGCCGCTTTCCGGCACGCCGCTGTCCGGCAATGTCTCCGACTGGGTGAAGCAGCTCGAGGCGGAGGCGGAGGCAAGCGCTTTCGAGAGCCAGCGCGAGATCGCCTCCAAGGCGGGCAAGCATCGCAAGAAGGTGGAGATTGCTGCTTCGAAATCTGCCGCCAAGGAAAAGTCGTCCGACACAGCACGCGGTGGCAGGGGGAAGCCGGAGATCGTCGGCGGAAAGACCGCCCGCGGCACTTCGATGGGCGGCAGCCATGACCCGAAGACGCGCGCCGCCGCGGGGCTCAATCCGGTGGCCGGCCTCGATGTCGCGCTTGAGGATGCCGACAAGCTGACGGCCGGTTCGGGCGTCACCGCCACGGTCGAGGCGCTCGCCAAGCTGATCGAGAGCGGCAATCCGCTGTTCAAGGATGGCAAGCTCTGGACGCCGCACCGCCCTTCCCGGCCGGAGAAATCGGAAGGCGGCATTTCGCTCAAGATGGTGACGGACTACCAGCCCTCCGGCGACCAGCCGACGGCGATCGCCGATCTCGTGGACGGGCTTGCGACGGGCGAGCGCAACCAGGTGCTGCTCGGCGTCACCGGTTCGGGCAAGACCTTCACCATGGCCAAGGTGATCGAGGCGACGCAGCGCCCGGCCGTCATCCTCGCGCCGAACAAGACGCTCGCCGCCCAGCTCTATTCCGAGTTCAAGAACTTCTTCCCGGACAACGCGGTCGAGTATTTCGTCTCCTACTACGACTACTACCAGCCGGAAGCCTATGTGCCGCGCTCGGACACCTATATCGAGAAGGAATCCTCGATCAACGAGCAGATCGACCGCATGCGCCACTCGGCGACGCGCTCGCTCTTGGAGCGCGACGACGTCGTCATCGTCGCCTCGGTCTCCTGCATCTACGGTATCGGCTCGGTCGAGACCTATACGGCGATGACATTCCAGATGAATGTCGGCGACCGGCTCGACCAGCGGCAATTGCTGGCCGACCTCGTGGCGCAGCAATACAAGCGCCGCGACATGGATTTCCAGCGCGGCTCCTTCCGCGTGCGTGGCGACACGATCGAGATCTTCCCCGCCCACCTGGAAGATGCCGCCTGGCGCATCTCCATGTTCGGCGACGAGATCGATGCGATCACCGAGTTCGATCCGCTGACCGGTCAGAAAACTGGCGACCTGAAGTCGGTGAAGATCTACGCCAACTCGCACTATGTGACGCCGCGACCGACGCTGAACGCCGCCATCAAGGCGATCAAGGACGAATTGGTCTTTCGGCTTGAAGAACTGGAAAAAGCGGGCCGCCTGCTCGAAGCGCAGCGGCTGGAGCAGCGCACCCGCTACGACCTGGAAATGCTCGAAGCCACCGGCTCCTGCCAAGGCATCGAGAACTATTCGCGCTACCTGACCGGCCGCAAGCCTGGCGAGCCGCCGCCGACGCTGTTCGAATATATTCCCGATAACGCACTGATCTTCATCGACGAGAGCCACGTCACCATTCCGCAGATCGGCGGCATGTATCGCGGCGACTTCCGCCGCAAGGCGACGCTCGCCGAATACGGCTTCCGCCTGCCCTCCTGCATGGACAACCGACCTTTGCGTTTCGAGGAATGGGACGCCATGCGCCCGGACACGATCGCCGTTTCGGCGACGCCAGGTGGCTGGGAACTGGAACAGTCCGGCGGCGTCTTCGCCGAACAGGTGATCCGCCCGACCGGCCTCATCGACCCGCCGGTCGAAGTGCGCTCGGCCAAGACGCAGGTCGACGACGTGCTCGGAGAAATCCGCGAGACGGCCGCCGCCGGCTACCGCACGCTCGTCACCGTGCTCACCAAGCGCATGGCCGAAGACCTCACCGAATACCTGCACGAGCAGGGCGTGCGGGTGCGCTACATGCACTCCGACATCGACACGCTGGAGCGCATCGAGATCATCCGCGATCTGCGCCTCGGCGCCTTCGACGTGCTGGTCGGCATCAACCTTCTGCGCGAGGGCCTCGACATTCCCGAATGCGGCTTCGTCGCCATCCTCGACGCCGACAAGGAAGGTTTCCTGCGCTCGGAAACCTCGCTGATCCAGACGATCGGCCGCGCCGCCCGCAACGTCGACGGCAAGGTCATCCTCTATGCCGATACGATCACCGGCTCCATGCAGCGCGCGATGGAGGAAACCGCCCGCCGCCGCGAGAAGCAGATGGCCTACAACCTCGAAAACGGCATCACGCCGGAATCGGTGAAGGCCAAGATCTCCGACATCCTCGATTCGGTCTACGAACGCGACCACGTCCGCGCCGACATTTCCGGCGTTTCCGGCAAGGGTTTTGCCGACGGCGGCCACCTCGTCGGCAACAATCTACAGGCGCATCTCAACGCGCTCGAAAAACAGATGCGCGACGCCGCCGCCGACCTCGACTTCGAAACCGCCGCCCGACTCCGCGACGAAATCAAACGCCTCAAGGCCGCCGAACTCGCCGCACTGGATGATCCGCTGGCACGGGAAGAGGCAAGGTCGCAGGAAAGCAGCAAGCGGGGCAGCAAGGGCACGGCATACGCAACCGACTCCCTCCCCCCTGTGGGGAGGGTTGGGGAGGGGAAAAACCACGAAACCCCTCCCGACCCTTCGGGCCACCCTCTCCACAAGAGGGAGGGAAAATCCCTCTTCGCCAAACCCTCGCTCGACGACATGGGCCCGGGCACCGACACAGAACGCCCCCTCTTCCGCAAGCCCGACCTCGACGAAATGGGCCGCGACGTGGCCCTCCCCGCCGGCAAGGGGCAATCGCTGTTCCGCAAGAACACCCTCGACGAAATGACCGTCGGACGGACGGAAAAGCCGGTGACGGGGAAGGTGCCGGAGAAGCCGCTGGTCCGGGCGAAGCCGGGCGTTGGGTCTTATGAGGACCCGGCGGAGGAGAAGCGACGCAAGGGGCGAACGAAGGGGAAACCGGGGCGGCCGGGGCGATAGCCGTTCCTGCACCACGGGTATCAGAGACCGACACGGTAAGCGCCACCACAGGTTGATGGCAAGCGGACCCAAGCAGCCGCATTTCATCCTGCGGCTGTAATAGTCAATTTCCGCGAAGTGTTGGTGGCAGTAGTGGCGACCGAGAACGGCATTTCGAACCTCCCCAGAATCTTCATTACTCTAGAACGGTTTCCACCTATCAAGCGCCCGCCGATGATTCATCTTTCAACGGTCGGTTGGCAAAGTTGCCTCGCTGGCCGCCGCGTGTGAAACCCCTTAATTTTTATGGAACTTTCCTCCCTATTACCGATTTGGTCATTGCCAAATTTAAGGTCTTGCTAATTTAGGGAGAAAAAAGACATGAAAACCCTACATGTACTTCTTACGGGCACCAGCCTGGCTCTTATGTCGGTCGGCTTTTTTGCATCGACAACGGTTCCCGCGCGCGCCCAAGGCGCCGAACGGCCGATACTCACGGCTGATCAGTGCAGTCCACTTACAGAGGACAATTATCAGCTTTGCTGCATGGCGCGGAACCGCAACATGATCCTCACCGCAGAACAAATCGCGCAATGTCCACCGTTGTCTACAGCTGCGATCACGACTGCCAACCCCTTCGGAACGACTGGTAATACCTTCCCCAATGGCGGTGGCTTGAGTGGCGGTGGTAGCGTCGGTGGTGGCGCCGGCGGTAGCGTCGGTGGTGGCATCGGTGGTGGCATCGGTGGTGGTGGCAGCGCCGGCGGCGGCGGTGGTGTCAGCGTCGGCGGCGATGGCGGCGGTAGTGCCGGCGGCGATGTTGGCGGTGGCGTCAGCGAGGACGGCGACCACGGTGCCGGCGGCGACGTAGGTGGCGCCAGCGCGGACGGCGACCACGGTGCCGGCCGCGACGTCGGCGGCGTCAGCGATGAAGGCGACCACGGCGCCGGCAGTGATGTCGGTAGCGCGTCCGCTTCAGCCGATGTATCCGCTTCAGTTGGTGCATCCGCGTCGGACAGCGCATCCGCAACGGACGGCGACTGATCACCAAGCGCAGTCTCGCCGGCTCATTGCGGCCGGCGAGACTTTCAATTCGTCCTGACGATGGCGCAGCCCATTGGACCAAGCCTCGATATTGAGGAAGAGGTCAAATAGCGCTCGATGTGCTGCCGCAGCCGGCGCCTGACGGACGCGGTTGCTGCGGGCGGCGTTGGCCGCAATGGTCGCCGCAAACTCGTCCTGGCGAGCTTCGCAGTGGAAATGGTGTCGCGCGACAGGAACAGTGAGGCTGCCTGAATTCACTTCGGCCGTGCAGAGCGCTGATTTCGCAGCGTCGCATGATACCGCCCTACTCCGCCGCGCGTGGCTTCACCTCCAATGCCTCCAGTTCATACGAATACCCTTCCAGCATCGTATACGCCTGCTCGATCGCATCGATCTGCGCTTCGGCATTCTTGATCGCCTCGGCGATCGACTGGCTGCGGGCGCGCAGCATCGAGCCGAGGACGTCGGTCTCCGGCCGCCGGCCGAGGCGGTCGAGGTGTTTGCGGACGCGGGAGCGGTGGCGCTCGAGTTCGAGGATGTGGAAACGGTTCTTGACGATATCGTCGGAGAGTTTTCGCCGCATCGCCGCGACCGGATCGAAGCTGCCGGGCTCGCGTTCGTCGAGGATGAAGTCGTTGACGAGCGCTTCGAGCATCATCAGGCCCTTGAGGTCCTTGGGATCGGCGAGCTGCGGATCGTAGCCGGTGTCGTCATAGACCTTGCGGCGCACCGGATCCTTGAGCAGGTCATAGGCCGCCTGTAGCTTGCCGAACTGCTCGGCGTCGCCGCCGCGGTCCGGATGCGCGGTCTTCACCGCGCGGCGGTAGGCGGTCCGGATCGCCCGCTCGTCGGCGTCGCGCTCAATTCCAAGGAGGACATAAGGATCGATCACGCCGGGCACCTGTTCTTCATCAATGCAATATTCCTCTCGGTCCAGACCTACCGGTTCGCCGCGCCGGCAGCAAGCCCATGGCGGTCGATCCGCGCTCGCCACGCTCAGCCGAGCGTCGGGACGAAAATGTGGTCAGAAAGAGGCAATCCACGAGATTTCGGCGATGCTGCGCGGCCGAGCGAAGTGCCGCAAAGGGCCGAAGGCAAGGCATCGCGCCTCACGCGGCCGCCTCCAGAAACTTTGCTTGCCTTTTTCCGCGAATACTGCCACTTCTAACATTGTTCGGGCGTTTTCAATCCCGGAGACTGGACTTTCGTTTGAGCCCGGCCATTCCGCCGGGACTGCCGCAAGCGGCATCGTTGACGTCTTTTCCCCGATATCGTGACCACTCGACGCCTTTCAGTGCCTAAAGCGCTGAAGACGACCCGTTCGCATCCCTTTTTTGGGGGCGTGAACACTACCTGCGGCAGCCGATGCGTGTTACTGAAGCGCTGGGTTGCGGCAAAAAGACAGACTGAAGGAAAAGGACTTCTTCCATGGCCACCAAGGGCACCGTAAAATTCTTCAACCAGGACAAGGGTTTTGGTTTCATCACGCCGGAAGGCGGCGCGAAGGACGTTTTCGTCCACATCTCCGCCGTTCAGGCCGCTGGCCTCGCAACCCTGAAGGACGGCCAGCAGGTCTCCTTCGACACCGAGCCGGACCGCATGGGCAAGGGCCCGAAGGCCGTCAACCTCCAGGCAATCTAAGCCGGACGTTTCGGTTGGAATTTAAAGAGCGGCGCTTCGCAAGAGGCGCCGTTTTTTTGTTGAGGCGCGCTCTTCGGCAAAGCCCCTCATCCGGCCTGCCGGCCACCTTCTCCCCGCAAGCGGGGCGAAGGAGACTCGCGGCGCCTTCTTAAGTCCCACTTGCGGAGAGAGAGAGGGCTACTGCATGTTTCCTTAGATCGTAGCCGGTTTAAGGATAAAAACATGCAGTAAGTCAAAGTGCTACAGCGTCCTTTGCGCGTCTGATAAGGCGCGCGGCATTGTAGGGTGAGGGGCAAGACGCGCAAACCGCACAGGCCTTGAACCGACGGTGTTTCGGCGCGGGCCTCGCTGTGAGTGACACTGGGTTCGTGTGGTTAGATTATTGCGACCATGGCGGGGCACATCTCCGATCTGGTCCGGGGGCCACCCCCCTTCTGCCCTGCCGGGCATCTCCCCCGCAAGGGGGAAGATCGGCTACAGCGCCGCGCGTCCAATCGCACGCGCAAAGGTCGCTGTAGCACCTTGATTTGCTGCATGATTCCTTAAATCGATTCCGATTTAAGGAATCATGCAGTAGAGGCACAGCCCTGCCCGATAGCATGCCCATGAACGCCGCTTCAACGGTGCCCTGCAGCGGAATTGGTGGACTGCGACATCGCCGCTTGTCGATCTCCCCCCTTGTGGGCGAGGTGCCCGGCAGGGCAGAGGGGGTATTGATACCCGCTCTAGCCTGATGGGTCAGCCTAAGCACTTCTCGCGCCCAAGCGGCACCTGGGCGCGTCGAGGACCCCTGTGACTGACAGAAGAACGAGCGACTGCGAGACCGCCGCCGTACCCTACTCCGCCGCCTGCCGAGCCGTTGCGGCCTCGAACACGGCGTCGAAGGCGGCGTGGATCACCTCAGGGCCGGCGCCCTTTCGGGTGGCGTCGGCGGAGAGGAGTTGGCGGTAGCGCCGGGCGCCGGGCCAGCCCTGGAACAGGCCGACCATGTGCCGGGTGACGTGGACCAGCCTGCCGCCATTCGCGATATGGGCCGCGGCGTAATCCGCCATGGCGTCGCGGACGCCGGCCCAGAAATCGTGCGACAGGCGATGATCACGATCATTGAAGGCTTGCGGCTCTATCGGCTCGGGCGCGGCGCCCGTCAGCGGATGGGCGAAGTAGCGGTCGGCGGCGGTCAGCAGGCCGCTGTCATGATAGGCGGCACGGCCGAGCATGACGCCGTCGAGGGCCGGCCCGTTTCCGGCTTCGACCGCAGGCTTGACGGGTATGCCCGGCGGCAAAAGGCGACAATCCAGATGCGAAAGCGCCTGATCCAGAGTCTGAAGACCGCCGTTGAGGCCGATGAAAAGATTCGGATTCTCCGCCTTCAGCCGATGCACGAGGCCATAGTCGAGCGGCGGGATCTCGCGGTTTTCGCGGGGGCTCAGCCCTTGCAGCCAGGCCTTGCGCGCATGCACCCAGACGGCATCCGCGCCGGCATCCTTGACGCGCGCGACAAGGTCGCGCAGCGCCTGCTCTGGATCCTGGTCATCGACGCCGATGCGGCACTTGACGGTGACGGGGATTTTGACGGCCGCCTTCATCGCCGCGACGCATTCGGCAACGAGCGCAGGCTCCTGCATCAGGCAGGCGCCAAAAGTGCCCGACTGCACCCGATCTGACGGGCAGCCGACATTCATGTTGATCTCGTCGTAGCCGAAGCCTTCGCCGATCCGGGCGGCCTCCGCCAACTTCGCCGGATCATTGCCGCCAAGCTGCAAGGCGACCGGGTTCTCCGAGGTGTGGTAGCCAAGCAGTCTCTCACGATCGCCCCGCAGGATCGCGTCGGCGACGATCATCTCCGTGTAAAGCAGCGCGTGGCGCGAGAGCTGCCGCGCGAAAAAGCGGTAGTGCCGGTCGGTCCAGTCGATCATCGGCGCCACGGCGAATACCGGCGCCTTGAAGTATCGGGAATTTCCCGGATTTTCACCCATTGGCGGCAAACTTTCTCACGTCTCTCGGGTTCGCATAACGCCCTCCGGCGCCACGCCTCGCGGCCGGCGCCATATCGGAGCGGCAGTGCAGAACTACAGCGCCGCGCGCCTTTCAAGACAAGCAAAGATCGCTATAGCATTTTGAATTCCTGCATGATTTATCCTCAAATCGATTCCGATTTGAGGGATCCTGCAGCAGGCCGAGCCCTTATAGCGCGCGCGTGCGCATAATGCGAGAGCGCGCCGCCCCTAGTCGCTCCAGCAGCCCGCTCCGTGATCGGCAAACAGTCACCCCTCCAGCACATCAATGCTCTCGGTGCGGCGAACGCCTCCAACCACACAACGGCTGAAACCATCTCGGCATCGATCACGTATTCTCCAGCAAAAGCATTCACCGTGATGGAACCACCCGAATACTCCCGGAGTTGTTTTTCGGAACGAGGAAGTACGATGACTAAAGCACTTGCACAAAACATTTGCCCCGATCATCGCGACCGCGATCTCGAATGCCAACGCGCCATGGGTGACGATTTCCAGCTACTGATCGCCGTGGCCGAGAGCGAAGGCTGGACGTGGCAGGAGATCGCGCTGGCTTTACTGGAACTCACCGAGGACTATGCGACGGCAAGGCGCGTCGATGCCCAAATGCGGGAAGGAGCCTCGGTCGGACTGCCTATTTCAAAGACGTTGCATTGACCTGCCGCGGGCGAGCTCCTGCGTCCTGACTCGACGGCGCGGCGCCGCCCCTGAACAGCGCGAAGAGTTCTGCCGGCCTTTTAGGCTCGTTCGCGTGAAGTCTCACCGATCCGTCCTTCCCCACCACCACAACGGTGAATTCGCGAACCTCGTTGACGTCGAGGTCCTCGCGGATCTGGCGTGCATCGAGGTCACCGCCGGCTCCATACAGGGGTACGGCGCAGCCGTCCCTGACACGCAGGACGACGACATCGTGACGCGCAAGATCGCGGTGTTTTTCAAGCAGCAGCTTCTCCTGACGCGCGGCTTTCTCGTTTGTCAGATCTGAGAAGATGACGATGACGCGATTCTTCCATTCGAACTGGGCGAGGCTGCTGCCGGCGTATTGCGACAGCGAAGGCTCACCAAGAATTTCGGCCACCAGCGATTTTGTCCACATTGTTCCTTCCTAACACGACAGAAGACCGTCGCGCCCTCCCAACACGGCGCGCGATCGATCACGATGAACTCGTCAGGGATTTCACCTCCGGTTCGCCAACGTCCGGGGCAATCGTCCGTCCGCTCCCCTCAGAGCTCTTACGGGAGCGAAACCCACGTGCAGCCCGATTGGTTCCCCGGCGGGAGAAGCTCCGCAAAAGAGCGGACAAATCGTAATTCCTGCGCTACATTGAAGCGCTTGGCCTTCAGCGCCCGCGCGTCCGGCAGACGCGGCGCTGTAGCACTTTGAATTGCTGCATGTTTTATCCTTGAACCGGCTCGGATTTAAGGAAGCATGCGATGGACGTGCGTGTCCGAGGAGTACGGAACCCGGGCCCACCTGACGACGTTGTTGTTCATGATCTCAAGGAGGAGAAGCATGCATCAAGTGTTGTGGAGCCATCCCATCGAGCTTGGATTGACCGGTAACGACGTGCGTACGGTCAAGGGACCGTCCGACGCGCTGAGGTGCCTGGCGGGCCAGTGGCCCCACCGTGGACCCAACTACGTCGCCGCCCGCAGCGCCTGCCGCGCCGCAATCGACGGTCGCCGTACCGTTGAGGAAGCTCGCAAGCTCTTTATCTCCGCCGCCAAAGAGGCGCATCTAGAGACACATTGAGGCACCGGCGCGCGGCGTTACGCACGATATCGCGCGAATTGGCGAAGACGTTGTTCTTTGTTTCCGCGGTAACCGGAGCCTGGCCTGTCAGCCCATAGATTAGTTTCCGACCGAAGCGACCGCAGGCGTAAATGTACTACTTTTTCGTTCCCGCGCATCTCGAAATGACACAGAAATCTTCGCGAAACTGCCCGATTTCTGTCGCGAAGCCTTCATTTCTTGCCGCTATATTCTGAGGTGCCTCACAAAAACCAATTTCGGAGAGCTTTAGTCCACACCAAGGGGAAAAATAAGACGGGAGAGCCAGCATGAGCGAGAGCCATCTCTATCGCATAGTCGAAGTCAGCATGAAGCGCGAAAGCGGCCGCAAGGACATCGGCATCATGACAGTCCGACAGGCCCTTGAACTTCCCGAAGTACCCAGCCTCGAATACAGCCATCCGGAGCTCAACTCGCGCTCGGACGGCCGGTTTCTGACACGTGACCAGCTTAAAGCCTATGTGCGCTGCGCCTGATTGCAGCCGCCGTGTCGAACCATCGGCATAACTTTGCCTTTTGCGGCCGCCCTTCGGGCTGCTAACGTCCAGCTTCAGATTCGCCACAGCTCTGCGTGTCTTCGATACGCAAAGCCCGTGGCGTCTCGGCGGCTCGGCATCGTTATTCGCCGCCGGGTTGATCACGGTAGCTACAGCGCCGCGCGTCTTTTGAGACGCGCGAAGGTCGCTGTAGCACTTTGAGCCGCTGCATGATTTTATCCTCAAATCGATTCCGATTTGAGGAATCATGCAGGAGAAGGGACGATCTTGGAAACAGTCATACCGCCCTCGCCGCCCGTGCTGCTGCCGATTTCCGGCAGCCTCGTGGGATTTCCGGTCCGGCGCGTCTATTGCGTCGGCCGCAACTACGCCGCCCACGCGATCGAGATGGGACATGATCCCGACCGCGAACCGCCCTTCTTCTTCCAGAAGAACCCGGACAACCTGTTGCCGCCGGGCGAGAACTTCCCCTACCCGCCGCGCTCTTCCGATGTCCACCACGAGGTGGAACTGATCGTCGCCCTGCGCAGCGGCGGCGCCGACATTCCCGCCGACGAGGCGTTGAACCACGTCTATGGATACGCCGTCGGCATCGATTTCACGCGCCGTGACCTGCAGGCGGAAGCCAAGAAGGCCGGCAAGCCCTGGACGGCGGCCAAAGCCTTCGAGCACTCCGCACCGGTCTCGGAGATCGTGCCGGCCGAAGCGATCGGCCATCCGAGCAACGGCAATATCTGGCTGAAGGTCAACGGCGAAACGCGCCAGCAGGGCGATCTCGCCCAGATGATCTGGAAGGTGCCCGAGATCATCGCCGAGCTTTCAACGACCTTCACGCTCGCGCCGGGCGATGTCATCATGACCGGAACGCCCGCAGGCGTCGGCCCGATCCAGCGTGGCGACGTCGTCACCTGCGGCGCCGATGGTGTCGCCGCACTCTCCGTCACCGTGATCTAAGGAACACCGCATGCCGCTCTTCGCACTCGGATCGCTGCAGCCGCAAACGCCTGCGGAAGGCAGCTACTGGATAGCGCCGGACGCCAATATCATCGGCCAGGTGGAAATCGGCGAGGATGTCGGCATCTGGTTCGGCGCGACACTGCGTGGCGACAACGAGCTGATCCGCATCGGCGCGCGGACGAACATACAGGAAGCTGTCATCATCCATGTCGATCCGGGTTTTCCGACGACGATCGGAGAAGGTTGCACCATCGGCCACCGGGCGATCATCCACGGCTGCTCGATCGGCGACAATACTCTGATCGGCATGGGCGCGACGGTCCTGAATGGTGCGCAAATCGGCAGGAACTGCCTTGTGGGCGCCAATGCACTCATCACCGAAGGCAAGCAGTTTCCCGACAATTCGCTGATTGTCGGTGCGCCAGCCAAGGCGATCCGCACCCTCGATGACGCCGCAGTCGAGAGGCTGAAGCGTTCCGCCGAACACTATGTGAAGAACTGGCAGCGCTATGCCGCCCAACTCAAGCGGCTGGACTGACGCTCACGCCGTTGAAAATCACGCGGCGCAGCTCTTGCAGTGGCCGCGGATCTCGATCGTCGTCTTTTCGGTCTTGAAGCTCTGCGCGCGCACGAGCGCCGAAAGCCTGTCCTCGATCGCCTCGTCGTGGAACTCCGTCACCTGACCGCAGCCCTCGCAGATGGTGAAGGCGGTGACGCCGCGATCATGCTCGTGCTCATGTGGGCAGGTGCAGGCCACGAAGGCGTTCAGGCTTTCAAGCCGGTGGACCAGACCGTATTCGAGCAGCTTGTCGAGCGCCCGATAGACCTGCAGCGGCGCGCGAAAACCCTGGTCGCGCAGCTTGTCGAGAATGGTATAGGCGCTCATCGGGCCTTCCGAATGGGCCAGCGCTCCCATCACCAGCGACTGGTTTTTCGTCAGTTGCGGCGTGCCCATCAATGATGCCCTCCATGCGAAGAATGTGATGCGCTTTCGAGTCTCTTGCCGACCGGCACCAGACTCAGCACGAACAGCGCCAGCGCCGCAACCACAATAGACGGTCCCGACGGCGTGTCGAAGCGAAGCGAGCCAAAAAGGCCGCCGGCGACGGCGAGCGCGCCGATCAGCGAGGCGAGAACGGCCATGATTTCCGGCGAGCCGGCAAAGCGGCGGGCGGTCGCCGCCGGGATGATCAGAAGCGACGTGATCAACAGGATACCGACGATCTTCATGGCGATGGCGATCACCAGTGCCATCAGCAGCATGAAGAAGAGCCGTGCCCTCTCCGGCTGCAGGCCTTCGGCTTCCGCCAGTTCCGGATTGACGGTCGAGGCAAGCAGAGGCCGCCAGAGATAGACGAGCGCGAAGATCACCAGAATGCCGCCGCCCCAGATGATGTCGATGTCGGCCTCGGACACAGCGAGGATATCACCGAAGAGAAAGCCGACGAGATCGATCCGGACCCAGGTCATGAAGGCGACGATGACGAGGCCGATCGAGAGTGCCGAATGCGAGAGGATGCCGAGCAGCGCGTCCGTCGACAGCGCACCGCGTTTCTGCAGGAAGAGCAGCAGCAGTGAGACGACAGAGGCGACGATGAAGACGCTGACCATCAGGTTGAGTTCGAGGAGCAGCGACAGCGCGACGCCGAGCAGTGCCGAATGCGCCATGGTGTCGCCGAAATAGGCCATGCGCCGCCAGATGACGAAGCAGCCGAGCGGCCCGGCGACCATGGCGATGCCGATTCCGGCAACGAGCGCGCGGATGAAAAAATCGTCAAGCATCACGCTTCTCCGCCTTTTCGAAACCCTGGAGCCGCGTGTGATGACCGCAGCCGCAGTCCGGATCGTGGTCGTGCACGTCCTCGGTTTCCTCGTGGTGATGATGCCCATCGCCCGGGAAACAGCTTTCCGTGATGCTGCCGTCGGCATGCAACACGCGGCCGTCCGGCAAGTGCGTATGGTCGTGATGGTGGCTGTAGACCGCAAGTGTGCCCGCTGCCCGCCGACCGAACAGCTTCAGATATTCCGGGCTGCGGCTCACCGCCTGCGGCGTGCCGCGGCAGCAAACATGGCCGTTGAGGCAGACGACCGTATCAGTTTCCGCCATGACGATATGGAGATCATGCGAGATCAGCAGAATGCCGCAGTCGGTGCGATTGCGAATCTGTTTGATGAGTTCGTAAAGAGCGATTTCACCGGAGAAGTCGACGCCCTGGACCGGCTCGTCGAGAACGAGCAGATCGGGCTTGCGCGCGATCGCGCGGGCGAGCAGCGCCCGCTGGAACTCGCCACCCGAAAGATGCTGCACTTCGGCTTTCGCCATGTGGAGCATTCCGGTCGCGGCGAGCGCCTCCTCGATCTCACGGCCCTTCAAGGGACCCGTCAACGTCATCAGCCGATCGACCGTCAAGGGCAACGTCCAGTCGACGGCGAGCTTCTGGGGCACATAGCCGACCTTGAGCCCAGCGACGCGCTCCACATACCCCTCGTCCGGCTTCAGCACGCCGATCGCGGTCTTCGCCGTCGTCGATTTGCCCGAGCCGTTCGGCCCGATCAGGGTGACGATTTCGCCACGGCTGATCGAAAACTCGACGCCGCGCACGAGCCATCGCCCGTTCCGGCGGACCCCGGCGTTATTGAGGCTGACGAGCGGCCCCGTTTCTGGCGATCGGTAATTCAGCATCAAAAAGTTCCGGACTGATGGGGTTGCCATTGGCTATCGCACACGTTATAGCATAACGCAATTGATGTAATAACATTACATGGCGGCCATACGCAACGCCGATGCGCAAAGGCTGCCTAAGATTTTGAACCTGTAAAGCTCGGAGACCCCGATGAAATCGACGCCTGCCCTGCTCTTTGCATCCACAGTCCTTCTCTCCTCTCCAGCCTTTGCGGATGGACCCAATGTGGTGGCTTCCATCAAGCCCGTCCACTCGCTGGTAGCATCAATCATGGAGGGAGTCGGCGAACCGTCGCTGATCGTCGAGGGCGGCGCATCGCCGCACACCTACAACATGAAACCCTCGAATGCCGCGGCATTGCAGGAGGCCAAGGTGGTGTTCTGGGTTGGCCACGGGCTCGAAGCTTTCCTGGACAAGCCGCTCGAAGCGCTCGGCAGCGGCGCCAAGGTGGTGGAACTCAGCGAAGCGCCAGGCCTTGAAAAGCTGAAGTTCCGGGAGGGCGGTGCATTCGAGGCACACGCGCACGACGAAGAAGGTCATGAAGGCCACGGTCACGGTGCAGAAGAAGCCGCCCATGACGGCCACGAACATGAGGAGCACGCCGACGAACAGGAGCCGGCTAACGATCATGAGCATCACCATGACGAGGGCGAGTTCGACATGCATGTGTGGCTCGACCCGATCAACGCCAAGGCGATGGCTGCCGAGATCGAAAAGGCGCTCGCCGAAACCGATCCGAAAAACGCCGCCGCCTACGAGGCCAACCTCGAAAAGCTCAACCAGCGGCTGGATGCACTGGACAAAAACCTCGCCGAGACGGTGGCGCCGGTCCGGGACAAGCCTTTCGTCGTCTTCCACGACGCCTACCAGTATTTCGAGCATCGCTACAAGGTGCGCGTCGCCGGCTCCATTACCGTCAGCCCTGAAGTCCTTCCCGGCGCCGAGCGGCTTTCCGAGATCCGCGCCAAGATCAAGGAACTGGGCGCGACCTGCGTTTTCGCCGAATCGCAGTTCGAGCCGAAGCTGATCAATGTCGTCATCGAGGGCACCCCCGCGAAATCCGGAACGCTCGACCCAGAGGCGGCAACGCTCGACGCAGGGCCGGACCTCTATTTCCAGCTGATGGAGAACATCGGCACTTCGCTGAAATCCTGCCTCGCTTCTGCGAGCTGACGTCTCCCTCCCATGGCGGCGAGGTAGGTTCTCGATGCTCGCCTTTCATCTCCTCTCGTCGCCCGAGAAGGTGGCGGCCGACAGGCCGCCGCCTCTTCAAACTGCTGGGGATCAGTGCGCGGCGGCAAGCCCGACGATCACGCCGGTCGCAAGGCTGATCAGGAGGAAATCGTTGTCGACGCGCACCCATTGCTGGCCGCGTGGCGGCGTGCGCAGCTTGTAGCGCCGGTAGTCACGGACATAGGCAATATGGCGACGCTCTGCCGGGCTCAAGCGATGGCCACGCGCCCAGCGATGCTTCTTGACGATCACGCGCTTTTCTACGGTCTTGTCGACATGCTTATATACGTGGCGGTCGACAGACTTGGACCGGTACCGGTCATGCGCCTGCGCAACCTCGAAAGATCCGGAAGGCTGGGCGAAAGCCATGGGGCTTGCCAGGAGGGAACTGGCGACCAGGGCAATGATGAGACGTTTCATGAGGGGCTTCCTTTCGTTGTCTGCCCCTCGAAACTACGGTTCACTTGCTGAACCGAAGATGAAACATTGGATTACAAATATGCAATGATAACCGTCCTTTATGATCGTTTCCTTATAAAGTGAATTCACTTACATAAGCGCCTGATAACGAAAATGATCGAAATCGGCCGGCAATGCGTTGCCCGAGGTGTCGAAGGCGAACATGCCGGCGAAGGCGCCGGTGAACGAGCCATGCTCGCCACGTCCGCCCTCGTCGGAAACGACGCCCGCGTCAAGCACAGGGCCGATTGCCTGCCATGTGTCCCGCTCCGTCGCCCGCCAATAGAACTGGAGGTCGTTGTCACGCACCTCCATCGCCAGATGGATCGGTCCCTCCGGCACCGCGACGCCGCTGCCTGCCGGAAACTCCAGACGGCCATGCGGAAAATCGCCGGGGCACGAGAGAATGGTGACGACCCGTCCGAGCTTTTCGTGCCAGGTCACGCCCAAAGCGTGGAACTTGTGCCGATTGTAGTAATGCGTCAGGCCGGCCACCTGCTGGTAAGTCTCTGGCGCAAATTCGACAACGGTCTCAGCCCGGAAGGAATGGTGCTCCTGCCGCCGCGCCACCAGTGCTTGTTCGAACCAGCTGCCGATGCTTTCCCGGCCGAAGAGCCGGAGGTGCCCTTCCCGCCACGTCAGTGAAAAGATGCGATCGGCCACAGGCGTGCGCAGCCACTGGAACTCGAAAGGAAGCGCGCCCTCGTCGAAATCGGTCTCGACCACGTCTGGCTGCGCGACGACGCTAGTGTCTGCCGGCGCCGGGACGGTGACGTCAGGGACCGCGCCGCCGTTTTCGAGGTACAGCCAGCCATCCTCGCGCCAGACGCATTTCTGCAGCGCCGTCTCGCGGCCGAGGGTGCAGCGCCGCTTCGGCGGCAGCGGGCGTCCGCAGAGATGGGTATGGTAGGCCTGCCCGTCCGGCGTCTCGACATATTGCCCGTGCCCCGCCCGCTGCAGCGCGGCTTCGGGATGATTCTTCGAGGTAATGAGGTGGGTGTTCGGGTGCATCTCGTAGGGGCCGTCGATGGTGCGCGAACGCGCCATCGTCACCGCATGATCATAGCCGGTGCCACCTTCCGCGACCGTCAGATAGTACCAGCCGTTGCGCTTGAAGAGATGCGGGCCCTCGACCAGACCGAGTGAGCTGCCGGCGAAAATGTTCTTGACCGGTCCGACGAGCCGGCGAGTACGCTCGTCCCACTCCTGCAGGAGAATCCCGTCGAAAGCCGGACTCTTCGGCGCCCCGCCGAAGCTCTCGGTGCGGTGGTTCCACTGCATGTTGAGGAACCACTTGCGGCCGTCGTCGTCATGGAAGAGCGAGGGGTCAAAGCCGGACGAATTGACGTACACTGGATCGGACCAGGTCGCCTCCACCGCTTCCGCCGTGACGATGTAGTTGTGCGCGTCCTTGAAATTGCCGTCGAAGCGCTTGACGTCGGTATAGACCAGCCAGAACAGTCCGTCCGAATAGGACAGGCACGGCGCCCAGATGCCGCAGCTATCCGGGTTGCCGCGCATGTCGAGCTGGCTGGCTCGCTCCAGCGGCCGGCGCACGAGTCGCCAGTTCACGAGATCGCGTGAATGGTGGATCTGCACGCCCGGATACCATTCGAAAGTCGACGTGGCGATGTAATAATCGTCGCCGACCCGGCAGATCGACGGATCCGGGTTGAAGCCCGGAAGGATCGGGTTGCGGATAGTCGCGACCATGGCTTGCCTCTTCCCTTGGATCACGATGATTTTGGGTCGAATCGACCAAAAATCATAAACGTGATCGATTCTAATAAGTTAGAGCGGGATGCGGGCGGAAAACCGCGCACACTTTTCCTCATCCCTCTCTAGATTCTTGGCGAGCGCATCCAGCCTGAAACTCCGAAGCGTTTCAAGACCCCGTCACGCCGTTACCGGTGCGGGAGGAGCAGGTCAAAATGGTCTTACTCCCGAATCGGCTTAAGCATGAAGCAGACCGATGACCATTCCGTGGAGCGCAACTTGTGGAGAAAACAGCGATCGCGGCGCGCCCTGCCTAAGTCTTGGGCATTTCCTCCCGCCCCGTATTCGACTTTCGTCTGAGACGATCTCGCTATCCCGGAAAATTGGGCTTCGGACTTGAAAGGAGGCTTGAAATCGGCACTGTGACTGTGCTTGGCGAAAGATAAAAACAGCCATTGCGGGGAGGAACTTGATGAAACCGTTACTCGGCTTCAGTCGGTTGATCGACACTGTCACCGAGAATATCGGCAAGGCGGTCGGCTGGCTCATTCTGGTCGCCGTGCTCGTCAGCGCGGGCAATGCCGTCATCCGAAAAATCTTCAACATGTCGTCGAATGCCTGGCTCGAGGCACAGTGGTATCTCTTCGGCGCCGCCTTCATGTTCGCCGCCGCCTATACGCTCAGCCAGAACGAACACATCCGCATCGACGTCGTCTACGGCAGTTTCTCGCGCCGTGTGCAGCACTGGATCGACCTCTTCGGTCACGTCTTCTTCCTGATGCCGTTCGTGCTGCTCATGCTCTATTATCTCGTCCCTTACGTCCGGATGTCCTATGTGTCGGGCGAAGTCTCCTCGAGCGCAGGCGGCCTCATCATCTGGCCGGCAAAAGCCATCCTGCTCATCGGCTTCGTGCTGCTGGCCCTGCAGGGTGTTTCGGAAATCATCAAGAAAATCGCCGTCATGACGGGAAATATGGACGATCCCACCCCCTATGTGCCGACGCATGCGCCGCTTGACGAAGCCGTGGGGCCGGAGGTGCGCCCATGATTGAGTTCATTGCTGAAAACCTGGCGCCGATCATGTTCGTGTCGCTGATCGTGTTCCTGATGCTGGGTTACCCTGTCGCCTTTTCGCTTGCCGCCAACGGTCTCCTGTTCTTCATTATCGGCGTGGAACTCGCGCCGCTTTCGGATTCGATCAACCTCTCCTGGCCGCTGCTCAACGCGCTGCCGGAACGGTTCTGGGGGGTGATGTCCAACGACACGTTGCTCGCCATCCCCTTCTTTACCTTCATGGGCATCGTGCTCGAGAAATCCGGCATGGCCGAGGATCTGCTCGACACGATCGGCCAGCTCTTCGGTCCCGTCCGCGGCGGTCTTGCCTATGCGGTCATCTTCGTCGGCGCTATGCTTGCGGCAACCACCGGCGTGGTTGCCGCCTCGGTCATCGCAATGGGGCTGATCTCGCTGCCGATCATGCTGCGCTACGGCTACGACCGGCGCGTGGCGTCCGGGGTGATCGCGGCCTCCGGCACGCTCGCCCAGATCATCCCGCCCTCGCTCGTGTTGATCGTCCTTGCCGACCAGCTCGGCCGCTCTGTCGGCGACATGTATGCCGGCGCCCTCATCCCGGGCCTCGTGCTGACGGGCCTGTACATGGGTTACGTCCTGCTCATGTCATTCCTGAAACGCGACTCGATGCCGGCACTGCCGCTTGAAGCCCGAACGCTAGGCTCGGGCGTCGCGTCGCTTATCGTCGCCCTCGTCGTGGCGGCTGGCATCGCCTACGCCGCCCACGTCTACCTTTCGCCGACGCAGGGCGAAAACGCGGACATCCTCGGGGCGACGGTCGGCGTCGCGTTCATCTATGTCGTCGCGCTCATCGACCGCGCGTTCAAGATCAATGCGCTGTCCCGGTTAGCCCAGCAGGTCATCATCGTCCTGATCCCACCGCTTGCGCTGATCTTCCTGGTGCTCGGCACGATCTTCCTCGGCATCGCGACGCCGACGGAAGGCGGAGCGATGGGCGCGGTCGGCGCCCTGATCATGGCGGCCGCCAAGGGTCGTCTTACTCTCGATGTCGTACGCGGGGCGTTGACCGCCACGACGCGCCTTTCCGCCTTCGTGCTGTTCATCCTGATCGGCGCGCGCGTCTTCTCGCTGACCTTCTATGGCGTCAACGGGCACATCTGGGTGGAACATCTGCTGACGGCGATGCCGGGAGGCGAAGTCGGCTTCCTGATCGCGGTCAACCTGCTGGTCTTCTTCCTGGCATTCTTCCTCGATTTCTTCGAGCTCGCCTTCATCATCGTGCCGCTGCTCGCACCGGCGGCCGACAAGCTCGGGATCGACCTCATCTGGTTCGGCGTGCTGCTCGGCATCAACATGCAGACGAGCTTCATGCATCCGCCCTTCGGCTTCGCGCTCTTCTACCTGCGCTCGGTCGCAGCCAGGGTGCCATACCTCGACAAGGTGACCGGCAAGATCACCCAACCGGTCACCACCGGCCAGATCTATTGGGGTGCCGTGCCTTTCGTCGGTATCCAGATCCTCATGGTAGCGCTGACGATCATGTTCCCGCAGATGGTCATGCACTACAAGGGAAGCGGCGCGGCCGTGGATCCGTCCACCATCAAGATCGAGGTGCCGGGCTTCGGAACGGGTGGCGGCGGACTGACGCTCCCGGACAATGGCGGCGGCCTCGGCCTTCCGGGCGGCCTGCAACTTCCGGGCGGCAGTCCGCTCGACAACGGTCAGCAGCCGGCGCAGCCGAACAACGCGCCCGCTCAGCAAAACAAGCCGGCGACCGATCTCAGCGCACCGCCTAAGTTCAACTGATGAAGCAATCCGGCCTGACCATCTCCCGGCAGGCCGACCGCAACAACGAGGCCCCGAATGTCGAAGTGGCATTCGGGGGCTTTTTTCGTCTGCCATCGCGCCCCGCGGTCGCGAATGAGTCCGGCGGAGCCTGTCCTACAGCCGCGCGTTATCAGACGCGCAAAGGGCCTGTAGTACTTTGAACTGCTGCATGTTTTTGAAAATCGGCTGGTTTAAGGAAACATGCAGTAGCATGGCGCCGATATTTCGAGACGCCAAAGAAATACCCCGGAGCCAAGCCCCGGGGTTTTTCGCTTCTACGATTGCGAGAGCAGCTCAGACCTTACCGTTCCGCTGCTGGATCATCATGAAGGTGTCGTAGTTGTATTCGGCAATCTGCGCGTTGAGATAGTACTCGGCGCGGAAGGCCTTGATCGAATCCCAGATCTTCTTGAAGGTCGGGTTCGATGCTTCCATCTCCGCATAGACTTCGTTCGACTTGTCGAAGCAGGCGGACAGGATTTCCGGGCTGAACGGGCTGAGCTTTGCGCCGGCAGCCACCAGACGCTTGATCGCAGACGGATTCAGATAATCGTACTTCTGCAGCATGTTCGCGTCGGTAGCCTGGCAGGCGGTGCGAAGCAGCGACTGGTAGTTCTTCGGCAGGCCTTCGAAAGCCGCCTTGTTGAACATGGCGTGCACCGTCGGGCCGCCTTCCCACCAGCCGGGATAGTAGTAGTACGGCGCAACCTTGTAGAACCCGAGCTTTTCGTCATCGTACGGACCGACCCACTCTGCGGCGTCAATCGTGCCCTTTTCGAGAGCCGGATAGATATCGCCGCCGGCGATCTGCTGCGGCACGACGCCGAGCTTTTCGACGACCTTACCGGCGAAACCGCCGATACGCATCTTCAGACCCTGCATGTCCGCAACAGTCTTGATCTCCTTGCGGAACCAGCCGCCCATCTGGACGCCGGTGTTTCCGCCCGGGAAGCCGATGAGGCCCTGGGTGGCGAGGAACTCGTTGAAGAGGTCGATGCCGCCGCCGTGATGATGCCAGGCGTTCATGCCGCGCGCGTTGAGCGCGAAGGGCACGGCAGCGCCGAGTGCCCAGGTCGGGTCCTTGCCCCAGTAGTAATAGGCAACCGTGTGGCAGGCTTCGACGGTTCCGGCAGCGGCGGCGTCAGCGGCCTGCAGACCGGGAACGATTTCGCCGGCCGCGAAAACCTGGATCTGGAAATTGCCGTCCGTCGCTTCGGAGACGTATTTCGACAGCACTTCACCGCCGCCGTAGATCGTGTCGAGCGACTTCGGGAACGACGAGGCCATGCGCCAGTTGATCTTCGGATTTGCCTGCGCGATGGCCGGCGATGCGAGCGCCGTGGCGGCAGCCGCACCCAGGCCGCCGATGCTCGCGTGTTTGATGAATGAACGGCGATCCATAATACCTCCCTATTTCCCGCCATGACGGCTACAGGCGCAATCGCGCGCCTGCGACACCGTTCGTTGAGCCCTTTCCTCGGTCCGCTCCAGAGCGTCGGGAGAGCTCATACCTCCTCGTTTTGCCGGCCGCGCACAGGAAACATCTGGCAGGCGGGACCGGCACCACTGCACCATACATATTCACAATTGCATGTCCAGCAGCGGTTTTCCGGCGCCTTCTTCGACTTTTGTCTAAGGCGCCGGAGATAAGTCAATATTGCCTAAAATCGAGGCAAATCAATGAATTCGCTCTGTTTAGAGCTCCGCCGACTTGGCCCAGAGGTTGATATCGGCCTCGCGCGCATAGAGATCGATCTCGGCGAGTTCTTCCGTCGTGAAGCTGTCGTTCTCGAGCGCCTTGACGCAATCGATAATCTGCCCGGACCGGCTGGCGCCGATCAGAGCCGACGTAATACGGCCGCCGCGCAGCACCCAGGCAAGCGCCATCTGCGCCAGAGTCTGGCCACGGCGGTCCGCAATGCCGTTCAGCTTGCGGATGTTGTCGATGATCGCCGGACGGATGAAATCCTTCTTGAGGAAGTGGTTCTGGGCCGCGCGACTATCCTCGGGGATCCCGTTTAGGTACTTCGTCGTCAGCATGCCCTGGGCAAGCGGCGAGAAGACGATCGAGCCGATGCCTAGATCTTCGAGCGTATCGATGAGCCCGTCGTCCTCGACCCAGCGGTTGAGCATGGAATAGCTCGGCTGGTGGATCAGGCACGGCGTTCCGAGATCCTTAAGGATCGCCGCCGCTTCGCGGGTGCGCTGCGAATTATAGGACGAGATGCCGACACAGAGCGCCCTGCCCGAACGGACGATGTGGTCGAGCGCGCCGCAGGTCTCTTCGAGCGGTGTGTCCGGATCGAAGCGGTGGGAATAGAAGATGTCGACGTAGTCGAGGCCCATCCGCTTCAGGCTCTGGTCGCAGGAAGCGATCAGATATTTGCGGCTGCCCCATTCGCCATAGGGTCCCGGCCACATGTCGTAACCGGCCTTGGAGGAGATGATCAGTTCGTCGCGCAAATTGGCGAAGTCGGTGCGCATGATCTCGCCAAAGGCAGTTTCAGCCGATCCAGGCGGCGGACCGTAGTTGTTGGCGAGGTCGAAATGGGTGATGCCGAGATCGAAGGCCGTACGGCACATGTCGATCTTACGCTCGTGCGGCGTGTCGCCGCCGAAATTGTGCCACAGGCCGAGCGAGATCGCTGGCAGCTTCAGCCCGCTCTTGCCGCAGCGATTGTATTTCATCTTCTCGTATCGGTTTTCCGCCGGTTGCCAGGCCATGTCGATGTTCCTTCGTTTCGGATGGCGCTTGATACCCCTCCCCAACCCCTCCCCACAAGGGGGAGCGGCTCACCCTGCCGCACCTTCCCTCCTCCGTCTCAGCGACATCGACCGCACGCAAAAGGCCGGAAGTAGGCAGGCGAGTGCCGGAGGCGCCAAGCCCCTCCCCCTTGTAGGGAGGGTTTGGGGAGGGGTTCGCCCCTTTACCGCAGCAGCGCCTGCGCCTCTTCGATGCCCAGTGCGGCCGGCTGCGTGCAGGTGGTCGAAAGCGTCACGAACCGCCCCTCCTCGCCGGATTTCAGGATCGACACCATTACGTCGACGCCGTGAAGCGCGCGGTCGAGCGAGCAGCGCGCGTCGCGGCCGTTGAGAATGGCGTTCGCCATGTCCGCGAGACCGGCCGTGCGATAGTTGGCGATCGGCCCCGCCGGGTGATCCCAGTTGTTGACCGCAAAGGGATGCTCCCACATTTCCAGAGGCTGAATGTTCTTGTCACGCCCGCTCGCCTCGACGGCGCCACCGAAGAAATTGGGGTCCGGCACGAACAGCGATCCTTCGGTGCCATAGAGCTCCATGTTGGCATGGCGGTGCGACCAGACATCCCAGCTTGCCGAAAGCGTGATCGTCGCGCCGTTCTGGAATTCGAGCAGCGCATGGATGTTGGTCGGCGTCTTGACCGGAATGACCTCACCATTGCGCGGTGCGCTGGTGATCGTCCGCGTCTCGTTGGCCATAGACGAGAGCGCAGCGACGCGCTTCACGGGGCCGATCAGGTTGATGAGGTTGGCGATGTAGTAAGGTCCGAGATCGAGCACCGGACCACCGCCTGGCAGGAAGAAGAAATCCGGATTCGGATGCCACATCTCCATGCCGGGGCCCATGACGTGGCAGGTTCCCGATGTAATGCGGCCGATCTTGCCGGCGTCGATGTAGTCGCGGGCGAGTTGGTGCGCACCGCCGAGGAAGGTATCCGGTGCGCAGCCGACCGTAAGGCCCTTCGCCTTGGCGACAGCCCTGAGTTCCTCGCCCTGCTCCAGTGTCAGGACCAGGGGCTTTTCGGAGTAGACATGTTTTCCGGCTTCGAGGATCGCCTTCGAAACGGGAAAATGCGCGTCCGGGATCGTGAGATTGACGATGATGTCCACTTCCGGATTGGCCAGCAGCGCTTCGATGCTCTGCGCCGTCACGTCATATTCCGCGCCCCGTGCCTCGGCCGCTGCCGGGTTGATGTCGGCGCACGCGACCATCCTGATGCCCTTGAAGAGCGGCGCGAGCTTGAAATAGGTGGTGGAGATGTTGCCGCATCCAATGATGCCGACGCCAAGTTCCTTCGTCTTCATGTTTTTTTCCGTCACTCAATAGGATTGGATGGAAGCCAGCGAACGTTCAGCAAAGCGCCGGAAGTCGCTGGGGTTGTCGTGTTCGGCGATGAAATATTTCACCGAGGTTGCGGAGAGCGCCTTTACGAGCCCCTTCCAGTCGATCGTGCCATGGCCGACATCGGCCCAGCCGTCCTCATCAACCTTCTCGCCCCTCGGCGCGATATCCTTGACGTGGACCGCAGTGATACGGCTGCCGTATTTCGCGATCCAGGCGAAGGGATCGGCGCCGCCACGCACGATCCAGGCGATATCGGCCTCCCAGGAAAGATCCGGGCCGCCGGAGAAGATGTGGTCCAGTGGTGTGGAGCCATCCGCGAGGGCATGGAATTCGAAGTCGTGGTTATGCCAGCCGAAGTCGAGACCCGCATCCCGGAAAGGTTTGCCCGCCGCTTGCAGGCGTGCACCGAAGGCGCGCCAGCCGGCCGCATCGCTCGGGCGCTGGTCCGGCATCAGGTAAGGGCAGTAGATCGCCCGGATGCCAAGCGCATCGGCGATCCGCTGCACCCTCGCCGGCTCCTGCTCCAGCATGTCGATGCCGAAATGCGCCGTCGGCATGGTGACGCCGCTGCGTTCGAGACCGCGCTTGAAGTCAGCGACCTCTTCGTCGGTCAGCGACGCGTAAAGCGCGCCGTAGCCCTCGACCTGAGTATAGCCAGCCTTGCCGACGGCGGCGAGCACGTCGGCGAGCGGCGGAAAATTGCGGGCGCTGTAGAGTTGGAAGCTGACGTCTTTCATCAAAAATTCTCCTCGTTAAGTGCGCAGGTATGGATTGGTGGAAGCAGGTTCGGGCGTTTCAGCCTGTTGGCTTCAGCCAGCTGTCGTAGTCCGACACGAGCAGATGGAGTGGATGCTCGTCCTCCTCGATCGCGGAGAAGCGGCCTACCGACTCGCGGAAATAATTGTCGGTGAGGTCGTCATTGACGGTCGAGACCTCGCCCATCAACACGTCGCCTCCCTCAGCCCAGAAGGCATGCCAGTTTCCGGGCAGCAATGTGACGCTCTCGCCCGGTTGGAGCTTCAGGAGTCCGCCTGCCTTCTGCCGGCGCAGGCGTGCATCGCACGCCACTTCGACGTCGCTTTCCTCGTCGACCGAGCCGTCCGGCAGCGAGTTGTACATCTCAAGCACCAGCGCGCCGCCGCCACGATTGATGATGTCCTCCGTCTTCACCGCATGACGGTGCAGCGGATTGATCTGGCCGGCGCGTGTAATCATCAGCTTCTCGGCATAGACCATACCTTTACCGGTGCCGAGATTGGCTGCGGCACCGTTCCTCAAGGTGAAAAGGACGAGACCGAATTCATCGAAACGGCCCTTGCCGTAATCGGTGATGTCCCAACCGAGCCGCGCCTCCAGGATCGTCGGACTGTCGGACGCGACGCGCGCCTTCAATTCCTCCGGCGACCAGTAGGCAAAGGGGGGTAGCACGAAGCCGTGGCCGCGCATGAAGTCGTCACTTTTGCGGATGATCTCGTTGACGTGGCTACGTTTCATCCGGCTCACCCTTTTCCCTGGCAGGATTCGAGGTCGTAGGCGCTGAAGCTTGGGACGATGCCTTCGGCGAGCGGCGCCTTCGGCGTGAAGCGGATCACCTTCGTCTCGCCGGCCGTCAGATCGAAGGCGTTGTCGGAATACCGCCCTTCGACATCGCCTTCGACCATCACGTGCAGCGCGAGACCGCTCGCCTCGACAATAACGTCGAAGGCGCCGTCCAATCGCGGCACGGTCTCCAGCGTCAGGCCGGACGGTGAGAGATCGAGCGCCTTGTAGGTACCCTGGACATGATGCCCCTCGCCGCTCATGCCGTTGGAGGCTTCGAACGACCAGAAGAGCAACGTTCCCTCCGGTACGTCGGCGCTTGCGATGGTGACGAGCGTGGCGGCGCGGTCCGGTGCGCAGGAACCCGCGGCCGCTGCCAGCGGGCGACGCTCGCCGTCGAGTGAAACGAGGAAGGTTTCGAGTTCGACCGTCACCATCTCGGCGGTGTCGTTCACCATCGAGAAGGTGATTTCATTGCCGTCCGCGGAAGGAATGGCGGCAACCGCAACCGGCTGGAAGAAGCGGCGGGCCATGTAGTGCATGGCCTTCCAGTGGCCGCCGTAGTCCAGACTCGACCAGGAAGCGACGGGCCAGGTGTCGTTGAGCTGCCAATAAAGCGTCCCCATGCAGTGCGGCTTCAGCGACCGCCAGTAGTCGACGGCAGTGCGGATCGCGAGCCCCTGCTGGATCTGGCTCAGATAGACGAAGCTCGGGAAATCCTTCGGAAAGCGAAAATAGCGGAACATGGTCCCCGCAATCCGCTCATTGCCGCCGGCATTCTTCTGGTGCGCCTCCATCACCGGCGAGGCGATGTTGAGGTCACGCGCCTCGGCAAATTGCCGGACGATCGGCATCGAGGTGTAGGACTGAAAACCGAATTCCGAGCAGAAGCGCGGGCGCACGGTGCGATAATTGTCGAAGGACTTGTTCTCGTGCCAGACGGACCAGTAGTGCATGTCGCCCGCACCGTCCGCGTGCCAGGCATCACCAAAATTGAGGTAGCCGACGGACGGGCTCGAAGGCCACCAGATCGCCTCCGGGCAAGCCTCCTTCATCGCTTTCTCGACCGTGCGGTTCAGGCGGTCATAGGAGACGAGATAACGGTCGCGGTCCTTGCGGCTTTCTTCGAACCAGGTGAGCGCGCCGACAAGTTCGTTGTCGCCGCACCAAAGCGCGATCGACGGGTGGGACGACAGGCGCTTGACCTGAAAGTCCACCTCGGCCGCGACATTGTCGAGGAAATCCGGCGTCGACGGATAAAGGTTGCAGGCGAACATGAAGTCCTGCCAGACGAGCAGTCCCAGCCGGTCGCAGAGATCGTAGAACCAGTCGGGCTCGTAGAAGCCACCGCCCCAGACGCGGATCATGTTCATATTGGCGTCGACGGCGGATTGCAGGAGGTCCTCGACTCCTTTCGGTGTCACGCGCGACACCAGCGCATCCGCCGGGATCCAGTTCGCTCCGCGGCAGAAGATTTCGCGGCCGTTGATGCGGAAGGCAAAACGGCTCCCCGCCTCGTCCTTGTCAGTGACGAGATCGATCGTGCGGAAACCGATCTGGCGCGTCACGCTCTCGTCCGGCAGCTCGACGTTAAGCACGGAAAGCGCCTGCTCGCCGCTGCCTGCCGGCCACCACAATCTCGGATTTGCGACCGTGAAGACGTGGGTGATCCGCGTCTCGCCGGCGGCGACCGCGCAGTCCAGGCGCTCCCGCACGCCATCGAGCTCGAAATAGATGGGTACGATGCCGGGATCGCGGGCAAAAAGGGTGACGGTCACCTGCAGGTCGACCGATCCGTCGGCAAGCCAGAGCTGACGTGTGGTGACGTGCTCGATGCGCGCCGTCTCGAGCCGGCGAAGCGCCAGCGAGCCATAGATGCCGAGCGGCGCGACGGCGATATTCCAGTCCCAGCCGAAGTGGCACTGGGGCTTGCGCAGCATGTTGCCGTTGGCGATCGGCGAATTCCCATCATGATACGGCACGTAAAACGGCTGCGCCGCCTGCCGGCGCGCGCCCTCGGCAATCGAGGAATGCAGCACGACGCGGATGCGGTTCTCGCCGACGACGAGCGCACTCGACACGTCGGGGCGATAGCGGCGAAAGCAGTTTTCCGCTTGCAGAACCAATCGATCGTTGACGAAGACCGAAGCGATCGTGTCGATGCTTTCGAAATCGAGATACCAGCACCCGTCGAGATCGTCCGCATCGACGACGACCGTGCGCTCCAGAACCCAGTCCTTGTGCGCGACCCATTGCACTTCGGCCTCGTTCCGGCCGGCATAGGGATCTGCAATGATGCCCGCCTGCTGCAACGCGCTGTGCACATCGCCCGGAAGCGCAATGGTGAGCGCGTGGCTGTTGTCGGTCGATGCAAGCAGCCAGTCACCGGACAAGTCGATGCGGATGGCGTCGCGGTTCAAGGTTTCGGAGGGCATTTCCTCAAATCCATTCACTGGCCGGCGATCGAGGCCGACGTCATTCTTGTTCATTGCGAGCCCGGACAGCGTCGCCCGGGCTAAATATTGCTTCTCTCAAATACGGTTTTCGCTGGCAGCGTCGAAAATCGAGGCGACCCCCATGTCGAAGGAAAGGCGCACGTTGGTGCCAGGCTTGTAGCGCCGCTGGCCGGCGATGCGCACGGACATCGATTGGCCGGCCAAGGTCAGCCACAAAAGGTTGTCGGCGCCCATCGGCTCTTCGATGTCGACGACAGCCTGATGCGCTGCATCTCCTGCCGCAGCCTCATCGACCTTGACGTGCTCCGGCCGGAGCCCGAGCACGACCTTCTGCCCCGGCTGCAATCCTGCGCGCGCCGGATAGGCGGTGACATCGAAGGCCACGCCATCGACCTGCACGAAGGTGCCGCCGTCCCTGGCGGCGACCTCGCCACGGAAGAAGTTCATCGATGGCGAACCGATAAAGCCGGCGACGAAGAGGTTCTCCGGCGCGTTATAGATCGTCATCGGATCGGCAAGCTGCTGGATGACGCCACCCTTCATGACGGCGATGCGGTCGGCCAAGGTTAGCGCCTCAATCTGGTCGTGGGTGACATAGATCATCGTGTTCTTGAGAGACTGGTGCAGTCGCTTGATTTCGACGCGCAGTTCCGAACGCAGCTTGGCGTCAAGGTTCGACAGGGGCTCGTCGAAGAGGAAAACGTCGACGTCACGCACAAGTGCGCGCCCGATCGCCACGCGCTGGCGCTGGCCGCCGGAAAGCTCGGCGGGCTTGCGCTTCAGAAGCGGCTGGATCTGCAGGATTTCCGCAGCGCGTGCGACACGCTTGTCGATTTCCGCCTGCGGCACCCTGGCAACCTGGAGCCCGAAGGAAAGGTTCTTCTCGACCGACATCTGCGGGTAGAGCGCGTAAGACTGGAACACCATGCCGATGCCCCGGTCCTTCGGCTCCTCCCATGTGACATTGCGGTCCTTGATGAAGATCTGCCCTTCCGAAACGTCAAGCAGGCCGGCGATGCAGTTCAAGAGCGTGGACTTGCCGCATCCGGACGAGCCGAGCAGGACAAGGAACTCGCCATGATTGATGTCGAGATTGAGCCTGTCGAGAACGGTGACGGCGCCGAAGTTCAGCGACAGGTCCCTGACTGAAACACTGGTCATGCTTGCTTATCCTTTCACTGCGCCGGCGGCGATGCCGCGCACGAACAGCCGGCCGGAGATGAAGTAGATCGTCAGCGGCACGAGGCCGGTCAGCAGCGTTGCCGCCATGTTGACGTTGTATTCCTTCACGCCCTGCACCGAGTTGACGATGTTGTTGAGCTGCACGGTCATCGGGTAGTACTCCGGCCGCGTGAAAACCACGCCGAACAGGAAGTCGTTCCAGATGCCGGTCACCTGGAGGATCATTGCAACGACGAAGATCGGCAGCGACATCGGCAGCATGATCTTGAAGTAGATCGTCCAGAACCCGGCGCCATCGACACGCGCCGCCTTGAACAACTCCTCGGGCAAGCCGGCGAAATAGTTGCGGAACAGGAGGGTCAGGATCGGCATGCCGAAGATCGTATGGACGATGATGAGGCCTGTCAGCGTCCCGTAGACACCCATTTCCCTCAGCACGATCACAATCGGATAGATCATCACCTGATAGGGAATGAAGGCGCCGATAATGAGGATGGTGAAAAACAGATCGGCCCCTTTGAAGCGCCAGTTCGCCAGCGCGTAGCCGTTCACCGAGGCGACCGCGATCGAGATGATCACCGAAGGAACGGTGATGCGCACCGAATTCCAGAAGCCGCGCGAAAGCCCGTCGCAATTTAGGCCGGTGCAAGCCTGGGCCCAGGCCTTCACCCAGGGCTCGAAGGTGATTTCGATCGGAGGCGCAAAGATGTTGCCGATGCGAATCTCCGGCATGCCCTTGAGCGACGTCATGATCATCACGTAGAGCGGCAGCAGATAGTAGAGAGCGACTACGAACAACGTGCCGTAGACGACGATGTTGCGGCGCGAGAGCGTTCTGCGCGGCTTGGCGCCGCGCGGGCCGGACGTGATCCTGCCGGGAACCGCTTCATACTCGATAACGGTGCTGTTGTTGGCGACGAGATTAAGCACGCTTGCGACCTCCTCCGAATTCCAGATACGCCCACGGCACGATGATGATTGCGACCGTCACGAGCATCATGGTGGAGGCGGCAAAGCCCTGGCCCAGGTTCTGGGCCTGGAACATGTAATCGTAGACGTATTTGGCGGGCACTTCGGAGGCGATGCCGGGACCGCCGCTCGTCTGCGCCACGACGAGATCGTAAACCTTGACGATGCCGCTCGCGATGATGACGAGCGTCGTGATGAAGACGCCGCGCATCATCGGGATGATGACCAGCACATACGTCTTCCACATCGGGATGCCGTCTACCCGCGCAGCCTTCCAGATATCTTCGTCGATGCCGCGCAACCCGGCGAGCATCAGGCACATGACGAGGCCGGTGCCCTGCCAGAGCGCTGCGATCAGAATGCCGTAGATGACGATGTCGGAATTATAGAGCGGGTCGAAGTTGAAGTTCGTCCAGCCAAGCGACCGCACGATCGACTGTATTCCGTATTGCGGATTGAGCAGCCATTGCCAGACCAGGCCCGTGACGATGAACGACAGGGCGAATGGATAGAGCATGATCGTTCGAAACGTATTTTCGAACCGGATCTTCTGATCCATCAGTGCCGCCAGCACAAAACCGATCACGAGGCTGAAAATCAGCGAGAAAAATCCGTAGATGGCAAGATTCTCGATCGAGATGAGCCAACGCGGTGCCGCCCATAGCCGCTCATATTGGTCGAGGCCGACGAACGAAAGCCGTGGCAGCAGCTTCGAGTTGGTGAAGGAATAGAGAACCGTCCAGGCGGTGCCGCCGACGAAGATGACCACGGCTGTCAGGATCATCGGAATAGAGGCGATCTTCGCATTCAGGTTCCGCAACCACTGATTCGGGCGAGCCGAGCCGCGTGTTTGGCCTGTCATGTTTGCTCCTCCGGAACTGCAATGTTTCGATGGGCGGTACTCGCGGCGAAAAACGCCACCGCTCCCCGGCCGCCTCACCATCGTAATGGCCCCTGCCCGGCACATCTCTTGTACCGACACCAGCAGACGTCGGCACGGAGGCCTGGCGCGAACACGTCGTGCCGAATGGGGCATGAGGGCGGCCCCGCGCATGCGCGGGGCCCTTCAAGCGGCTGTAATCAGTCCGCCGCCGCGATGATTTCGGCGAAGCGCTTTTGCGCATCCTCCGGCGTCATCGACGCGTTTGCGAAGAACTCGGAGAAGAGGTCCTCCTTCTGCTTCTGGCTGTCGGCGGACAGAAGCTGGTCGGTGCCCTTGATCACATTGCCCTTGGCAAGGATATCGAGCCCCTTCTTCATGCAATCATTGGCGGCTGCGAGGTCCACGTCGCCGCGCACCGGCAGCGAGCCCTTCTTCAGGTTGAACGCAACCTGCGTCTCCGGCTTCAGCAGGGTCGATGCCAACGCTTCCTGCGCCTTCGACTTTTCCTCATCGTCCAGCAGCGGGAAGTAGAATGCGTCACCGCCGGTCGAGATCACTTCGTTGACGCCGAGCCCCGGAAGGCAGGTGTAGTCGACACCGGCCTTCTGGCCTGCAAGCTGGAACTCACCCTGGGCCCAGTCACCCATGATCTGGCCGCCGGCCTTGCCGGTGATGACGAGGTTGGTTGCCTGGTTCCAGTCTTGAACATTGCTGCCCTTCGACATGCGGCGCGCATCGTCGGCAGCCTTGAAGACCTTGGCGATCTCCGGACCTGCAGCCACTTCCTCGTCCTTCTGGGCGAAGACCTTCTCGAACGTGTCTTTTCCGGCGATCGCCACCATCAGCACGTCGAAGGCACCTGCTGCCTGCCACGGCTGACCGCCGACGGCGAGCGGCACGATGCCGGCTTTTTCCAGTGCCGGTGCTGCCGCGACGAATTCATCCCAGTTCTTCGGGACCGGGACGCCGGCCTGCTTGAAAGCGGCATTCGAAAGCCAGAGCCACTGCCACGAATGGATGTTGACGGGCGCGCAATAGATCTTGCCCTCGATGGTGCAGGACTCCAGCAGGCTTGCCGGCTTGATGATCTCCTTCCAGTTTTCGCGGGTGGCGAGATCCGTCAGGTCGCGCATCAGGCCCGCTTGTACGAGTTCTTCCGCCTGTCGGCCGTGGTTGAACTGGGTTGCACCCATCGGATCGCCGCCGGTGATGCGGCTGATCATGATCGGACGCGCGGTCCCGCCCGAGCCGGCGATTGCACCGTCGACCCACTTGTTGCCGGTCGCATCGAAAGCCTTGGCCAGTTCGGCGACCGCCGCGGCTTCACCGCCGGAAGTCCACCAATGCGTAACCTCCAGATCGGTGGCATTGGCCAGGCCGAATGGCAGGGCGACGGTTGCGGCCAAAGCGGCGGCCATGGAACGCAATTTCATGAGTTCTCCTCCCTCACTGTAACGTTGCCGTAAAAACTTAGTTCAAACGATTTTCCGACGCAACACCCACAACGAATAATTCGGGATATAATTTCTAATACAGCTTATGATTGTACATGGCCCAACCTCAAAGGAGACAACATCGGCTTCGGCGCAGCGATGCGAGGCTCCAAATTCCTGCTGTACCGCATTGTTTCAAAGGACTTTTTTGGTCGAAACCAATCGCTAGGCACCTGGGTGGAGCTTCGCACATGCAATATCTCGCTTCGCAAGTGCAGGATTCAACCAGATGGTTATGTTCTTCGCAGTGCAGCAACAAAAATGCTCGACATCGCTACTGTATCGTTACAGATTTTGTTCCGCGACACAGCTCTGGGAAATCTGGCCACCGGTCACAATTCGTATATAAGGCGGGAACCGAGACGGATCGGGCGTGTTCGCAACGAAGCTGCGGGGCAAAGCGGGGTGCTTGATCGTGGCGGTTCGCACGAAGGTCTCATAAGGGGACGGGGCTGGTGACGGGAATGGACGGCAAGACGAAAAACAGGGCGGCGGCAGCGCCGCCACCGGACGGCGGTAGGCCGACGCTGAAGACGATCGCCTTCATGACCGGTCTTGGGATCACCACGGTTTCCCGAGCGTTGAAGGATGCGCCCGACATCGGCGCCGAGACCAAGGAAAGGGTGCGCCTCGTCGCCAAGCAGATCGGCTACCAGCCGAACCGTGCCGGCGTGCGCCTCAGGACCGGCAAGACCAATGTCATCAGCCTCGTGCTGACGTTGGAGGAAGAGATCATGGGCATCACCAGCCCCATGGTCGTTGGCATCACCGAAATCCTCGCGGGCACGCAATATCATCTGGTGGTAACGCCTTACAGCTCCACAAAGGATCCGCTGGGGCCAATCCGCTATATCCTCGACACGGGCGCCGCAGACGGCGTCATCATATCGCGGACGGAGCCGCACGATGCGCGCGTGACGCTGATGACCGAGCGCCGCCTGCCCTTTGTCACCCACGGCCGCACGGAAATGGGGATCGTCCACCCGTTCCATGACTTCGACAACGAACGTTTCGCCTATGAGGCGGTGCGCCGGCTCACCGAGCGCGGCAGACGCCGGCTGGTGCTGTTGGAGCCGCCGCCGAACCTCACCTTCCATTCCCACATGCGCACCGGCTTCGAGCGCGGGCTTAAGGATTTTGGTGCGGAGGCGGTGAGCTTCCACCATGTCAACATCGACCACAGCCTTGTCGCCATCCGCGACGCCTTCGAACAACTGATGCGCTCGGTCGATGCCCCGGACGGTATCGTTTCCGGCAGCGGCTCCGGCGCTGTCGCCCTGGTCGCGGCAATCGAATCAGCCGGAAAGAAGGTCGGCCCGGATGTCGACATGGTCACCAAGGTACCCAGCGACTTCCTGCGCTGGCTGCGCCCCGAAGTCATGACCATGTACGAGGACATCCGCCTTGCCGGGCGCGAGCTCGCCAAGGCCGTAATCGGCCACATCGAAGGAAAGCCACCCGAGACGCTGCAAAGTCTCAGTCAGCCGGAATTCCAGCGGCCCATGTCAAAGGCGCGGAAGGTATAGCGGAGACGTCCGAGCTAATGCTTCCGCGCGGCGCCTCACTGCCTCGGAAGCGGCATGCCGCCGCCGTCGGTTAAATTGAGCACTGGGACAACCTCTACCATTAATGGTATTATTGAGCCTAAAAGCTGTATACGGGGGTGCATCATGACGGCATACAACGTCGTTCGTTTCCGTACGAAGCCGGGCTCGGAGGATGAATTCGAGGAATGGTTCCGTAAACTCCGTCGCGATTTTGAGGGATTACGGAAAATGGCGCTCATCAAGACCGGCGAACGTTCCTACTGCTCGATCGGCGAATGGGAGAGTTTCGATCATATCGTTGCAGCGCGGCCCAAAATGATCAGCAATCTCGACAAGTTCCGCCACTCCCTCGAGGCGCAGGGAGAGGGCTCAGATGTCACGGACGCGGTTTCCGGTGAGGCAATCTACGAGAGCGCGCCGACCAAATAGCGACGAAGGCGCACTGAGCAGATCTATTTGCCCGTGCTGTCGCCGGACCGGTTTCATTTGCAGTCTTCGCCTGTCGCGCCGGGAGGTCGCGGGAGGCGCCGACTTCACGCTCCGATAGTTGGCCAGTACTTGTCGTCCGTGAAATCGCCGGGAATGGGATTAAGCTGCTCGAGTTTCTCGGCGACGAATTCGATCTGCATCTTCGAAAATTGGATAGACTTCGGGATCGGCGAGCCGGTTGCGAGACTGCGAACCCGCCATTGCTCGTAGCCGGTTGCCTTTATCCGTCGATCCGCTTCCGCGCGGATGGTTGGGCTATCGGCGGACATGGCTTCATTGACTTTGCCGCCGTCGATCACTCTGAACTTCATGCTGGTATTCGATGATTTTCTGGTTGGAACTCTGGAGAAATTCAATCCGGAATTGCGTAGTTGCAAAGATTGGAGGTGGCGGCGAGCGCCGCCCCTCTATTTGAGCGAATTCCGATCCGGCCCTATGCGTTCAGCCCACTGCCCCACGGACCGTGGTGGCTATCGGCGCCATCGACGCGGTCGAAGCCGTGGGCGCCGAAGAAGTCGCGCTGCGCCTGGATGACGTTGGCCGTGCCGCGGCCGCGGCGGTAGCTGTCGAAATAGCCGAGCGCGGAGGCGAGCGCCGGTACCGGCAGACCGCCGAGCACGGCGGCGGAAACCACGCGGCGCAGCGCTCCGTCCGTCTCCTTGACCATCGCCGCAAAGGCCGGGGTCACGATCAGGTTCGCGGCATCCGGCGCCTTGGTAAAGGCCGTGGTGATCTCGTCGAGGAACTGCGAGCGAATGATGCAGCCGGCGCGCCAGATTTTTGCGATCGTCGGCATCGGCAGGTTCCAGCCGAACTCCTTCGAGGCGGCCGACATCACCGCGAAGCCCTGCGCATAGGCCCCGATCTTGGCGGCAAGCAGTGCGTTTTCAAGATCCTTGAGGAAGGCCGCCTTATCGGCCACCGTGAAGTCGCCGACCCGCGGCAGGCCGAGAATCTTCTCGGCTGCTTCACGCTCTTCCTTCATCGAGGAAATGCTGCGGGCGGCGACGGCTGCCTCGATGCCGGTCGCCGGAATGCCCATGTTCTGCGCCTCGATCACCGACCATTTGCCGGTGCCCTTCTGGCCGGCCTTGTCGAGGATCATGTCGACGATCGGCTTGCCGGTCAGCGGGTCGGCGGCTTTCAGCACCTTTTCGGTGATTTCGATCAGATAGGAGTTCAGCCGGCCCTTGTTCCAGGCGCCGAAGACCTCGCCGATCTCGGCGGCGCTCATCTTCAGCCCGTCGCGCAGGATGCCGTAGATTTCGGCGATCATCTGCATGTCGGCATATTCGATGCCGTTGTGGATCGTCTTGACGAAGTGGCCGGCGCCGTTTTCACCGAGCCAGGCGACGCAAGGGTCGTTCTCGTATTTAGCGGCGATCGAGGTCAGCACCTTCTCGACGCGGCGGTAGGAGTCCTCCGTGCCGCCGACCATGATCGACGGACCATGACGCGCGCCCTCCTCGCCGCCGGAGACGCCCATGCCGATGAAGGTGAGGCCGGAATCCTTCAGCGCCTCGAAGCGGCGCATCGTGTCGCGGAAATTGGCGTTGCCGGCGTCGATCATGATGTCGCCCTTGGCAAGATAGGGCTTCAGGATCTCCATCTGCTGATCGACCGGGTCGCCGGCCTTGATCATGATGATGATCGGCCGTGGTGGGCGGATCGCGGCAACAAACTCTTCGATCGTCTCGCAGGGAACGATCTGCTCCTTGAGCGCACCGGCCTCGGCATAGAACTTGCGCGTCGCCTCGACCGTGCGGTTGAAGACCGCGACCTTGTTGCCCTTTTCAGCGATGTTGAGCGCGAGGTTCGACCCCATGACGCCGAGGCCGATAAGCCCGATTTCCGCCTGTGACACGTGATTGCCTCCGTTGGAAGAAGAGCCACCGCGATCCGAACAGACACGCGGGATAGCCCCTCGATATTGATCTGCGCATGTTCGGTCCGCTCCGGAAGTGGATGGGCGGCTGGGGACATGCGGCGGCGGAGGTTCTTTTGGCACTCAAATCGATTTACGACAAGCCACTCCTGCGAAAATCAATCCTTTTCAGGCCTGCCGTCGCCATCGTCGAGGACACGCCAGGAGGCTCCGTCCAGGTCCTCGTATTGCCCGCTCTTCAGCGCCCAGAGAAACGCTGCAAGGCCCAGCCCTCCGAGGAAGAGTGCGATCGGAATGAGATAGATGAGTGTGTTCATGGCACGCTCCTGACCGGCCGCAGCCCTGCCCCATGCGGCGCTGCCGGAGCCGTGGCCGTTCCAAGCCCCTTCAGCCGCAACGCATTGAAAACCACGATCAGCGATGAGGTCGACATGGCGACGGCGGCAACAAGCGGCGTCGCATAGCCGAAGATCGCAACCGGCACGGCGATGACGTTGTAACCGATCGCCAGCGCGAAATTTTGGCGGATAAGCCGACCGGCGCGACGCGAGGTCTCGATGGCGAAGGGAACGGCGTCGAGGCCCTGATGCATGAAGACGAAATCCGCCGCCTGCCGGCCGACATCGGCCGCGGTCGCGGGCGCCATCGAGACGTGGGCCGCCCGCAGGGCCGGCGCATCGTTGATACCGTCGCCGACCATCAGGACCCTATGCCCCCCTTCGGCGGCAGCGGCGCAGGCCTCGACCTTGCCGCGCGGCGAAAGCTCGGCGCGCCATTTCGCGATGCCAAGCCTGCGGGCAAGTGCGGCGACGACCGGCTCGCGGTCGCCGGAAAGGATGCCGTTCGTAAGCCCCAGGCGAAAGAGGGCGTCGGCGCTTTCGCGAGCGGCAGGACGCAGCCGATCCTCGAAGCGGAAGCAGGCTAGCTCGCGGCCATCGAGCGACAGGATCGCTTCCGATTGGCCGTTCGCCGCACCCGCGTCGCCGCAGGCAAAGGCGCGACTGCCGAGCCGATAGACGCCGTCGCTTGTCCCCGCCTCGATGCCCGCACCCGGTATTTCGCGGATCTCGCCCACGAGCGGCTGCACCGCTGCCGTCGCCTCGTGCAGCGCTGTCGCAATCGGATGGCGCGAATGGAGAGCGATTGCGGCGGCAGTCGCGAGCGCGCCCGGATCGACCTCGCCCGCATTGACGAGTCGCGGCTCGCCCATGGTGAGCGTGCCGGTCTTGTCGAGCAGCACGGTGTCGATTTCGGAAAGGCGCTCCATTGCCGATCCGTCCTTGACCATGACGCCGCCCTGGAAGAGCCGGCCCGCGGCAACGACCTGAACCACCGGCACCGCAAGGCCGAGTGCGCAGGGGCAAGTGATGATGAGAACCGCAACCGCGATCAGCATCGCATGGCGAACATCGCCCTCGATCAGCATCCAGCCGATGAAGGAAAGCAGCGCCAACAGGTGGACGGCCGGCGAATAATAGCGCGCCGCACGATCCGCAATTCGTCGATAACGCGCCCTGCCCCCTTCGGCCGCCTCCATCAATCCCATGATCTCGGCGAGGAAAGAATCGCGCGCCGCCGCCGTCGCCTCGAGCGTCAGCGGGCCGGTGAGATTGAGCGTGCCGGCCTGCACGGTGTCGCCAGTGCTCACCGCGACCGGCGCGCTTTCGCCGTTGACGACCGAGCGATCGAGATCGCTCGCGCCGGAAAGCACGCGCCCGTCGACCGGGATGCGCTCGCCGGCGGCAACGAGCAGGCGCTCGCCGGGCTTGATCTCATCGACCGGACGATAGTCGCGCGAGCCGTCAGGGTTGACGACCGTCGCGCCGCGCGGCGAGAGGCGCGCAAGGCCGCTGATCGCCGATCTAGCGCGCCCGCGCATCATGTGATCGAGCGTGCGGCCAATCAGCAGGAAGAAGAGCAGCGTCACCGAGGCGTCGAACCAGGCGTGCTCGCCATGGCCGATCGTCTCGTGGAGCGACATGCCGTAGGAAAGCGTCACAGCGAGCGCGATCGGCACATCCATATTGGTGTGGCCATGGCGAAGCGCATTCCAGGCCGACTGGTAGAAGAAACGTCCCGAATAGATCATTGCCGGCGCCGCTATCATCGCCGAGATCCAGTGAAACAGGTCGCGGGTCGCCGCATCAGCACCCGACCAGACGGAAACCGACAGCAGCATGATGTTGGTCGCCGCGAAGCCGGCAACGGCGACGGCACGGATTAGCTGCTTGAGCAAGACGTCGCCCTCCTCTACGCCGGCGGCGAAGAGATGCGCTTCGTAGCCGCAATCCCGGATGGCGCGCGCGATCTCGCGCGGGTCGCTGCGCCGGCCGGCGACCTCTTCTTTCCAGACGACAGAGACACGCCGCGACGAAAGATTGACGCGCGCCCTCTCGACGTCTGGCCTCTTGCGAAGGGCCCCTTCGATAGTCGTGATACAGGCACCGCAGTGAACGCCCGGGGCGCTGAGTTCGGTCTGGCGCAGGCCGTCTCCGAGCGCGTGGCTCGCAAGCCACAGCTCTTCGGATGGAGGTAGCCCCTGCCCGGGCCGATCGATGTCCAGTGCGCCTTCGACGCCCGCGGCACAGCAGCTCATTTGCGCTCTCCCGGCACCATGAAGCGAATGGCCTGGCGATAGACGATTTCCTCGCCCGCCATTGCCGTCACGTCGGCGATCCACTGGCCGGGCTTGAGCGTCCGTACGGCGACAAAGGCGCCGGGAGCCTCACGACCGAGTTCGACACGCACGTCCTCATGTTCTTCGACCGGACGTTTGAATACCGCGACGACCCTGTCGGCCGTCCGTTCCGCTTCGCCGTTGCGGGCCAAGGCATAGCGGATCGACCTCGGTTCGGCGGCGAGCGTACCTTCTATACCGCTTGCCGCGAAAGCCCGCGTCTTCGCCACCTTGCCGTTGAACTGCTGGCTGGCGATATAGGTGTTCTCGACGACAAGGCCGCTCCAGCTGCGGCTGGCGTTCCAGGCCATGATCAGGTTGATGGAAATGATGGTGCCGAAGAAAAGCCCCATCACACCCAGCATGTGCCAACCGGTAAATCCCCGCGGAACCCGCTGTTCCCTAGTCATCTTGCTACTCCAGGACGGTTGAAATTGGCCTCATAGACATCGCGTTCATGACTGGACGGGTCTTCGGCTGTCAGCATGAAGCCCTCTTCGGCCTCGGGGAGTTTTTCCAGCGGCAGCGTGACGAAAACCTTGAGGGCCGTGACCTTGTCCGGATCGACGCCAACAGCGAAACGGCGACCATCGCCCGGCGCCTGTCCGGCGATCCGCATCGTTGCCGACGGCATGCCATCGAGCGTCAGAGTGATCGTGCGCTGTTCCGGTATCATGTTGAGAAGCTTGACCATGTAGCCGTTTCGCACGGAGCCGTCCGACTCGACTACGAATTGCGGATTGCGGTCGTGCAGCACGTTAAGCTCCAGTCGGTCACGCGACACCAGCGCGTAGACGAGGCCGATGCCGACCAGCGCCCAGACGCCGAAATAGAGAAGAACGCGCGGCCGGAAGATGATGCGCCAGTTGAAGTGGCGCACCTTGTCGACGAAGGCGCCGGTCGCGTCACGCACGCGGGTCGGGTCGATCGCCGTCGTACCGTTGTTTGTGGCGAGCGCCATGTTCGACGCGTAGTCGCTGAGCGTTGCGTAGGCGATCAGGCCGCGTTCGCGCCCGAGCTTGTCCATCACGCCGTCGCAGGCGTCGATGCAGAGCGCGCAGGTGATGCATTCAAGCTGCTGGCCATCGCGAATGTCGATGCCCATCGGGCAGACCGCGACGCAGGCGTTGCAATCGACGCAATCGCCAACCACCTCACCCGCTGCTGCCGCCTTCTTGGCATGGCGCGAGCGCGGTTCGCCGCGCCAGTCGTTATAGGTGACGACGAGTGAACTCTCATCCAGCATCGCCGCCTGGATGCGCGGCCATGGGCACATGTAGGTGCAGACCTGCTCGCGCATCAGACCTCCGAACACGTAGGTCGTCGCCGTCAGGATCGCGACCGTGATGTAGGCGACCGGTGGCGCTTCCAGCATGACGAAGCTCTTCAGCAGCGAGGGCGCGTCGGCGAAATAGAAGATCCACGCGCCACCGGTGGCGATGCCGATCAGCAGCCATGCCGCGTGCTTGACGACGCGTTTCCAGATCTTGTCGAGTGTCCACGGTCCCGCGTCGAGGCGCATGCGCGCATTGCGGTCGCCCTCGATGAAGCGCTCGATCACAAGGAAAAGATCGACCCAGACCGTCTGCGGGCAGGTGTAGCCGCACCAGGCACGCCCGACGGCGGTGGTGACGAGGAAGAGGCCGAAGCCAGCCATGACGAGCAAACCGGCGACGAAGAAGAACTCCTGCGGCCAGATCTCGATGAAGAAGAAGTAGAAGCGACGGGCGGCAAGATCGACGAGCACGGCTTGGTCCGGCGCATGCGCACCCCGATCCCAACGGATCCACGGCGTCAGATAGTAGATACTTAGCGTGACCAGCATCACCAGCCACTTGAAGCGGCGGAAGCGGCCTTCGGCTCTCTTCGGAAAGATCTTGCGGCGCTTCTCGTAAAGCGGCTTGCGCATATGCGCGGCGTTGACCGGTTCGGCCTGGAGCCGTTCGACGGACGCAGCTGTGGTGACGGGCTGGGGACGCATTGATGGGGATCCGAAATTGCTATTCCAGCCGCTTTTGCCGGATCTGTAGGGGCCGAGCCTTGATCTGCGTCAAGTTTGCGCCCTATTGCCACACGGTGCGTCGAAACGTCCAAATCCGCGCACCCATCGCAGCTTGCCTGCACGCTTTGTGCCCGATTTCCGGTGTAAGATTGGAGGAGCCTTGCACGACGGATCGCTTCGCATGAAGGGAATCACGCAAGACCAGTCCGACTGTCCCAGCCTTGCCCAAAGCCGGGGCATCTATCGCGAGCAAGCGTCATCCGGCGCGCTGGCGGGCGACGTCAAGTGCTTCTGGACGCACCACCTGCCCGAGCCAGCGCGCGTCGCGGTGGTGCCGGATGGCTGCGTCGACATAATCTGGATTTCCGGCGGTCTTGCGGTTGTCGGGCCGGACAAGGTGGCGGCCTTTCCCCAACTCGTCGCCGGTGAAACCGTCGTCGGCGCTCGCTTCCGCATCGGTGCGGCCGCCTCCTGGCTGCGCACGCCGCTCGACGCGATCACCGGGAAGACCGTTGCGCTCGATGCTTTCTGGGGGCGCGTGGCGCGCGTGCTGGAGGCGCAGATTGCAGAAGCGGCAGATGCCGAGACCCGGATTGCCGTTCTCCGGGCGGCCCTGCAAAATCGGCTCCCTACGGTGAAACCGCCATCGCCCGAGATCGCCGCCTGTGTCTCGCTTCTCGAAAACGAAAGGATGAACTCAGTCGAGCCGATCCGCGCGCTCGTGGAAGAAACCGGAACCAGCGAGCGGACGCTGCGTCGTCGCTGCCGCGAGCATTTCGGCTACGGCGCCAAGACGCTTGACCGCATCCTCCGGCTGCAGCGCTTTCTCGTCGCCTGTCGCGCCTCGCCGCAATCCACATTGGCGACGCTCGCACTCGATGCAGGTTATGCCGATCAGGCGCACCTCAACCGTGAGGCGAAGCAACTGACGTCGTTGACCCCCGGCGATATCCAGCAGCAGCTCGCGGACGTGATGCAGGACTTTAGAAAGAGCACGCAACCCATTTATCAGGAATGGTAGATCCTCTAGCCGCGCTCAGAGCAGCCGCGCATCCGACCGGCGTTGGCCGTTTCGTTCAAGACGGCAGCGCCGGGGCGTGGTAGCGATAGCGTCAAAGGGAGCAACGCATGGCAACCATGGCCACCAGGATCATACACACGTCGATCGCGCGCGACTGGCGCGAGGTCTATGCCTTCATGGCCGATCACGAGAAGATGCCGCTTTGGGCCTCAGGGCTTTCATCCGGGCTCTCCCGCGACGGCGACGACTGGATCGCGCCCGGTCCGCTTGGCAACGCACGCGTGCGCTTTGCGCCGGACAATGATTTCGGCGTCGTCGATCATCTGGTGACGCTCGAAAGCGGGCTCACGGTGCACAACGCTCTACGCGTCGTGCCGAACGGCGACGGCGCGGAGGTCATGTTCACCCTGCTCCGGCAGCCGGGCATGAGCGACGAGCAATTCGCCGACGATGCGGCATGGGTCGAAAAGGACCTCGCAGCGCTCAAGTCCATCATGGAATCCCACCAGGAACCCAGGCAACCCACAGAAAGAACGGCACACAAATGAGCAACAAGGACAACGATCGCCGTATCGACTATATCGAGTTCAACGTGGCAAGCATCGAAGCGAGCAAGGCCTTTTACGGCGGCGCCTTCGGCTGGACCTTCACAGACTTCGGCCCGGAATATTGCGAATTCGCCGACGGTCGCCTGACGGGCGGGTTCACGATACTTGGTCCCGTCCGAAGCGGCGGGCCGCTCGTCATCCTCTACGCCAACGATCTTGAGGACACGGTGCGAAGGGTCGAGGCGGCCGGCGGCAAGATCGTCAAGCCGATCTACTCCTTCCCCGGCGGCCGCCGCTTCCATTTCGCCGACCCGGACGGATACGAGCTCGCGGTCTGGTCGGCCCAGTAAGAGTGGCGGCTACTCGCCGAACCGGATGAACAGCGCGCCGACGAGGCCGAAGACGACGATGCACTGTAGAATGAACATTGGCCACTCCGGTGACATCTCGATTTCTCCTCTCGAGCATCACTAAGGTACCGCCTTCCGGCGCATGGTCAGAACGCCCAGCCCCAGCGAGGTTCCCAATGATGATGAACCGAAGCCGCAACAATAGCGAGTCCAACCTCCGGGTGACCTTGACGGCAAGCGGCCCCGCGCCCGTTTAAGACGCGAGGCCTCTTGCCCCTCTTCTCCCAAAAGAGGGCCCCCCGCTATTCCCCGCCGCCAAGCGAGTGAACAAAGACCGCGAGTTGCTTGACTGTCGTATCGCCGATGCGAGGCAGCCAGGCGGGCATGACACCGTGCTTCGGTGCCTTCATCTGATTGATGATCGCCTGCTCGCCCTCGCCTTTCAGCCAGATGGCGTCGGCAAGATTGGGTGCGCCCATCTCGCGGCTGCCTTTCGCGTCGGCGCCGTGGCACGAAGCGCAATTATCGGCGAAGAGCTGCTTGCCCGGCTCGACCAGTTCCCGGTTCGACGGCGTGCCGGTGAGGCTCGCGACATAGGCCGCCGTCTGCTTCATCTGCTCGGGGTCGAGCATTTCCGCAAAGGACGGCATCTCCGAGACCCGCGTCTCGCCGTCGGCGGAATGACGAATACCGTGCGCGATCGTCTGGTAGATCTCAGCCGGCTTTCCGCCCCAAAGCCAGTCGTCGTCGTTGAGGTTGGGGAAGCCCTGCCCACCGGCGGCACCCGAGCCATGGCACTGCGCACAGTTCACCTTGAAGGCGGAAGCGCCGGCCGAAACGGCGAACTGCTGCAATTGCGGATCGGCAATGATTTCGTCGAGCGACCTCGACGCGATCCGCTCCAGGTTGCCGGCCTGTGCCGCCTTGGCATTGGCGAGCTCGACGCTGAACTCGGAGCGGCTCGAATAGCCGAGCACGCCCCGCGTGGCTTCGGTCAGCATCGGCCATGAAGGGTACGCGATTGCGTAGCCGATTGCCCAGATGATCGTCGCATAGAAGCTATAGACCCACCAGCGCGGCATTGGGTTGTTGAGCTCGCGAATGCCGTCCCACTCGTGACCGGTGGTTTCGACGCCGCTGATCTCGTCAATGTGCTTGTCCGCCATGGATCAATCCTCCTTTCGAGCGGCATGAGGAAAAGTGTGCAGCGGTTTTCCGCCCGGGTGCCGCTCTGACTTCTCAGAGCCGATCACATCGTGATCGAAGGGGATGGAAGCGGCCCGCTCGGCGGCCTTCTTGGCGCCGGGCAGGAAGATAAAAGCGACGACGCCGAGGAAGAAGAGCATCATGGCAAGGAGGCCCCAGCTGTCGGCGAAGTGACGCATGAGCGTGTAGGTTTCCATGTCGGTTCCCTCCTCAACGATAGCCAGTGGTGTCGTCGTAGGTGGAGAAGTCGACGAGCGTGCCGAGCATCTGGAGATAGGCGATGAGCGCATCCATCTCCGTCAGCCTCTGCGCGTCACCGTCGAAATCGCCGAGCTTGGCCTTCGGGTAGCGCGCCTCGATGCCGGACGTGTCGGCATTGGGATCGGCCTGCGCCTTGAGGTCTGCGGCCGCGTTGTCGATCATCTCGTCCGTGTAGGGGACGCCGACCGCCCTGTTGGCCTTGAGGTTCATGGCGACGTTCGTCACCTCGAGCGGCGTTTCCTTCAGGAAGGCGTAGCTCGGCATGACCGATTCCGGCACCACCGAGCGCGGCTCGGTCATGTGCTGGACGTGCCATTCGTTGGAGTAGCGGTCGCCGACGCGGGCGAGGTCCGGCCCGGTGCGCTTCGAACCCCACTGGAACGGGTGGTCGTACATCGACTCCGCGGCGAGCGAGTAATGCCCGTAGCGTTCGACCTCGTCGCGGAACGGCCGGATCATCTGGCTGTGGCAGACATAGCAGCCTTCGCGCACATAGATGTCGCGTCCGGCAAGCTCCAGCGGCGAATAGGGCCGCATGCCTTCGACCTTCTCGATGGTGTTCTCGAGATAGAAGAGCGGCGCGATTTCCACGATTCCGCCGATCGAGACGACGAGCAGCGAACTGACCAGGAGGAGTGTGGCGTTGCGTTCGAGTATGGTGTGTTTGTCGAGAATGGACATGGATCTGTCCTCCTATTCCGCAGGCTGCGGTACCGGCGTCGCACCGAGGATCGGGGCTTCGTCCCGCACGCGTCCGAGGATCGTCATTGTTACGTTGAAGGCCATGAGCAGCGCTCCCGTGAGGAACAGGCCGCCGCCGACGGCACGCAGCACGTAGTACGGGAACATGGCCGCGACCGATTCCGCGAAGGAATAGACGAGGAAGCCCTGGTCGTCGTATTCGCGCCACATCAAGCCCTGCTGGATGCCGGCGACCCACATGACGGCGGCGTAGACGACGATGCCGAGGGTGGCGAGCCAGAAGTGCCAGTTGACCATGCGCACGCTATAGAGCCGCTCGCGGTTCCAGAGCTTCGGAACGAGATAATAGATCGCGCCGAAGGTGATGAGCCCGTTCCAGCCGAGCGCGCCGGAATGGACGTGGCCGATGGTCCAGTCGGTGTAGTGGCTGAGCGAGTTGACCGTCTTGATCGACATCATCGGCCCCTCGAAGGTCGCCATGCCGTAGAAAGCGACGGCCATGATCAGCATGCGCACGATGGGGTCGGTGCGGACCTTGTCCCATGCGCCGGAAAGCGTCATCAGGCCGTTGATCATGCCGCCCCAGGAGGGCATCCAGAGCATAACTGAGAAGACCATGCCGAGCGTCTGCGCCCAGTCGGGCAGCGCGGTATAGTGGAGGTGGTGCGGCCCCGCCCAGATGTACATGAAGATCAGCGCCCAGAAGTGGATGATCGACAGCCGGTAGGAATAGATGGGCCGGTTCACCTGCTTGGGGATGAAGTAGTACATCATCGCCAGGAAGCCGGCCGTCAGGAAGAAGCCGACGGCGTTGTGCCCGTACCACCATTGCGTCAGCGCATCCTGAACGCCTGAGAAGGCCGAATAGCTCTTCGAACCGAGGAAGGAAACCGGCACCGCCAGATTGTTGACGATGTGCAGCATGGCGATGGTGACGATGAAGGCGAGATAGAACCAGTTTGCCACATAGATATGCGGCTCCTTGCGCACGAGGATCGTGCCGAGGAAGGCGATGAGATAGGCAACCCAGACGATCGTGAGCAAGAGATCGACATACCATTCAGGCTCGGCGTATTCGCGGCTCTGGGTGATGCCGAGCAGGTAGCCGGTCGCCGCCATCACGATGAAAAGCTGATAGCCCCAGAATACGAACCAGCCGAGATTGCCGCCGAAGAGGCGCGCACGGCTGGTGCGCTGGACGACATAGAAGGACGTCGCGATCAACGCGTTGCCGCCGAAGGCGAAGATGACGGCCGAGGTGTGGAGCGGCCGCATGCGTCCGAAATTGAACCACGGCTCGATATTGAGGTCCGGGAAGGCGAGCTGCAGCGCCACGATGACGCCGACCAGGAAGCCGACGACGCCCCAGAAAACCGTGGCGACAACACCGTATTTCACGACCTCGTCGAAATATTCCGACTGCGGGGGCGCCGCTCCTGCGATAGCCGGGCGGAAGTCGATCCGCCGTAGGAGCACGATCGTGCCGCCGAGCAACGCGAAGAACAGCACCCACATATGTGCGCCAAACAGGCGGTCCTGAGCGAAGCCGGCCCCAACCAGCGCCAGGAAGGCGCCGACCCCGAGCACGATCATCTCGAATGTATATTTCATGGTTGGGTCCCCAACTTTCTCAACTCGTTGACGACGGCGCACTGAACGACGCATGCCGCCGCAACCTGCCCTGATCTGTCAGAATCGCTCATCGTCAACCTTGATCCAGATCAAGGCTGGCCCTGGCGCTCTGACGCATTCTGTAGCCATGGAGGGCTGCACGTGAGGCGATGGTGGGAAGGGTCGGAGCGCATGAGAGTAAAGATCAACGGCCGAACGCTATCGAACGGAGCGCGGCCTACTGCATCACGTGAGCCGCCGGTCGAACCGCTGGCCTGGCTGGCCGGCGCTCATCATGACCAGTTGGCGCTCTGCGACAGTCTGGAAGCGATTGCAGACAGCCTCCCGGGAGAGATCAACCGCGAGACCTGTGCCTACGCGGCAAAGGTGATCGGACCGATGATGCGCGATCTCCATGCCGGCGAGGAACAGCGGGTTTTTGCCTGGATCGAGCACCGCTTTGCAGACGACGCTTCCGTGCATGCCCTGCTGGAGCGCCTGAAATACGAGCACTGCGAAGACGAGTGTTTCGCCGAGGAACTGACCGAAATGCTCGATCGCCTGGGCGCAGCCGACAGGACCGTCAATGCCGAGACCGCCGGCTACATGTTGCGCGGCTTCTTCACCAGCGTGCGACGGCACATCAGCTTCGAGAAGGAGTGCTTGCGGGGGATCCTCGTCCAACACCTCGGTGGCAAGCCGGCCTAATCCCACTGAAGAGACGCTACTGCATGTCTCCTTAAATCCTATCCGATTCAAGGATAAAACATGCAGCACTTCAGAGTGCTACAGCGTCCTTTGCGCGTCGTGCAGTAAAGCGGGAAACGCGGAGGCAACGAGTGCGCCTCACCTACTCCAGCCGTCAGGCCGCAATCGCCCTGCGCCGATCCGCATGTTCCTGAATGACCAGGATCGCGCCGATCAGCTTGCCGTTGCACGAGAGGCACGGCGTCATGCGGCAGCGAACGACCACCGTGCGTGCATCGACGGTCTTGGCAAAAGTGTACTCGACGACTTCGCCGCCGAAGCAACGGTCGAGATAGGCCTTCACACGCTGCTCGAAGCGTTGGAGGCCGATGAACTCCACGATGTGCCGGCCGATGAGATCCATCGGCCTGCTTTCCAGATGACTCGCATTCGCCGGGTTGGTGTAGAGGTAGCGGTAATCCGGAGTGATCACGGCGATCCGGTCGGTAAGACAGTCGAGAATCGCCTCGTTGAGCAGCCCTTCGTCGGCAAGCCCCTTGCTGGGCAATCTCGCCGGGCGCTCGAGGTCGAGACCGGTGAGATCCGCCAATCCGGTCGCCGCGAAATAACGATCGATCAGCGATTGAAGCAACTTCGAATGGCGCAGCACGCAGGCCATGTCTGCCGCCTCGGCACGCAGTATATCGATCAGGAAGTGGAACTGCAGACGCGCGTCCTCGACGCTCACGGCCTTCTGGTCGTAAACTGCCTTCAGAATAGGATCGAGCTCACGATCCAGAATCCCAATCAAATGTTCGTCCGCCATTTTCACGGCATGCTGCAACTGCGAATACTTGAACCAGAACAGCTCAATCAGCGCCTTCAATTCGAATCCCCATTCCCCCACGGCAAAGCCGTGTCGATGCACTTCAAGACAGACGGTGTTGCAGACAAATTCGGATTTTGATGATTGCCCCTCAATGCCACGCATAACTGCGTTTGCGCTTGTCATCCAAAGCGCTTGCAGTTGCCCCAAACCACAACGATGAGTTTACACCCATTGCGGCATCGTTCAACAGGAGAAAGTCGAAGCCTAAGCCCGCGCCCCCCGCGACACCTATATGCGCCTCATCAAGAAATGCGGCCTCTTCGGCCTGACGCACACAGTCGTGAGCAATGCCGCCGGGGTGCGAAGCAAGGCGACGCTTTGGATAGACAGCGGAACGCCTTTACAGACTGCGCTTGATGTTCCAGCGGTCGTGATACCAGAGCCATTGACCCGGATATTCACGAACCCAGCTCTCGACCTTGTCGTTCAGCATCTGCGCGGTCGCATTGACGTCGACGCTGCCATCCGCCCGGCGCGGGATCGCAATCGCCGGTTCGAGCTCCAGCCGGAACCGCCCACCGGGCAGACGGATGCAACGGGCGGGATAGACCTCGCAATTGAACTGACGCACGAGCTTGGCAAGCAGCGGATTGGTCTGCACGTCCCGGCCGAAGAACTTCGTCTTCAACCCCTTGCGGAATTTCTGGTCGACCAGAACGCCGACACCACCACCGCGCTCGAGCTGACGGGCGAGCGCGAAGGAGGAACCGGCATGCGAGGGCACAAGATTGCCCATCCGCGCCTTGCGGAACTCGAAGACCTTGTCGGCCATGTACGGGTTGTTCGGCGGGCGGAAGAGGACGGTAACCTCCAGTCCGAAGGCCGAGCCCGCAACGGGCAGCATCTCGAAATTGCCGCTATGGGCGGTAAAGACAATGAACGGCCGCGGATTGTCGCGCAGGTCAAGGAACAGCGGGATGCCGGAGACCTCCACCCTGCCCGGCTCCGACTTGTATGGATCGAAATCGAAAAGCTGGTCGAGGAAGACGTATTCCGCCGCCATTCGCCCCATGTTGCCCCAACTTTCGAGCGCAATCTCCTGAAGCTCCGCCTCGCTCTTTTCCGGAAAGGCGTTGCGCAGATTGGTGAGCGTCAGCTTGTAACGCCCGGTCTTCGGGCCGATCCAGCGGGCGACGCGGTCCATGAAGTTAATCGCCGTGTCAGCCGGGAAGAGCTTCAGAACGGTCAGCAGCAGGAACACGAATTGCGCAATCAGCCATTGCCGAAAATGGTTGGCGGCCAGCACCAGCCGCGTGATCAGCATGCGCACGATGTTCAGTCCATCCGAAGGATGATCTTGCCGAAGACCTGACGCGATTCCATGCGCTCAAGCGCGCGATCGATATCGTTGAAGCCAACTTCCGTATCGATCACCGGGTGCACAAGGCCGCGGCCCATCTTCTGCATGGCGTTCGCCATATTTTCCTTTCGGCAGCCGAAGGAGCCGAGCAGCTTCAACTGCTGCTGAAAGAGCATCATCAGGTTCATATCGGTCGAAACGCCGGAGGTAGAGCCGCAGGTGACGAGACGCCCGCCCCGCTTCATCGACAACATGGAGCCCGCCCAGGTGTCCTTGCCGACATGTTCGAAGACGACGTCCACGCCCTTCTTTTTGGTAAGCTTACGCACCACGCCCTCGAAGCGGTCGGTGCGGTAGTTGATGACATGATCCGCGCCGAGCGCCTTTGCCCTCTCGATCTTGTCGTCCGAACCGACCGTCGTGATCACGGTGCAGCCGATCTTCTTGGCAAGCTGGATCGCCGCCGTGCCGATGCCGGAACCGCCTGCATGGACGAGGATCGTTTCGCCGGGTTCGAGTTTGGCGTTGTCGAAGAGCATGTGCTCGACCGTGCCGAAGGTGACGGGCGCCAGCGCAGCACCGACGGCATCGACGCCCGGAGGCGCCGGAACGAGCAGGCGCGCCGGGAGGTTTACCAGTTCCTGCGCGAAACCGTCGAGGTGGAAGCCGTGCACGCCGCCTACATGTTCGCAGAGATTGTCGCGACCCTCGCGGCAGGGGCGGCAGAGGCCGCAGGTGCGCGCGCCGTAGATCGAGACGAGCTGGCCGGGCAGCACATTGGCGACGCCCGGACCGATGCTCTCGACCACGCCGGACGCTTCCGCGCCGATCACCAACGGCATCTTGCGCTTGGCGAAGGCCATGCCGCGCCAGCCCCAGACGTCGATATGGTTGAGCGCGACCGCCTTGACGCGCAGGGTGACTTCACCGGGACCCGGCGTTTCCGGTTCCGGAAGGTCGGTGATTTCAAGCTTGCGGTCATCGAGCAGTTGCAGGGCGCGCATGGTGTTTCCTTTGAGTATTACGTCGTCGAAGGGCCGGTCGTGCCGACTCCCACGGCATATACACGTGTCGTGAACGTGTCGCTATGCTGCGGAAAGCGGCGCTGTACCGCTTGCACCATCCTCAAGCCGGCTCGGCGGTCATGACCAAACTGGCGTTCTGGCCGCCGAAGCCAAAGGAGTTCGACAGCACGGCAGTGACCTGCTGGCTGCGTTTCACGTTCGGCACGACATCGAGAACGATCGCCGGGTCGGGATTCTGGTAGTTGATGGTCGGCGGCAGTGTGCCGGTCAGCATCGTCTGGAGCGAGAAAACCGCCTCGACCGCGCCGGCGGCCGTCAGCGTATGGCCGATCATCGACTTGTTCGACGAAACCGGGATCGTCGGCAGGCGCTCGCCGAAGACGGACGACATCGACAGATACTCCATCTTGTCGTTTTCCGGCGTCGAAGTGCCGTGGGCATTGATATAGCCGATGCCGCTCTCGTCGATGCCGGCGTCCTCGAGTGCGGCGCGGATCGTCGCGATCGCCGGGCCGCCATCCGGAGACGAACGCGTGCGATGGAAGAGGTCAGCCTTCTCGCCACACCCCTTGAGGATGCCGTAGATGCGAGCGCCGCGGGCAATCGCCGCTTCCAGCGACTCAAGCACCAGCGTCGCGGCACCTTCCGCAATGACGAAACCGTCGCGGTCCTTGGTGAAGGGCTTCGATGCCTTCTCCGGCGGATCGTTCTGGGTCGAGAGCGCGGAAAGCAGCGAGAAGCGGATCAATGCCTCGGCGCTGACCGAGCCGTCGGTTGCGACCGTCAAGGCGCGATCGGTGCGTCCCTGGCGGATCGCCTCGACACCGAGCTGGATCGCGGTCGCACCGGAAGCGCAAGCCGTCGAAAGCGTCACCGGCAGGCCGCGCGTGCCGAAACGATCGGCAAGCCGCTCCGAGATCGAGCCGAAGAGCACGGCCTCGTGGAATACCGGATCCGGCTTCTGCCGCATGGCGGCAAGGAAACGGTTATAGGCGTCACCCGGCCGCTCGGACGGCGGCGAACGGTCGGCAAGCTCGAAGCGTGCGCTCCATTCCGGCTCTATCGGCGGGGCAGCGAGAAACAGCGGACCATTGAAATCCCCGGAAAGGCCGGCCTGCGCCAAGGCTTCCAGCGTCGTTTCGCGCGCCATCGCGTAGGAGCGCTCGACCGCGTTTTCGGCCGGCAGTTCGATGAAATCGACCGTGCCGCTGATGCGGGTCGAAAGCCCCTCGGTCGGAAAGCGGGTGATCTTGTGAATACCGGAGACGCCGCCGGAAAGCGCCGCCCAGTTGTCTTCGAGACCCTGGCCGAGCGAGGTGATGACGCCCATGCCGGTAACGGCGACGATCGGGCGGCCGAGATGATCCGTATATGCCTTGCTCATGGTTCGAGCCCCCTTATTCCGCAGAAAGCACGGCGACACCTTCGCCGCGGGCGTGGCCGATCGTCGTGACGACCGCCGTCTTGGCCGGTGCCGTCATCACGGCTTCAGCATCGGCATCGAAGGGCGGTACCTTGGCGGCGTGGCCGAGCGAAAGTGCCGCGAGCGCCAGGCCCACGGGAAACTGTGCCTCGATGCCATGCCCGACGAGACCGCCATAGGCGCGGACAGGCCGACCAGCGAGTTCAGTTTCAAGAAAAGCCTTCTCGCGGCGAGCGAGATCGTGGAAGCCGGTGGTTCCCGAAAAGACGACGGTCGACTGCGGCTCGAACGCGGCCGCCGGTGCCGCGAGATCGGCAAGACGTGCCTCAAGCCGCCCATCCTGGCGGCTGCCGCGATCGCCGCCGACCGCCTCGATCGAGGCATAGATGCGGGCGCCGCGCGCCTCGGCATATTGGCGCGATTCGAGCACGAGGAAGGCGCCGACCGAACCGAGGATGAGACCGCCGCCGTCCTCCGGCTTACGCGACCAGATCGGATGCCAGTCGCCAACCGCGCAGCCCTGGATGGCTTCGATCAGCAGGATGATGTCGATGCGCTCGGCCGAAAACGCACCGCCGACTAGCGTATGGGTCGACTGGCCGGCCTTGATGCGGGCGAAGGCGGTTTCGAAGGCCGAAATGCCCGCGGCCTCCTCGCCCATGAAGGTGCGCGAAGAGCCCGTAACCTTGTGGACGATGGAAATATTGCCGGCGAGCAGGTTGGAGAGCTGTGCAAGAAAGAGCGTCGGGCGCAATTCCGTGGTCAGCTTCTCGTTCAGGAGTTGCTCGCGATCGTTGCGCTTCAGACCCTCGTCCACGATCAGCGAGTCGACGTTGATGTCACGCTCGCCGCCGCCGGCGGCCACAATCATGTCCATGCTGCCGCAGGCTTCGAGATTGTCCTTGAGCCCGGCGTCATCCAGGGCCAAGCCGGCGGCAAAGACGCCGAGGCGCTGCCAGTTTTCCATCTGCCGCTGGTCGCCACGCTTGGCGATCTGGTGGGACCAGTCGATTTCCGGCAGCGGATGGACCGGATAGGGAGCGAAACGTTCGGTTTCGATGCGCACTTTCGGCGGTTCAGCAGCGCTCAACAACGCCACATGCGGCTCGACGCCGACGCCCTGGCTCGTCACGATGCCGACGCCAGTGATCACCACGTCGTTTGCGGATTTCCTCATATTCACTTCTCCGAACCGGCCGTCGCGGCCATCAATCCGAGCTCCTCGGCGCGCTTGCGAACTATATCGCCGAGCGGCACCTGGTCGAACGGCATCGTTCTCAGCTTCAGCTGGGCATCGCATATCTTCTTGCCGCCCGAGGTGATCTTGGCCTTGGTTACGGCAAAGCCGGATCCTTCATGCTCCAGCAGCGCCTCGATCTCAAGCTCGGTGGAAGGCTCCACGAAGGTGCGCATCTTGGCGCCGTCGACCGACATCAGGAAGGGCATCGTTGCAAATTTCGTCGCGGCGAGCACGAGGAAACCCGAGGCCTGCGCCATGGTCTCGATCAGGAGTACGCCCGGAACCAAGGGATAACCCGGAAAATGCCCCTCGAAGACGGGGCTCTTTTCCGGAACGACGGACCGCGCCGTCAGGCGGCCCACCGCAAGATCCACCGTTTCGACGCGGTCGATCATCTGGAAGTATTCAAGGAGCATGAAGGCTGATCCCCGTTTGGTTTCGGGCTCAAGTAAAAACGCCCATGCCGCCTGTCAAGCGCGGTACGCGACAGGCGGCATCGTGAAACGGGTCGAACCGCGTCAGCGGAAGGGTCAGGCTTTAGCGGCCCGAAGTTCGTCGATCTTCGCACAAAGATTCTTCAGCACGAAGTATTCCTCGGTCGACACCTTGCCTTCGTTGACTTCCTGAGTCCACTGCTCGAGCGGGATCTTGATCCCGAATTCCTTGTCGATCGCAAAAACGATGTCGAGGAAGTCCAGGCTGTCAATGCCGAGATCATCGATCGTGTGGCTTTCCGGCTTGATCGTCTCGCGATCGATCTCGCTGGTTTCCGCAATAATATCGGCGACCTTGTCGAATGTTGCTGTCACGCGCATACCTCATGAAAATCGAGTCTTGGCGATCCCTATAGAAAAATGCACGGCAAAAGCCAATGCCTCTTGGCTTTTGCCGTGCCGATTGCTTTAGCGATTAAAAATGCGGTGTTGCTAAACAGCGACCGAATGGCGGCCGGGCCCGCCGGAAAGATGAGCGTCGAATGCGGCTGCAACCGAGCGGGCGAAGGGCCGTCCGCGCGCCGTCAGCTTGAAGACGCCAGCCTCGATCGTCGAAAGGCCGTCGGCATCGCGCGCGCGGAAAAGCCGGGCCTCCTCGATGATCGATGCGGCGAGCGCCGGGAACTCCGCTTCGATGCGCGCGAAGGAAAAGCCGAACTCGCACATGACGAGCGAGATCACCCGTGCCCGCAGCCGGTCCTCCGGGGTGAGCGCATAACCGCGAACGGCGGCAAGACCGCCCTGCTCCGCCCGGCGCAGATACTCTCCGGTCGCCGGCATGTTCTGCACATAGCCCTCGCGGAACTGACCGATCGACGACGCGCCGAGACCAATCAGCGTTTCGGCCGTGTCGTCGGTGTAACCCTGGAAATTCCGCCGCAACCGCCCTTCCCGGCTGGCAACGGCGAGCGTGTCCGCAGGCCGAGCGAAATGGTCGATGCCAATCGCCTCGTAACCGGCGGCGACGAGCATTTCCGCCGCCCGCGACATCTGCGCGTAGCGCGCGAGGACGTCTGGCAAGCTCTCCTCCGGGATCATCTGCTGATGCTTCTTCATCCAAGGCACATGGGCGTAGCCGAACAGCGCGACCCGATCGGGCCTAAGCGACAGTACCGCATCGATGGTCCGCTCAAGTGTCGTCATCGTTTGGTGCGGCAGTCCGTAGAGCACATCGCAATTGACGGAACGCACGCCGCGCGCTCGCGACGCCTCGATCGCGTCGCGCGTCTGCTCATAGGTCTGGATACGGTTGATCGCTTGCTGCACGACCGGATCGAAATCCTGGATGCCGAAACTCGCCCTGGTCATGCCGATCGCCGCCAGCGCATCATGGCGCGCCTCGTCGAGGTCGTTCGGATCCATCTCGACGCTGATCTCGCAATCCTGGCCAAAGGTGAAATGCCGCGAGAATTGGCTCTTGAGCGCGACGAGATCGTCGGGCCGGACGAGAGTCGGCGAGCCGCCGCCGAGGTGCAAGGCAGTGACGCGCGCGCCGCCATTCACCCGTTTGCCGATCGCCTCGATCTCGCGCTGCAAGCCCGCCAAATAGTCGGCCACTGGATCATAGCGAAGCGTCTGCTTCGTATGGCAGGCGCAGAACCAGCAAAGACGATCGCAATAGGGAATATGTGCGTAAAGCGACAGGCTCTCGCCGTCGCCGATCGCGCCAAGCCAGCTCTCGTATTCCGCGTTGCCGATTGCGTCCGAAAAATGCGGCGCGGTCGGATAGCTGGTGTAGCGCGGCACCGGCGCCGCATGCTTCAAGACGAGTGCATCTTCCATCCTAATCTCCACTCTGACACGTCGTTTATTGCTATCGCCGGAGCCGATCGCCGACGGTTCTTGGCCCGCCATGGCGCCGGCGCCGGGGACCATTGTGGACGCGAGAATAAATTGCCGCGGACAAGCTTTTTTTGATCTTGATCAAATGCCCGCTTACGGAGCGAGCTAAATTGACATTCGTTAAGTCCGGCTGAGACATTGTTTCGCGCTTTGCGGATTTACCCGGGCCAACTCTTGATTTGGCAGCGACGTTCCTCTTTGGTCTGGACAAACGGCGAGGCAGAAAGATGCAAATCGTGAGCGAACAAAGCCGCAAGGACATCCATAATTCAGACATTCCAGTCGTCTGCCTCGCCTGCGAGGCACGCCACGGCGGAGTCTGCGGCACCCTCACGCCAAGCCAGTTGACTGAGCTCAGCCGTCATTCGACGCGCCGGCGGGTCGATCCCGGCAGCGAGATGGTCGGCCAGGGCGAAACGACCAGCAATTACGCCAACATCATTCGCGGTGTCGTGAAGCTCAGCAAGATGCTCTCCGACGGCCGCCAGCAGATCGTCGGCCTGCAGTTCGCGCCCGACTTCATGGGTCGACCCTTTACCCGCGAAAGCGCGCTGAGCGCCGAGGCCGCAACCGGCATCGACATCTGCGCTTTCCCGCGTGCGGTCGTCGAGCGGCTTGTCACGGAAGCGCCTGGCCTTGAGCACCGGCTGCACGAACAAGCTCTGAAAGAACTTGACGAGGCACGCGACTGGATGCTGACGCTCGGCCGCAAGACCGCCCAGGAAAAGGTCGCGAGCTTCCTCTACCTCATCGCCACCCACATCGACCCGGAGCACGGCACCGCCACAGAATTCGACCTGCCGCTGTCTCGCGCCGACATCGCCGACTATCTCGGCCTCACCATCGAAACCGTGAGCCGCCAGGTCACCAAGCTGCGCAAGGACGGCGTAATCCGTGTCGAAAACAGCCGTCGCGTCATTGTCCCCGACATCGGCCGTCTGATGCGCTTCGCCGGCATTGATTGACGCAAAAGCACCGCGTTGCGTCGTAGTCAGCCCTCTATCTGTAGACGCCTGCCGTAGCCAAACGCGGATCATCGAGAAGAATTGCGTCCGGCGCTATCGTTCGCAGCCTATCAAGCCCTTCCCGATCGACCTGACCGACAGGAAACGGCGGGTACTCCGCACGAGGGATCGTCCGCGGTTGACCAACCATCACAGCGAGACACATGCCCGCGTCACGCACGGCAGCAGCGCGTTCAGACGTCGCATCACCCTGCCACAGCCTGAACCAGTTGGCTCCTGCTCGCCGCGCCTCTGGAGCAGAGTCTGGCTCCTCCAGGAAAGCGAGAACAGCGATACCCGCCGTGATATCTTGCGCGGCGCCGATGAGCCCGATGTCACGCAAACCAAGCAGCGTCCGCTCGGCCGCATCCATGAGCACGATTTCGCCGATAATCTGAGGAAGATGCCGTTCTTCCATGAGCTTGACGTCGAGCAGAATGCCCAGCGGATGTGAAGCAGCAAGGGCGTCTCTTAATGTCATTACCGCCGGCAACAAGCTCCGCAGTGTCGCCAGATGAAACTCTGCAACCGTACGCGTGTCGCCGCATAGTCGCCGAAGATCCGCGTCGTGCATGCAGACAAGGGCTCCATCCCTTGCCCTGCGAACATCGGTCTCGATGGCATCGGCGCCGGCCGCCGCTGCCGCATTGAGGGCGCCGATAGTATTCTCCGCAGCAAGAGCCGCGCCAGCGCGATGGGCGATGATGAGCGGCCTGCGTTTCGATGTCTCATTCCACAATGCAGTCACTACCCGCGACAAACGGAATGGAGAAATAGAAGAAAATTAAAACAGCGACGCGATCAGAGCGGCGACGGCAAAGGCCAGCGTCATCGCCGAGCAGGCGCCATAAAAGACGGAAACGGCGGCGTCGATATCCTCCGGCGTCACGATCGATCGGCCGGGCTCGTTGATCATCGGCTCGTCGACCTTCACGCCGCCATAGGTCCGCGGCCCGGCAAGCTGGATGTTCAGGGCCCCAGCCATCGCCGCCTCCGGCCAGCCGGAATTCGGCGATCGATGGAGGCCGTGGTCGCGGCGTGCCACTTCGAGTGCAGTTCTCGCTTCCTCTGCACCCCGCTTGAAATGGGCGCCGGCGGCTACCAGCAGGATCGAAAGGCGCGCAGCGGGCCAGTTGGCGAGGTCATCCAGCCGCGCCGAGGCCCAGCCGAAATGCAGGTATTTCGGGCTCTTGTGGCCGATCATCGAATCCGCCGTATTCAGCATCTTGTAGGCGAACAGGCCCGGAAGCCCGGCGATGGCGTACCAGAGGGCAGGTGCGACGACGCCATCGGAGAAATTTTCCGCAAGGCTTTCGATCGCGGCCCGGCAGACGCCGGGCTCGTCGAGCGTCTTCGGATCGCGGCCGACGATCATCGACACGGCCGCCCTGCCGCCTTCAAGCCCGTTTTGACGCAGGGCCTCCGCCACGCGTATCACGTGAACCGCGAGGCTCTTCTGCGCAAGAAAGACGGCAACCACGATGGCTTCCAGCAGGAAGCCAATGGCACCGAGCACGTCGAACAAGCGATGAAAGACGACGCCGACCAATATGCTTGCTGCGAGCAGGAGGAGGATCGCCGCCAGCCCCCTCATCTTCAGGGCTGCCGCTCCCGCGCTGGCGCGATTGAGCGCCTCATCCAAAAGTCCGATCCCCTTGCCAAAAAAGACGACCGGATGGGTCACGCGCTCCCAGAGCCAGTCGGGATCGCCGACCAGGCGGTCGATGACCAGTGCGACAACGAGGATGAGGAAAATTTCAAAAGTCAATTACACACCTGTCCGCTGCAAAGCTTCGGCAAGGCGCCGATCGCCGTTTTCGTCCGGGGTGAGTCCGATCCTGAGCCAGTGCGGATTGTAGTCGAACTTGCGCGTCAGGATGTGCGCTTCGCAAAGCGCGGCATGAACTTCGCATGCCCGATCGTTATCGACCAGTGTGAAAAGGCCCGTGCCGCCCGCGATCTTCAGGCCGGCCGCACTGAGTACCGTATCGAGACCGGCCTTGCGCGCGAGAATGCCCCTCGCGATCACCTCAGTGTCGCCTTCCATGAGTTTCGTCGAAATGGCGAGCGCCGGGCCGGAAACGGCCCAGGGACCGAGCCACTCGCGGAACGCCGCGAGCACAGAGGCGCGAGCGATAACGAAGCCGAGCCTCAGGCCCGCGAGGCCGAAGAACTTGCCGAAGGAGCGGAAGACGATGAGATTGTCAGAGGTTGCTGCATAGCGGGCGACGCTCGCATCCGGCTCGAGATCGCCGAAGGCCTCGTCGACCACCAAGAAGCCGCCATGGGCTTTCATGGCCACCGCCATGGCAAGGATTTCCTCGGGCGGAAAAAGCCGACCGGTCGGGTTGTTGGGATTGACGACCACGGCGAGACCGTGCGCGGCGGCAAGATCGTCGACGTGCCGGACGGGATCAATCGTGAAGCCCGCAGCGGAAAGCACGCGGGCGTATTCGCCATAGGTCGGCGCGAAGACGGCGGCGCGTCGCCCGGCGTCGACGAGCCGCGGCAGCAACTGGATCGCGGCCTGGGTGCCGGGCACCGGCAGGGGCATGGCGTCACCGGTTCCATAGTAGCGGCTCGCGGCAAGACGTGCCGCCTCCTCGACATGCCGGTCCGGAAGGCGGTGCCAGACGCTCAGATCGATCTCCGGCAATGAAACCGGGCACGGGTTGATCCCTGTCGAAAGGTCGAGCCACTCGGCCGGGGTACCGCCGAAACGCGCGGCGGCCTCGGTGACGCCGCCGCCATGAAGGATGGGAGCGGTCATTGTCTGCCCGAGAGATCGATAAGGTGCATGAAGGAGCCGGCGACATTCCCGCGCCTGAGGCCGGCCTGGCCGAGATCGTTGCCCGCCGCGTCATGAACCGTAAAGAGCGGTTCGGCCGCCCCTTCGGATACAATGGTTGCGTAGTGGAACTCGTGCGCCGTCATCGGTCCATCGAAAAATGCGTTGTCGAGCGGCGCGACGCGCCGGTAGCCGAGATGCCGCTTGCGCTCGGCAAAACTGGTCACCAGCGGCAAAAGGCCAAGCATTTCGTAACGCCTGCCATCCGCCCCGACAAGCCCTTCGCCGAGCGTCATGTAGCCGCCGCACTCGCCGAAGATACGCACGCCCGCCTCCACGGCGCTTTGCAAGCCCTTGCGGAACTGCGTCGCCCCGGCCAGTTTTTCGGCGTGCAGCTCGGGATAGCCGCCGGGGAGATAAATCGCGTCAACGCCCCTTTCGGGCGCTTCGTCGTCTAGCGGCGAGAAGAAGGAAATTTCCGCACCCTGCCCGCGCCAACCGGCAATAAGGTGCGCATAGCAGAAGGCGAAGGCGACGTCGCGGGCGATGGCGATTCGCTGGCCGAGCGGCTTCAGAGTGGCGATTTCGGACTTGGCCGTCTGCGGTGGTGGGGGTGTTGCGGCAGCCAGCATCGCATCGAGATCGCAATTTGCCTCGACAAGATCCGCCGCGTGCTCGATAAACGGTTCCAGTCCTCCGTGCTCGCCGGCCTGCACAAGGCCCAGGTGCCGCTCCGGCAGCTTCAACGAGCTATCTTGCCGGAGGACGCCGAAAATCGTCACACCTGCCCTGTCGAGCGCATCGCGCAGCATCATCTCATGTCGGTCGCTGCCCACTTTGTTGAGGATGACGCCGGCGACGCGGATCTCGTCGCGGTAATCGGCGTAACCGCGCACCAGCGCCGCCACCGAATGGGACAGGCGGGCACAATCGACGACGAGAACCACGGCGAGCCCTAGCGTCGCTGCGAGATCCGCCGGCGCGCCCGTGCCGTCGGCGGCACCGTCGTAGAGTCCCATCATCGCCTCGACGACCAGCGTCCGACCGCCGGCCACCGCCCGCCCGGCGTTGTCGATAAGCAATTCGGAGCGCATCGCCCAGGGGTCGAAGTTAAAGCAAGGTTCGCCGCTTGCAGCGGTGTGGAAGGCGGGATCGATATAGTCAGGCCCGGCCTTGCCGGGTGCAATGGCAACGTCACGCCTCCTCAGCGCCCGCATCAGTCCGAGCGTCACCGTGGTCTTGCCCGAGCCGGAACTCGGGGCAGCAATCAGAAGACCGCTCATGCGCGATCCCGGAGAACACGGTTTGCAAAGGGATCCGCCGCCAGCACGCGGCCATCGCGAGCCCCGAGCCAGTCGAGAGCGGCGCGCAAGCGCACGACCTCGCCGACGACCACGATTGCCGGCGGCTCGAGGCCGGAGGCCGCGACATCGGCTTCGGCGCGCAAAAGGGTCGTCTCCAGCACCGCCTGCTCTGGCGTCGCGGCATTGCAGACGAAGGCGACCGGCTCCTCCGGCGAGCGGCCGCCGGCAATGAGATTGGCGGTAATCTGGCCGATATGCTTCATCGCCATGTACATGACGATCACCGGCGAGCCCTTGGCAATGCCTTCCCAGTTGATCCGGTCCGGCACGACGCCCGAGGAATCGTGACCGGTCAGGAATGTGACGGCATGGTTGACCTCGCGGTGCGTCACCGGAATTCCGGCATAGGCAAGCCCGCCGATGCCGGCGGTGATGCCGGGCACGATGCGGAACGGAATGTGATGCTCGACGAGCGTCAGGGCTTCCTCGCCGCCCCGGCCGAAGACGAAGGGATCGCCGCCCTTGAGGCGGAGCACGCGGTTCCCGGCGCGCGCCAGTTCGACGAGGCGCAGCGAGATGTCGCGCTGTTTCGGCGAAGGTTTTCCGCCGCGCTTGCCGGCATATTCGAGGGCGGCGCCCGGCTTTGCGAGCTTCAGGCAATCGCTGTTCACCAGCGCATCATGAACGATGACATCGGCTTGCCGCAGCGCATTGGCGGCGTGCAGAGTCAAAAGCCCGGGGTCGCCCGGCCCGGCGCCGACCAGCCAGACGGAACCGGGTTCGAGTTCGGGTAGGCCGGCGAAAATTGCATCCGTCATGGCATAATCCTTGAGGTCTCGCTGGACCGCAGACCTGATTCAACCTGTGAGGCAGGTGATTTGCTTTCATAGAAATTGGCGACAGAGCATTGAATCTGCTCTTTAACCGGCGCAGGAATACGAAAGGGCGCAGCCATTATCCGGTCCCCGCGCGCTTTGCCTTGATGCCGGCCCCTTCGGTCACAGCCAAGGGACCGGCGATTGCCGCTGTCACCCGAGCCGAACGGATTCTGGGCACGATCAGCACTGCATCCGGGCCTGCGCCAGCGAGCGCCGCACCTTCCGCCACGCCGTGGCAGCCGGTATGGGCAAAGACCATCTCTGAAGGGTTCTGCAGGCGGGCGGTTTCCGCCTCCAGCGTCGGGGCGTCAAAGAAGCGCACCGGCACGGAAAAATGGCGCGCGGCGGCATGAATCGCCGGCTCTTCCGCACGGGCATCAAGCGAGGCAACGAAGTCGACATCACCCCGGTCTAAGCCAGCCTCGACAAGCGCCTGCTCTGCAAGTTCGATCACTTCCTCGGGCGCGGTGTTTCGCTCGCAACCGAGGCCGAGTACAAGCATGGTGACAGTTGGTCCATTGACCGAAGGCATCTGCTGCGCGGCTCCCCCTGCAGCTCCGCGCATCCGCCTCGATACGCAAAGCTGCTCTGTGATTTGCTGCACAGCTTCCGGAAGCCTCCGGATACGCGCAGCGGTCGGCGTTCCATACGAAGCGCCGGCCTGGCAGATTGCCGTACCGGTCTGGACAGCACCGGATCAGGCCCCCTGCATGGGTCGGCCGCACCGGACGCTCTTACAGTCCGCTCGAAGCAGACGCCGTCGCATGTTTGTCATTTCTACCGGAGGCCCTCTGGCCGGTCAAACCGGATTGCGCCATCGACGTGTCGCAATCTGCGCAGGCCATGTTTGCCCCCGCACCATCCTCTTCCCGCTCGCGGAGAGAGGATGGCCGACAGGCCGGATGAAGGGCGTTTCCTGGCGAACGAGAGCCTAGTTCGCGAATTGCCCCTTTGCATTTTCACGCGGGCTCTGACACAAGGCGGAAACAATTGCGCTGCCACTCCGCCTGCTGAGCCTCCTGTGCACGACCTCGCCCTCCACATCCTGCTCTTCCTCTTCGCCGCCGCCTTCATTGCCGGGTTCATTGATTCGATCGCCGGCGGCGGGGGAATGATCACCATTCCTGCCATGCTGATCGCGGGCATTCCGCCGCTCGAAACGCTCGGCACCAACAAGCTGCAATCGCTCTTTGGCTCCGGCTCCGCGAGCCTCGCCTACGCGCGGTACGGCCATGTGAGCCTAAAGGAGCAACTGCCGATGGCGGCCATGGCGGCGCTTGGCTCCATCTTCGGCGCCCTGCTCGCAACGGTCGTTCCAGCCGATGCGCTCAAGGCCGTTCTGCCCTTCCTGCTGATCGCAATCGCCGTCTATTTCGGTTGCAAGCCCAACATCGGCGACGTTGAAAGACATCACCGCATCTCGAAGCTCGTCTTCACGCTCACCTTCGTGCCGCTCATCGGCTTCTATGACGGCGTCTTCGGACCCGGTACCGGGTCCTTCTTCATGCTGGGCTTCGTCACCCTCGGCGGCTTCGGCATCATCAAGGCGACGGCGCACACTAAGTTCCTGAATTTCGGCTCCAATCTCGGCGCCTTCCTCATCTTTCTTGCCTATGGCGTGGTGCTCTGGAAGGTCGGTCTGACAATGGGCGCGGGTCAGTTCCTCGGCGCGCAGGTCGGCTCGCGCTTCGCGATGGCGAAGGGCGCGAAGATCATCAAGCCGCTGCTCGTCGTTGTCTCAATCGCGTTGGCGGTCCGACTGCTGGCCGACCCGACGCATCCGCTGCGGATCTGGCTTGGTATGTGACGGTTCTGCGGCGCCGAGCAGCGCGGCGCCGCATAGCTGCCAGCTTTGAACCATCAGAATTCGACGCCCTTCTGCCCCTTGATACCGGACCGGAACGGATGCTTGACGAGTTCCATCTCGGTCACCAGATCGGCGATCTCGATCAGATCTTCCTTGGCGTTGCGGCCGGTCAGAACCACATGGGTCATGTGCGGCTTTTCCTCTTTCAGGAAGCGCACGACCTCGCCGATATCGATGTAGTCGTAACGCAACGCGATGTTGATCTCGTCAAGCAGCACCATGGAGTTGCGCTCGTCGCGGATCAGTTCCTTGGCCTTTTCCCAGGCTTTTTCGGCCGTCGCCACGTCGCGGGCGCGGTCCTGCGTTTCCCAGGTGAAACCTTCACCAAGTGTGTAAAACTGGCAGAGGTCGCCGAAATGCTTCTCGATCAGGTCGCGCTCGCCGGTCTGCATGGCGCCCTTGATGAACTGCACGACGGCACAGGGCATGCCGTGTGCGATGTGGCGGAAGATCATGCCGAAGCCGGCAGTCGACTTGCCCTTGCCCTTGCCGGTGTGGACGATGATCAGGCCTTTTTCGTCCGTCTTCGTCGCCATGATCTTTTCGCGCGCGGTCTTCTTCTTCGCCATCTTCATGGCGTGGCGGGCTTCGTCCTTTTCCGGAGCGGCTTCGCCGCTCTTTACCGTTTCGTCGCTCATGGTGATCTCCCTATTGGTTTCCGGTACGCAGCCGAGGAGCGGCCGCATTGCCGGACAGACTGGTCAGTTCAAAACGCGCCGAGTTGGAGCGCGGATTCCAGAGGCCGCGATCGATTGCCTCCAGGAAGCGTTCCGACATTTCGGCGAGCGCCGCCGGGTTCCTGTCGCGCAGGAAGTCGAGGACCTTTTCGTCGCTGATGAAGGCGCGGTAGGCGGCCTCGAAATGATGGTCGCGCACGGCCCCGCTGGTCGCGGCAAAGGCGAACATGTAGTCGACCGTCGCGGCAATCTCGAAGGCGCCCTTGTAACCATGGCGCATGACGCCATCGATCCATTTCGGGTTGACGACGCGGGCGCGCACGACGCGGCCGATTTCCTCTTCCAGCGAGCGGATCACCGGCTTTTCCGGGCGCGAATGGTCGTTGTGATAGATCGCCGGGCGCTGGCCGCCGAGGTGCTCCACCGCAGCACTCATGCCGCCCTCGAATTGGTAATAGTCGTCACTGTCGAGCAGGTCGTGTTCGCGATTGTCCTGATTCTGGACGACAGCCTCGATCGACCGCAGCCGTTCTTCGAAAATACCGCGCTCGGCCTTGCCGTCCTCGCCGGCGCCATAGGCATAGCCGCCCCAGGTGAGATAGGCATCAGCGAGATCGCTGCGCTTGTCCCAGCCCTTCTCGTCGATCAGCGCCTGCAGGCCGGCCCCGTAGGCACCCGGCTTGGCACCGAAGACGCGGTAGGAGGCACGCCGCGCCGCTTCCTTCGCTTCGACACCCTTCTCCTCAAGCCGCTTCGTCTCGGCACGCATGCGCGCGGCGATCATGTTGTCGGCGTCGTCCTCTTCCAACGCCCCGACGGCGCGGATCGCCTTGTCGAACAAAGCGATTTGCTCCGGAAATGCGTCACGGAAGAAACCGGAAATGCGGAGCGTGACATCGACGCGCGGCCGCCCGAGCATCGCCAGCGGCACGATCTCGTAGCCGGTCACGCGGCGCGAGGCCATGTCCCAGACCGGCTTGGCGCCGATCAACGCCAGCGCCTGGGCGATATCGTCGCCGCCGGTGCGCATGTTGGAGGTCCCCCATGCGGTGAGCCCGAAGGAGGACGGCCATTCGCCATGGTCCTGCAGATAGCGGCGGATGAGCAATTCGGCCGATTTCTTGCCGAGCTCATAGGCCGCCGGCGTCGGCACGGCGCGGCTGTCGACGGAATAGAAATTGCGGCCGGTCGGCAGCACGTCCGGCCGCCCACGCGTCGGCGCACCGGACGGCCCGGGTGCCACGAAGCGGCCGTCGAGCCCGGTGAGCAGGCCTTTGATTTCCGCGTCGCCCGAGCCTTCGATCGAGGGCTTCAGTCGATCGTCGATCTCGTCAAGGACAGCGCGTGTCGCGGCCCAGTTCTCGGGGCAGGCGATCTCGCCGGAGACCAGCTTCGCCGCGAGGAGTTCGATACGCTCGACGGTATCGCCGGCGGTGCGCCAGGGTGCATCCGAGAGAGAAGCGAGAGGCGCGGGTACCGGGCCGGTCCAGGGTGCGGACATGACGCAGTCGAGCGGGTCGAAAGGTTGCGGCTGCTGAGGCGTACCCCCCTCTGCCCTGCCGGGCATCTCCCCCACAAGGGGGGAGATTGGCAGGTGGCGACTGCTCGGTTCCCCGGCGCCGCCGCCGATACTCGGGTCGACGCTACCGCTAACAATTGCACCTTCTGCCGTCAGACCCGCCTGGCGTGGCCGGGCCATGAGACTTGCATCACGTCCTCGAGCCGGTGGGCCCGCCTCATGTTGGGGCGCCGTGGAAGCATGAGAGCTCTCCTCCCTGATCTCCCCCCTTGTGGGGGAGATGTCCGGCAGGACAGAGGGGGGTACTTGCGCCGACCCGCCTAGCCCCAAGTCCGACGCAATGGCCCGCTGCAAGCTCTGGTCGCCGCCCTCGCCCAAGCCACGCGGCACCCGCGCCAGTGCCACGGTGAGGTCGGTCAGCAAACGCCCTTCCGGCGCGACGCCGAAGATATGCAGCCCGTCGCGGATCTGCATCTCCTTCAGGTCGCAGAGATAGGCGTCGAGCTTTTCCAGCGCCTTGTCGTCACTGTCGGCCTTTTCGATCCCGGCATCATGATCGAGGCCGATGTCGCGGACGAGGTCGAGGATCTGCCGGCTCAGGAGCCTGAGCCGGCGCGGGTCGCCGCCCGCCGCCTCGTAATACTCGTCGACCAGCGCCTCCAGATCCTTGAGCGGCCCGTAGGATTCCGCCCGCGTCAAGGGCGGCGTCAGATGGTCGATAATGACGGCGCTGGTGCGGCGCTTGGCCTGCGTGCCTTCGCCCGGATCGTTGACGATGAAGGGGTAAAGATGCGGTGTCGGGCCGAAGACCGCCTCGGGATAACAATTCTCCGAAAGTGCCAGCGCCTTGCCAGGCAGCCATTCGAGATTGCCATGCTTGCCCATGTGGATGATCGCGTCAGCTTTGAAGACCTGCCGCAGGAAAGCATAGAAGGCGAGATAGCCGTGCGGCGGAACGAGGTCCGGCGCGTGATAGGTTTCCTTTGGATCGATGTTGTAGCCGCGCGCAGGCTGGATGCCGACGAGGACCTCGCCGAAGCGCGCGAGCGGTAGCGCGAAGGCTCCGTCCAAGAAGAAGGGATCGGCTTCGGGATCGCCCCAGCGCGCCGTCACCTCGTCCTGGATCTGCCGCGGAAGAGAGGCGAGGAAATCCTTATAACGATCGAGCGAAATGAACTCGCGGATTTCGCGGTCATGGCTCGCCGCATTGGTCGGACCGGCCATCAGGAAGCGCATAAGCGCGTCGCCGTCCTCGGGAAGGTCACCGATGGGATAGCCTTCCGCGGCCATCGCCTTCAGCACCTCGATGGTGCCGGCCGGCGTGTCGAGGCCAACGCCGTTGCCGAGGCGCCCATCGCGGTTGGGATAATTGGCCATGACGATGGCAACGCGGCGTGCCTCCGGCCTCGCCCGGCGCAGTCGCGCCCAGTTGGCAGCAAGCCGTGCGGCAAAGCGGACGCGGTCCAAGAGCGGTTCGTGCCCGACGATGTTGGCTTCTACCGCCGGATCGTAGACGGACGCCGCCTTGAACGAGACGGCGCGGGAGAGAATGCGGCCGTCTACCTCCGGCAGCGCAACGTTCATGCCGAGATCACGCGCCATCAGCCCTTGCGGCGACGCCGCCCAGGCGGCGCGCGAGGAGCCGGAAAAGATCACCTGCAACACCGGCGCGCCGGTCGATTCGAGCACGGTCGGCTGACGGTCGGCACCGGGCGCGGAAACCGCAAAGCCGGTGGCGTTCATCACCACGTCCGGTGCGGCTTCAGCGAAGATCGCCTGCAGCGTACCGATCGAGACCCGATCCTTCAGGCTCGAAACGAAGACCGGGAGCGCCCGCATGCCTTCAGTCGCAAGCGCCCCGATCAAGGCTTCGACGGGTCTCGTTTCGCCGCTTTGGACGAGCGCGCGGTAGAAGCAGATGGCGACCGTGGGTTCGGCTTCCTTCTTCTCCTCCGAACTCTGCGCGGCATTACCCCCCTCTGTCCTGTCGGACATTTCCCCCACAAGGGGGGAGATCAGCGCGCCGCTACCGCTCGATTCCCAAGTTTCAGACCGTCGATTTGCATGATCGTCACGCACAGGCTTGCTCGCCGAGGCAGGCTTGGCCTCGAACTCGGCAGAACCAGATGGGCGAAGCGTTGCACCCCCGTTCTCCCCCCTTGTGGGGGAGATGTCCGGCAGGACAGAGGGGGCTGTTCCCGGCAGACCCGCAATCGCGCGCCATCGCTCAACGCCGATCACACCCTCGCTCGGCCACCAAATACCCGCCTTCAAGAGCGGCCGCGCCGGCTGCGGCTTCTCGCCTCCATCAATCAGCGCGTCGGCATAGTCGAGGAAGAGCCCCGCATTGTCGGCGCCGCCCTCGGTGAAATAGGCCCAGAGGCGCTCGCGGTCATTGGCGGACACCGTAGAGAACGGATCGAGACCCGGATCCGGCTTGTCGTCGCCGGGGAGCACCGCGATCTGGAATTTATTCGCAATCGCCGCCGCATAGAGCGCCTCGAGCACATAACGGAAATAGCTGGCGCCCCCGAGCGGGCGAACGACGATCAGCCTCGCATGCCGTGCCGTGCGCTCGACATAAGTGTCGACCGACATCGGGTGCATCAGGTTCATCAGACTGGCGATGCGCAGTGTCCTTGCCCCCGTCCGCCGCCCGTAGGCCGCGGCGATCGAGGCGAGTTCCGTGTCGGCGGCGGAGAGGAACAGGATGTCGGCCGGGCTTTGCCCGAGATCGATCGCCTCGTTGCCATCGGCGATCGTGCCTTTCTGGGCTAGGAGGAGATGCATGGGATCTCCTCCAACGTCGCAAGGAAGCGCCCCTCCCCAACCCCTCCCCACAAGGGGGAGGGGCTAAGCGCCTGCGGCGCCCACCTGCCCGTATTCAGCGTTTGCGTCTGGCTGAACCGTCTAGGACGGACGCAAAGACGGTGGGACCGGCCAAGCCCCTCCCCCTTGTGGGGAGGGTTTGGGGAGGGGAAATTCTCGCGCCCGTTCAAGACCACCTCACACCAGCGCCGCAATCGCCGCGCGCACTGCCGCTTCGTCCATGTCGTGCAGGCCGATGACGACGAGGCGCGTGCCGCGTGCCTCGCCGGCCGCCCAGGCCCGGTCGTAATACTGGTCGATGCGGCTGCCGACCGCCTGGATCAGGAGGCGCATCGGCTTGCCGGGGACGTCGGCGAAGCCTTTGAGGCGCAGAACGTCGTGCTCCGCGATCACGCCCTTCAGCCGATCGATGAAGGCGGCGGGATCGCTGATCGCGCCGAGTTCGACGACAAAACTGTCGAATTCGTCGTGATCGTGCTCTTCGCCGGCCTCATGCTCCATCTCGTGATGGGACTTGCGGTTGGCGATCTCGCCCTCGGTGCCAACGCCAAGGCCGAGCAGGATGGCGGCAGCCACCTCGCCGTTCTTCGCCTCGATCATCGTCGGCTTGCGGCTGATGCGGGAAGCCACCTCATCGCGCACCGACTTCAGGCCGGATGCATCGATCAGGTCGGTCTTGTTGAGAACGATGAGGTCGGCGGCGGTCAACTGATCCTCGAAGAGCTCTTCGAGCGGGCTTTCATGGTCGAGATTGTCGTCATTGACGCGCAACGCATCGACCTTGTCGTGGTCGTCGGCAAAGCGGCCGGCGGCAACCGCGGCGCTGTCGACGACGGTCACGACGCCGTCGACGGTCACTTCGCTGCGGATGTCCGGCCAGTTGAAGGCGGCGACCAGCGGCTGCGGCAGGGCGAGACCCGAGGTCTCGATGACAATGTGGTCCGGACGGTTCTCGCGTTCGAGCAGCTTCGTCATGGTCGGGATGAAGTCATCGGCGACCGTGCAGCAGATGCAGCCATTGGTGAGTTCGATGATATCGTCCTCGGAGCAGGCGTCCGCGCCGCAGCCCTTCAGGACATCGCCGTCGACTCCGAGATCGCCGAACTCGTTGATGATTAGCGCGATGCGCTTGCCGTCGGCGTTCTGCAAAAGATTGCGGATCATCGTCGTCTTGCCGGCGCCGAGGAAGCCGGTGATGACTGTGGCCGGGATCTTGCCCTGCTGAGCCTTTGCGAGTGTCATGGATCAACCCTTCATTTTCAGCGGCAATCCGGCCGCGACAAAGTAAACTTCGGCGGATTTCTCCGCGACCATCTGGTGGAGGCGGCCGGCATGGTCGCGAAAGTCGCGCGCCATGCGGTTTTCCGGCACGATGCCAAGGCCAACCTCATTGGAAACGAAGATGAGGCGCGCCCTCGCCTCGGGCAGGAAGGCCGCGAGCGCCGCGAATTCGGCCGCCATGTCGCGCTCTTCCATCATCAGGTTGGTGACCCAGAGCGTCAGGCAATCGACGAGGATCGCGCGTGCCGGATCGTCGATCCGGCGAAGCAAGGCAACGAGATCGAGAGGCTCCTCATGGGTGATCCAGCCCTTGCCGCGCCGCGTGTCCTGGTGGTGGCGGATGCGATCGCGCATCTCGTCGTCCCAGGCTCGCCCTGTGGCGACGTAATGCATCGGCAGCCCGGAGGCCTCGACGAGTTTTTCAGCGAAAGAGGATTTGCCGGAGCGGGCGCCGCCAAGCACGAGAATCGGCCCGGCACTGGAATTGGACATGCGGCCGGCCTCAGTTCACTGACGGCTTCGACCGGAAATAGGCGGACAACACGCCTGTCGCGCGTTCAAAAGACAATTCGTGAGCCACGACAACCTCCGTGCTGGCGTTGGGGATTGACTCCCCTTCGGGCGGAATGCCCTGACGGATGGCAGGTCTCCTGGCTCACGGCGTCACGGCTACAGACAGCCAGCGTTCAAGCGAACACAAGCCACCAAAGCTGAACGGGCCCGCCTCGCCTTCCCGGCACATTCGACATCGTGAAAGGCGGACGATTCGTAGAAGAAGAGGCGTCCAGCCCGGCTGATCACAATGCCATGCCAGTGGCTTTTCCGGCCTGCCGCCCCCTCCTCCTGCGGAACCGCCCCATGCGGTCCGTCTGAAAGCGGCGACAAGCCCGATGGCGAACCCTGACCGTTCTACAGTCGCGGGGTCGGCTGTGATAAGGGCGCCCGGTGTGGGTCCGCCCCGTCACATTCCCATTTACTCCCCCGCTCCGCTCCGGCGCGGGGGAACCATCCATTGACGTTAATTATGAAGCGGCACTGGCAAAGTCAATCGACGGCCTGCGACATGGGCAGCGCTGAAAGCGGAAAACCGCTACGCGCTTTTCCTGGCGTCACTTTATTCGATGAGCGGGAACCCCGCCTTGCGCAGCCCGTCAATGAGATGCGCATAGTGGTTGGGATCGACGTAGGGCGTGAGGATCTTCCAGTAATGGCTAATGTCTGCCGGCACGTGAGCCATGATTTCCGGTATGAGCTCGCGCGCCTCCTGGTCGTGGCCAAGCTGTCCCAGGCTCGCGAGAAGCACCACCCGATTAAAGTAGGCCCGGCGGAGTGAAATGCCGCGCTCCGAATAGTGCAGCGCCTCCTCGTAATTGCCGAGATGATAGTGGGCAAGCGCGATGTGGTTGAGGAACAGGTAGGTCATCGGGTCATGCGGACTGAGCCTCAGGGCCATGTGGAGCGGGTCAAGCGCCTCGGCGAAATGTCCCGCGAAGATCCGGGCCCAGCCGAGGCCCATGTGCGCAAGCGCCAGGTTGGGGTTGAGGTCAATCGCCCGCTGCGCCTCTTCCACGGCCGCGGGCGCACGGTGCGCCACGAAATGGGCAAGGCACATCGCGTAGTGCGAATAGGGGTCGCGCTCTTCCAGCGCGACAGCGCGCTCGGCCGCCGCATAGAGTTCGGCACTGTCGCGGTCGACATCGTCGCTGAAGCCGTGGAAGCAACGTGCGTAGAGCGTGCGAGCAAGCATCATGTGCGCGCGGCCGAAATCGGGATCAAGAGCGATCGCCCTCCGATGCCACATGATTGCTTCCTTAAAGTGCTCGGCGGTGTCCTGCGCATTGTGCAGCCAGGTGCCGCGCATGTGACATTCATAGGCATCGAGGTTGTTGGTAAGGCTGAACTGGGCACGCCGGCTCTCCCCGATGAGGATTTCCGGTTCGATCGCGCCGACGACGTTCTGCGTGAGTTCGTCCTGGATGGCGAAGATATCCGCAAGTTCGCGGTCGTAGCGCTGGGCCCAGAGATGGACGCCGGTCTCGGCTTCGATGAGCTGTCCGGTCACGCGCAGACGCGTCCCGGCCCGGCGCACACTCCCCTCGACGATATAGCGCACGCCAAGATCGCGGCCGACCTGCTTCACGTCGACGGCACGCCCCTTATAGGCGAAGGAAGAGTTGCGGGCGATGACGAAGAACCAGCGGTAGAGCGAAAGCGCGGTGATGATGTCCTCGGTTAGCCCGTCGGCAAAATACTCCTGTTCCGGGTCGCCCGACATGTTGACGAAGGGAAGGACGACGATCGAGGGCTTGTCCGGAAGGACGAGTGGGCCGCCGAGCACCCCGGCCTCGACCGGGTCCTCGCGACGCCAGTCGACCCTGTGCACCGGCACGGGACGCGGAATGTTCTTGAGGTTGCGGTCGCCAAGGTGAACCAGCGGAAAATCGAGCTTGCCCTCGATCTGGTCGTGGAGCGCACCCGAAATACAGATTCCTCCCGGCTGCGCGACTTCTTGCAGCCGGGCAGCCACGTTGACGCCGTCACCGAGAAGATTGTCGCCTTCGACGACGACATCACCAAGGTTGAGGCCGATGCGAAACTCCATTCGGTGGTCGGGGGGAAGGTCGGCGTTGCGGCGATAAAGCACACGCTGGATGGCGACCGCGGCCCGCACAGCCTGCACGGCGCTGTGGAACTCCGCGACGACGCTGTCGCCGGCCGAACCAAATATGCGCCCGCCATGTTCGGCAACGAGGTCGCCGATCGCCGCGCTGTAGGTGCCAAGCGTCTGAAGCGCGCCTTCCTCGTCGGCAGCGACAAGCCGGCTGTAACCAGCAACGTCAGCGGCAAGGATCACTGCGAGCTTCCGTTCCACGAGGACAGCCGCTCCTGCGGCGTACAGTCAGGACATTTCAACCGTAGCTTAAATACAGAAGCCGGAGAAGCAACAAAATGGTGCCAGGCGGCCCGACCCTTCGGCGCTCGCCGCGGCTTCACGCCATCTTGCACTCGCCGCAGAACAGCCGGTCGAGCCAGGCAGGGTCGAGCACGGCCTCGAGCTCGCCGGCGATATCATCGAGTGCCGCATCGACCGATTGACGATAGTTGCCGCCGCCAGCCTCAATGCCAAAGCTCTTGAGCAGCGCGGCCCGATAGGGGTCGCTGCCGAAAAGCCCGTGCAGATAGGTGCCCATCACCTTGCCGTCGGCCGACATCGCCCCGTCACGGCGACCGTCGATCGAGACCGGCGCGCGGTCGCAATCGGTGCCGGTGGTCTTACCGAGGTGGATCTCATAGCCGTCGAGCGGCACGTCATGTTCCAGCGACCAGGCGCGGCTGTTACGCACTGTCTTCTCCGGCGCCATTTCCGTTTCGACGGCAAGCAGGCCGAGGCCCGCGATTTCGCGTTCGCTGCCTTCGATGCCGAGCGGATCGGTGACCCGCGCGCCGAGCATCTGGTAGCCGCCGCAAATTCCGATCACTCGCCCGCCACGGCGCAGGTGGCGCTCGAGGTCCCGGTCCCAGCCCTCGGCGCGAAAATCCTTGAGGTCGGCAATCGTCGATTTCGAGCCGGGAATGACGACGAGGCCGGCATCGTCGGGAACCGGCGTGCCCGGCCGCACGAAGACGAGATCGACCTCCGGCTCGGCCATCAGCGGATCGAGATCGTCGAAATTCGCGATCCGCGACAGGACCGGCACCGCGACCTTGAGCGCCTTGCCGTCGCCGCGGGCGAGCTTTTCCAGCACGACCGAATCCTCCGCAGGCAGCCGTGCGGCACTCTTCAGCCACGGCACCACGCCGAAGCAAGGCCAGCCGGTGAACCGGTGAATCGCCGCAATCCCCTCGTCGAAGAGCGTCACGTCACCACGGAATTTGTTGATGAGATAGCCGCTCACCATGCGCCGATCCTCTTCGGGCAAGATCGCGTGCGTGCCAACAAGCGAGGCGATGACGCCGCCGCGGTCGATATCGCCGACAAGCACCACGGGCGCGCCGGCGCGCGTGGCAAAGCCCATGTTGGCGATATCGCCGGCCCTCAAATTGATTTCCGCCGGCGACCCCGCACCTTCGACAATGACGAGATCGGCACCGGCGCAGACACGTTCGAAACTTTCCATCACGGCGCCCAGCAGCTTCGGCTTCAGCGCCTGATAATCCCTGCCCTTCGCCTGGCCTGCCACCTTGCCCTGCAGGATGATCTGGCTCCCAACGTCCGATTGCGGCTTCAGAAGCACCGGATTCATGTGGACAGAGGACGGCACACGCGCGGCCACCGACTGCAGCCATTGCGCCCGGCCAATCTCGCCGCCGTCATCGGAAACGGCGGCGTTGTTGGACATGTTCTGCGGCTTGAACGGCCTGATCTTCAATCCACGATTGGAGGCGAGCCGGCAGAGCCCGGCCACCAATACCGATTTTCCGACATCCGAGCCGGTTCCCTGCAGCATGATCTTCTTTGTCATGCGACCTCCCGTAACATCGAAACCAGCACCGGCAAAGGCCTGTTTTCGACGCGGTTCAGCGTGATTTTGCCGTGCGTGATCACGGCCCGTTTCGGACGCTCATGAAGCTTGTTCTAAATAGCGACAGGACTGGCGGAATTGCGACATGCGATGGCGACATTGGCATTTGAGTTCCACCCGTTCGCGCTTATATCGACGGCATCGAAACAACCCCGGGCGAAGCCCCGGACTCCCAAGGTAGAAAAGCCATGCTGTTCGTCTTCAGCAAACCCAATTTCGTTCAGATCGCCTGGAACTCCAAGGCGCCGTCGAGCCAGTCCCGCGTGCGCAATATCGAGATGGATGCGCCTCGTGGCCCGCTCGGTTTCATCCGCACTTCCAACATTGGATGATCAGGCGCGTTCCCGCTTCAAGCCGCTCCTTTCGGGGCGGCTTTTTTGTTGCCGTTTGCTGGTTGAGTAGACCACAATGCGAAAACCGCACCCGACCTCCTGCGAGGGGATGCGGCCGCTAGTAACGCATGGTCTCTCCGGCAGAATACACCGGAGATCGCGGCGCTCTTCGAGGTCAGAGCGCCCCGCCGTCCTACAGCGCCGCGCGTCTTATCAGACGCGCAAAGGGACGCTGCAGCACCTCGAATTGCTGCATCTTTCCTCAAATCGGATAGGATTTGAGGAAAGATGCAATAGGGCGCGGGATGTTCCAGGTCCGGTACGCAACACCTGATCCGGACCTGCGACAGTCGCCCGCCGCATGCAAACAATTAGCCTGACATCGTTACCGGATGGTTATTGATCGCTTAAGCAATGGTGAATTGCGATTTTTTTTGATTTTTTTCGTGACATCTTCGGATGGATGCGCGGGCGCAATCGCGACAGGAAACGTCCCGATTGAAACAGGCCCTGAGGTGCCGCAGTTTCCCAGAGCCCCATTTTGCGGCAATTTTGTCGTAAATGCTCAAATTTGCGGCCGGAAAGCCAGAAATCGCACGCATGACGACGGTGCCGTTCGACGCGGCAATCCAATTGAAGAGGTTGATTTCTCTTTGGGAATACTTAGGCTTGCCACAGCGGTGAAGAGGAGATCCGGCCGGCGACAGGGTTCCGCGGCCAGGATAGGATAGAACTCCCACACTGCAGCAGCGGGGGCATGATTTTGGCCTTCCGATGTCGAACCTCAGGCTGCACTGAATAATCGGGCGTCGGGACAGCGGTAACCCGCACGGCACTCGCGATCGTTGGCTGCACAAAGACTGGGAGGTCTTGCAAACATGAAGAAGCTCCTCGCGTCCACCTTTCTCGCCGTGGGCCTTTACGCCGTGGCGGGCGCGGCGCAAGCCGCGGAATGCGGCGAAGTCAGCATTGCCGAAATGAACTGGGCCTCGGCGGGCGTCGCCGCCCATGTCGACAAATTCATTCTTGAAAACGGATATGGTTGCACCGTCGAGCTCGTCACCGGGGACACGATGCCGACCTTCGCCTCGATGAACGAGAAAGCGCAGCCCGACATGGCACCCGAACTCTGGGTCAACGCGGTGCGCACGCCGCTCGACGCAGCCATCAAGGAAGGACGTCTTATCCAGGCCGCGCCACTCTTAAGCGAGGGCGGCGTCGAGGGCTGGTGGATACCGAAGTTCCTCGCCGATGCACACCCGGAAATCAAGACCGTGCAGGACGCTCTGAAACATCCGGACCTATTCCCTGCGCCGGAAGATGCGTCAAAAGGCGCGATCCACAACTGCCCCTCCGGATGGAACTGCCAGGTCTCGACCGCCAATCTGTTCAAGGCGCTTGACGCCGAAAAAGCCGGCTTCGAACTGGTCGATACAGGCTCGGCCGCCGGCCTCGACGGCTCCATTGCCAACGCTTTCGAGAAGAAAACCGGCTGGCTCGGCTATTACTGGGCCCCGACCGCGATCCTCGGCAAGTATGAAATGACCCGCCTCTCCTTCGGCGTCGACCATGACAAGAAGGAGTGGGACGCCTGCTCCGCCGTTCCCGATTGCCCGAACCCCAAGGTCAATTCCTATCCGGTCTCGGATGTCTACACCGTCGTGACGAAGTCCTTCGCGGAAAAGGCCGGCGTCGCCATGGATTACATCAAGGTGCGCAAGTGGGATAACGGCACCGTCAACAAGGTCCTGGCCTGGATGGACCAGAACCAGGGCACCAACGAGGACGCGGCCAAACACTTTCTCCAAGAGTTTCCCGAGATGTGGACCCAATGGGTCAGTCCCGAGGTGGCCGAGAAGGTCAAGGCAGCCCTCTGACAACAGGCGTCGCGGTGGACGCAGCCGGACCGGGCCGCCGCGCCTGGGCAAACAATTGCCGCCTGACTGGGCCCATAGCGGTGAAGTGCTTCGCTGACGTCGCAAACAGTAAAGCGGGAACGTTGTTCCGCTGTCACATTCTCGCGCCGGGACACGTAAGAGGTCACGAGCAAGTCTGCGCAGGACGGCCGCACGCGGCCGTACCAAAGACGCAGCCGGCGGCACAGGACTTCCGGCCGGAAGGGGAAAAATATGGCTATCTGCACTTTCTTGCCGGAACTGCTTTGCAAGTTCCCGGCCATTGACGATGGCACCATTCGCATGGCGCGCAAGAGCGTCGACGACGGATTCAAGGGATTCGTGCGCAGCTACGGTGATGCGATCGATGCAGTGGTCCAGCCATTGCAATGGTTCCTGAACTACCTGGAACGGGCGTTCGTCAGTTCGCCCTGGATCTTAGTGCTGATCATCATGATCGCCATCGTTTATGTTGGCAGCCGTCACGTAAAGATCACCATCGGCACGGCGCTGTCGATGCTGGCGATCGGGCTCGTCGGGCTTTGGAACGACACCATGGTCACGCTCGCCATGGTCACCGTCTGCACGTTGATCTCGATCGTGATCGGCATCCCGATCGGCATTCTGATGGCCCGCTCCGACCGCGTGCAGGCCTTCGTCAATCCGATCCTCGACGTCATGCAGACGATGCCGAGCTTCGTCTATCTCATTCCGGTGGTCATGATCTTCGGCATCGGCAAGGTGCCGGGCCTGATCGCCGTCGTCATCTACGCCGTGCCGCCGATGATCCGACTCACCAATCTCGGTATCCGGCTCGTCGACAAGGAAGTGTTGGAGGCTGCCGACGCCTTCGGCTCCTCCGCCTGGCAGAAACTGAAGAACGTGCAGATGCCACTGGCCCTGCCGACCATCATGGCCGGCATCAACCAGACGATCATGATGTCGCTGGCAATGGTCGTCGTCGCCTCGATGATCGGCGTCGGCGGGCTCGGCAAGAACGTGCTCCAGGCGATCGCCAACCAGTTCTTCACCGTCGGTTTCCTCAACGGCTTTGCCCTCGTCGGCATCGCTATCATTTTCGATCGTACCAGCCAGGCCTTCGGAAGGCGGCTGCAAAAGCACTCGGAGGTTATTCATGGCTAGTCACGCAATCGAGGTAAAGAACCTCTACAAGATCTTCGGCCCCCGCGGCGAAGACTACGTCGACGTCGTCAAGAAGGGCATGGGCAAGGCCGAGCTCAACGAGAAGCATGGTCACGTGCTCGGCTTGCAGGACATCAATATCCTGATGCCCGGCGGCTGCATCACGGTGGTCATGGGTCTGTCCGGTTCCGGCAAGTCGACGCTGATCCGTCACATCAACCGGCTGATCGACCCGACCGCCGGCGAGGTGCTCTATGACGGCACCGACGTCTGCAAGATGAACGAAAACGACCTTCGCCAATTCCGTCGCAACAAGACGGCAATGGTGTTCCAGAAGTTCGCGCTGCTGCCGCACCGCACCGTTCTCGAGAACACGATATACGGCCTCGAGATCCAGGGCATCGAGCGGCGCGAAAGCGAAAAGCGGGCGCGCGGCTGGATCGAGCGCGTCGGCCTCAAGGGGTTCGAGAACCACTATCCGAACCAACTTTCGGGCGGCATGCAGCAGCGCGTCGGCCTTGCCCGGGCGCTCACCAACGACGCCGACATCCTGCTGATGGACGAGGCCTATTCGGCGCTCGATCCGCTGATCCGCATGGACATGCAGACGGTGCTGCTCGACCTGCAGAAGGAACTGAAAAAGACTGTGGTCTTCATCACCCACGACCTCGACGAAGCGCTGAGGTTGGGCGACAAGATCGCGATCCTGCGTGACGGCCGCGTCGTACAGCAGGGCACCGGCCAGCAGATCGTGCTGTCGCCGGCCGACGACTACATCACCGCCTTCGTCAAGGAAGTGAACCGTGGCCGCGTCGTGCACGTCGAGACGATCATGCGGCCGCTCTCCGGCAATCCAGAGGGCGTGCCGCTTTTGGCCGGCACGGTTCTCGAAGCGGCCGCCCGCACGATGACCGGCGCGCATGTCGCCACGGCCCACGTCGTCGATGAGAACGGCCGGCCGATCGGCGCGATCGACCTGCAGACGATCATCGCCGCCATGGTGACGCCGACGAGCCACGCCGACCGCCAGGCGGCATAGGCAGCCACGGCATTCTCACCGCACAGACGAAGGGCGCCCAGACGGCGCCCTTTTCCTACGCGGCTCGTTACAGCGCCGTGCGGCCTTTAGGACGCACAAAGGACGCTGTAACTCTTTGATTCCGCGCATTGTGCTTTCCGAAAATCGGGTCCGATTTTCGGGCCGATGCGCTAGACCCGCGACACAGCCGACTGGAGCTTGCCGCTGATGAAGCGGAACTCCTGCGTCTTGCCGCCATAACCATAGGCTGCTGCGGAGACTTCGTGAACGAGCACATAACTCTCCGGATGGACCTTTCCGAGTAGCTTCCCGAAGGCGCCGTAGATCGCTTCGATGTAAGCGGCCATTTCCTGTTTGGTGTTGGTGCCGTCCACGACCTTGATATCGAGCCAGAAGCTGTTGGTCTCCTGCGACGCGATCGACTTTCCGCCAGCAAACCAGTGCTGTGGATCGACATAACCCACCGCAACGGCGGTGACGGTCGGATCCTTGCGCAGGTACGCTTGCGTCAGGTCGCTGACTTCTGCAGCGATCCTCGCGGACAGGTCCGGGTCCGGGCGCCCGGTGACGGTGACATTGATGATGGGCATAGCCAGCTCCTTTCGACTGCAGTTGTTCTTCAGGTTCAGCTTGCCACCACAGACACATCAATAAAATCAAATTGTCTTGCATCAATAGTTCGATATCATCGAAGCATGAATTTCATCGATCCCGATCTTCTGCGTACATTTCTTGCCTTCGCTGAAGGGGGCTCGCTTGCGCACGCCGCAGCGGCAGTCAATCGGTCGCCCTCCGCCGTGACGGCGCAAATGCAGCGCCTCGAAGCTCTGATCGGAGAACCGCTGCTGGCGCCGGCCGGGCGCGGGCGCACACTGACTCCGATCGGCGAGGAACTTGTGGACCACGCCCGCCGCATCCTCGACGCACATCGCGATGCCTGGCTCAGCCTCCGGGGCGCACGCGCCGACGGACGAATCTCGCTCGGCAGCACGCAGGATTTTGCAGATACGACGCTGCCCGACCTCCTGCGCCGCTTCGCTCGCACCCATCCGCGGGTTCGCCTCGATCTCAGGATTGGCAGATCAAAGGAACTGACGACGGCATTCGATCAGGGCCAGGTCGACATTCTCCTGACGATGCGACAGGCGCCTGCGGCAGATGAGGTGCTTATGCTGAAAGAAGAGATGATCTGGCTTTGCGCCGACAAAGGTCTGGCAACGATCGACGCCGAAGTGCCGCTGGCCGTGCTCGATCCGCCCTGCGGGTTCCGGGCCGCGGCGATCTTGGCGCTCGAAGCGGCAGGCCGCCCCTTCCGGATCGCGGCGACGAGTCCGAGCCTGTCGGGTCTGCGCGCCGCCGTCATGAGCGGCATCGCCGTCACGACTCGCACGGCACGGTTCCGGGGGCCAGGGATCGAGCGCGCTCCGACGCATCTCGACCTGCCGCCCCTGCCCGCAGCCGAATTCAGCCTGCGTTTGCGTGCCCATGCGGACAAGGCCGTGACGGATCTTGCCGCTCTGCTCGCGGACGACTTGCCTTCCAGCGCCATCCGGACGCAGGCGTAGGCATATCGGCTTTCCGACTTTTCCGGCGCGCAACAGCAAAGGCGGTTGCATTCACATAAAGATATCTTTATATCTTGTTGCAATCTCTTTCAGCCGGGAAAAACCGATGTCTGCTTCCGCCAATGCCCTTTCCTATCTCCTTGCCCAGAAGGGCGTTCTGCTTGCCGATGGCGCGACCGGGACGTCGCTCTTTGCCATGGGGCTCGAAGCCGGCGAAGCGCCGGAGCTCTGGAACGAGGCAAAGCCGCAGAACATCACCAAGCTGCATCAGGATTTCGTCGATGCTGGCGCCGACATCATCCTCACCAATTCCTTCGGCGGCACGCGCCATCGCCTGAAACTGCACCAGGCCGAAGATCGCGTGCATGCGCTGAACAAGCGCGCTGCCGAGATCGCCCGCGCCGTTGCCGATAAGGCGCCGCGCAAGGTCATCACCGCTGGCTCCGTCGGCCCGACCGGCGAACTCCTGGTCCCGCTCGGCGCGCTTTCCTATGAGGATGCCGTTGCGGCCTTTGCCGAGCAGATCGAAGGCCTGAAGGCGGGGGGCGCGGAAGTGGCCTGGATCGAGACCATGTCCTCGCCGGACGAGATCCGCGCGGCGGCTGAAGCAGCAACCAAGGTGGGCCTCCCTTACGTTTATACCGGCTCGTTCGATACCGCCGGCAAGACGATGATGGGCCTGCACCCGAAGGACATTCACACCGTCGCCGGCGATATTGGCGAAGGCCCGGTCGCGGTTGGCGCAAATTGCGGCGTCGGCGCCTCCGACATCCTCTCTTCGCTGCTCGACATGACCGCGGCGAAGCCTGAGGCGACCGTCGTCGTCAAGGGCAATTGCGGCATTCCGGAATTCCGTGGCTCCGAGATCCATTATTCCGGCACCCCGCCGCTGATGGCGGAATATGTGCGGCTCGCGGTTGATGCCGGGGCGAAGATCATAGGCGGCTGCTGCGGCACCTCCTGCAACCATCTTGCCGCCATGCGGCTTGCGCTCGACAATCACGCGAAGGGCGAACGCCCGACGCTCGACCTCATCGTCGAAAAAATCGGTCCGCTGCGCAACAAGACCGCCGACGCAGGCGCCTCCGCACCGACCCGCGAACGCGCTGGCCGCCGCCGCGCCTGAGACAGACTGCGCAGAACGAAACGACAAACGCTCCGGAGCGATGTGCTCGGAGCGTATTTTTGCTCTCCGGCAAGAATCAGACGTTGCGGTCTGTCGCGCCGGGCGTCGTGCGCCGGTCGCGATATTTTGCGACCGAGGCCGACGCAGTCGGCGGCGCACATCGGCAATATCAAGCGGCAAATAGCTTTTCGGCCCCAAGGCCACGTCAGTCACCGCCGCGGCGCTCGTTGCCGGCAACGCTTGCAGGCGCCGGGTTGCTGTCCTATCCCCGGAGACGTTTCGATTCGACGGGAGACGATTCATGAGTGTCGGGCCAGCCGCGTTTCCGGACAGAGACACGACCGCCGCCAAGCTTTCGAGCTTCGGCGAAGCAGATCAGGCTTTCGTCAAGCTGCTGATGGAAAACCCCGAGCAGGACGAAAACCTCATGGAAGGCCTGTACCGACATCTCCAACTCGCCGCCGAGGCACCCCTCCTGAATTCATTGAAGTTGGAGAAGCTCGGACAGTGGCTTGGCAACGAGGCCCCGGCCCGGCTTCAGATGCGCCTCATGGAAGCAGCGCGCTCCAGCCAGCACCCGGCCTGCCAAGCGTTCCGGGCTGGGCTGGCGAATTCCGGCGGCCTGCAGCGGGCTTACCCGAAGGCCTAGCAACTTCGATGCAGCAGCAGGCACCGGCTTCACTGGCAGCGCTCCTTGCCCCTCACCCTGCCCTCTCCCCGCAAGCGGGGCGAGGGTGAGTCGCGCCCGCGGCTCGTGACTCGCCCCTTCAACAGCCCTGACAGAATGGCTTGGAATTTGCCGAAGCCCGCGCGGCGTCGCCCCTTCTCCCCGCCCGCGGGGAGAAGGTGCCGGCAGGCGGATGAGGGGCGGTTCCGCGGAGTCACTCGCCAGAAAGCCCCTTCGCCAGGCGCACCAGATTGACGAACTCGCCGCGATAGCCGAAGGGATCGGCCCCCTTGGCGCCCGCCGCCAGCTCGGAGATCGCCGCATAGGAATAGCCGGCAAGCGCCGGGTTTCTCGCAAGCTTCTGGCCGAAGGCGGCGACGGCTGTGGAGAATCGGACGTCTGCCGAGGCTTCGCCGAGCGAAGGCTCCGCATTCGCCTCAGTGACCGGCGTGGTGATCAACTCGCTCTTGTCGCTGTCCGGCTTTTTGTAGCGGATCTTGAGATAGGCTAGCTCGCCCGAATGCGCCGTTGCGTCCGCGTCCGGCTTCTCCGCCGTCGCATAGCGCAGGTCGTCGTTGAGGACAGCCGGGCTTCCCTTCGGCGTCACTTCGTAGATCGCGGTGACGCTGTGGCCCGAGCCGATATCGCCGGCATCCACCCGGTCATTGTTGAAATCCTCGCGTTTCAGTGCCCGGGTCTCGTAGCCGATCAAACGATACTCCGCGATTGCTGCCGGATTGAACTCCACTTGCAGCTTGACGTCCTTGGCGATCGGGAAGAGCGACGAGCCCGCCTCCTCGACCAGGGTTTTCTGGGCTTCGGCGAGGGTGTCTATATAGGTTGCAACGCCGTTGCCGTTCTGGGCGATCGCCTGCATCAGTGCGTCGTTGTAGTTGCCGCGGCCGAAGCCAAGCACCGAGAGAAAGACTCCGCTCTTGCGCTTTTCCTCGACCAGCCGCTTGAGCTCCTCGTCGCTTGACGGGCCGACATTGAAGTCGCCGTCGGTCGCCAGCAGGATGCGGTTGACGCCGTCCTTGACGCGGGCCTTTTCAGCCAGCTGGTAGGCCGCGTCGATGCCGGCAGCGCCGGCCGTCGAACCGCCGGGCGTCAGCGTATCGATCGCCGCCAGGATCTTCGCCTTATCCTTGACCGCCGTCGGCTCGAGCACCGTGCCGGCGTTGCCGGCATAGGTGACGATCGACACCGTGTCTTCCGGCTTCAGCTTGTCGACGAGCAGCCGGAAGGCGTTCTTCAACAGCGGCAGTTTGTCCGGCTCGTCCATGGAACCGGAAACGTCGATCAGGAAGACGAGGTTGGCCTTCGGCGCCTCCGCCGGCACGACCTCGTAGCCCTTGATTGCCACATGCATCAGGCGCGTGCCCGCGTTCCATGGGGTGGGCGTGACGGTAACCGTCGCCCTGAAGGGTTCCCTGGCCGACGCCGGGCGCGGCCAGTCGTAGGGGAAATAATTGACCATCTCCTCGATCCGCACGGCATCGGGGTTGGGCATCTCACCCGCCATCAGCGAGCGGCGGACGAAGGAATAGGAGGCCGTATCGACATCGGCGGAGAAGGTCGAGACCGGCTCGGCCGCCACGGCCTTCACCGGATTGGCATCGGCGTTGCCAAAACGCTCGCGGTTTTCGATCGGCGGCGGAAGAATGTCGCCCGGTGTCGTCGGCGCCGGCATGATCTCCATGCGCCCGCGCGCAGCAAAGCCGGCGGCTCCACCGAGCGTGCTCATCGGAGCGGCGGCATCGGCGGCCGTTCCGCTCGCCATCGCGTCGGCTTCCGCGGCCGCCGGTGCTTCGCTTTCCACTTCTTCCGCAATTTTTGCAGCGGCCTGTGCCGGCTGCGAGCGAGCAAGCGACGCGGCGCCCTGCGCTTCAGGCGCGGCCGGCTTCGATTCGGTGTTTGCAGCAATCTCGGTTTGCTGCTCGGGCAGCCGATCATTGCGGGCTGTTTCCAGTGTCAGGTACATGGCGGCGGGGACGACGATCAGCGTTGCCAGCGCCGATCCGGCAAGCAATTTCCGGTTCATAATGGGGCTCCGAATCCGGTTGAGGATGGAGCTTGGACGAAGGGATGGCGCGGATCCTTGGGGGGCACCCGAATTTTCCGCCGTATCATAGGCTTCCATAGCCGCAGCGAGCGCGCGCGCCCGCGCCTCGCCCGAAGGCATCGGCGGCAGCTTTCCGGCAAGCTTTTCGAAATCGTCGGTCATGATCACACAGCCTCCTTACCGAGCATTGTCCGCAGACGCCTGCGCGCCTCATGAACATGCCAGGAGATGGTCGCCTCGGAGCAGCCGAGCACGTCTGCCGCTGCGGCATGGCTCAAGCCTTCGGCGTAGACGAGCAGGACGGCATCGCATTGTTTCTCCGGCAGCGCCCGGACTGCCGTCCAGAGCGCTTCCTGCCGGTTCTCGTCCTCTCCGTCCGGTGTGCCCTGCGCCGCTAGATCCGACGCATAGGCTGCGATCTTGCGCTCGTCACACACTCGACGGCGGCGATGGTCGCGCGCGGCATTAAGCGTCAGCGTATAGAGCCAGGTGCGGAAACGACTGGTGCCACGAAAGCCGCGGATCGCGGAACCGAGGCGAATGCAGACATCCTGCGCGATATCCTCCGCATCGGTCACGTTGCCGGTCCAGCGCCAGGCAACCGCGTGGACGAAATCATAGTGGCGCTCGACCAGAAGGCTGAACGCCTCCCTGTCGCCCCTCACCGCCCTTTCAACGAGTTCCGCGTCCAAGTCCGTGCCCGCCTTCCACCTGTTTTCCCGTTAGACGTCCGCCGCCGACCGTTCCTTGGGCCCTCGGGAAAAAATTATCGCGGGAACGAAGCGACAACGGCGATAATCGGACCGAGCGGAAACAGACGATCGTGGCGATTGATCTCGGGCGCATAGAGGCTCGAAATCGTGCCATCGAGAAAGAGCGCGTTCGGGCAATCAAGCGCGTCACGAAACAGCGTCGCGAAATCATGAAAGCGCACCGGCCGTTTCGACACCGCGAAGACCACCTCGCCCCCGCTTGTCACGCCGACGCCGTTTCGGGTTTTCAAACTGTCGCTGTTTGCCAGGAAGCGCGGATGCAGCGCCCCGTCGATCACCAGCATCGGACCGGATTGCGTCGCAAAGCGCGGCTTGATACCTGCGGCGCGATAGGCCTCCGCCGCCATAACGCCGGCTTTGCCGTCGCCGATGTAGAAGACGCCGTTCGGCAGCAGGTGGAAATTGCCCCAGCCGGAATTGGTGTTGAGCGACGCCTGCTCCACGCCCTCTTCCACATACAGGCCAACGGGCGAGAGATCCTCATGGTACATGCCGCCATTCATGGCGAAGACGAGATATTCGTCGCGGTGGCGCAGTTCGAGCGACAGCGCCTTGAAGGATTTGAACGGTACGCCCCCCTGGCCCTTGTTGTAGAGGCGAATGTCGCTCGCCGCCGGATCGAAGGAACAGACGACATAGTCCTCGCCCAGGTGGCTAACGCTCCGGCAGGCGGTGTCTGCCGCGTCGGCTGGCGAGGGCTTGGCAAAGCCGGCGGTGAGGATGGCGGCGCCGACGAGGAAGGCTTTCGGAAACAGCGGCATGGTTCGCGACTCGAAGCGGATCGTGAGGCGTAGCATCGCACGGATTGCGGCGAAAATTGCAGCGTGCGTTCGCCATCGCGGAAGGCCCCTCATCCGCCTGCCGGCACCTTCTCCCCGCAAGCGGGGCGAAGGGATCCGCCGCGCCCGCTCGCCCGGCTAGCCGAAGCCCCCTCGCCCAGCTAGCCGAATTGGAGACGAAAGGGCAAGCGGCGGCCTCTTAAGTCCCCTCTCCCCGCGTGCGGGGAGAGGGTTAGGGTGAGGGGCAATCCGCGTCGGCTACAAACTGAGCGCTGCCATGTGGAACCGGAGTTGCTGAGCCGGATAACGATAATCCCGCCCCACCGGACAGGCATCGCGCGAAAGACAGCCATGGGCGAGACAGCCGCCTGCCCCCGCCTGCGTCCTCAGATGTGTGCGGCAGCGGCCGACATCGAATGTGCCGGCGGCCAAGGCATCAGCCGGACAGGCGGAGCTGCACGGTTTTTCCACACAGGCGTCGCAAGGATGGCCAACCGAAATGCTGCCCGTCCGCGGCAGTACCTGATCGAAGCCGAGCGCTCCCCGATACCCGTGCCAGAGGCCGTACTGCGGGTGGATAAGGATCCCGAGCGGCGAAGTCTTCAGCCTCTCGGCCCGCATTGCCCACTGCTGGAAGGGCTGCCAGGGCGGATCGGAAGGGAAATAGGCGATCGCTCCGGCGGCTTCCGCAACAGGCCGGATTACCTGCTTCGACCAATTGTCGAGCGGGTCGGCTCCTCCGCGAGCGGGCTCACCATCGCGCCAGCGGCTGAAAGGCTCCCAGAGCGAGCCGCCGATATTGCCGATGAGCACGATGCTCGCGGCGGGTCTGCCGTCCGCCAGCATCGGAGCTTCCTCGCCATCGGCAAAACTCACCGTGCCACGCAAAAAAAGACCGTGCGGCGCGAGCGCCGCACGGATCGTTTCAAGCAATTCGTCCGCCGAGGGAACCGTCATTTCGGTTTCGGCCCGTGTAGTTCGTAATGCGGGCGCCAGACGTCCTTCTGGATCATGTCGGCCACCTGCGCCCTGCCGCCTTGCTCCCTGGCTCGCTCGGGAGCCTTTCAGGTGAAGGCGTCGGGCATCGAGTCCTTGCGCTTGGCGATGTAGTCCTTCAATGCCTCGTCGATTGCCGGGTCGAGGTAAGGCGCCTCGTAGTGCTCGAGCCAGCTGCGCGCCAGCGCATTGGCGCGCTGTTCGATCCGCTTCTCACCTTCGATTTCCCACTGCTCGAATGAATTGTTGTCGGCGAGCGGCGAGCGGTAGAAGGCGGTCTGGAAGTTCGCCTGCGTGTGGGCGCAGCCGAGATAGTGGCTGCCCGGTCCGACCTCGCGGATCGCGTCGAGCGCCTGGGCGTTTTCGGAAAGGTCCACGCCCTCGGCCATCTTCTGCATCATGCCGAGTTGGTCCTGGTCGATCATGAACTTCTCGTAGGACGAGACGAGGCCACCTTCGAGCCAACCGGCCGCATGCAGCACGAAGTTTGTGCCGGCGAGCAACGTCATGTTGAGCGTGTTGGCAGACTCGTGCGCCGCCTGCGCATCCGGAACCTTGGAGCCGCAGAGCGAGCCGCCGGTACGGAACGGCAGGCCAAGGCGGCGCGCAAGCTGCGCCGCGCCGTAGGAAACGAGCGACGGTTCCGGCGTACCGAAGGTCGGCGCACCCGACTGCATCGAAATCGAGGCCGCGAAGGTGCCGAAGAGCACCGGCGCGCCCTTACGGATGAGCTGAGTGAAGGAGGCACCCGCGAGCACTTCGGCCAGAATCTGCGTCAGCGTGCCGGCGACCGTGACTGGGCTCATCGCGCCGGAGAGAATGAACGGCGAAAGCACGCACGCCTGGTTGTGCCGTGCATAGACCTTGAGCGCGCCCACCATGGTTTCATCGAAGACCATCGGCGAGTTGGCGTTGATGAGATTCAACGTCACCGTGTTCTTCTCGACGAAGTCGTCACCGAAGACGATCTTCGCCATAGCGATCGTGTCTTCGGCGCGTTCCGGCGCCGTGACCGAGCCCATGAACGGCTTGTCGGAATATTTGATATGGCTGTAGACCATATCGAGGTGACGCTTGTTGACCGGGATGTCGACCGGCTCGCAGACGGTTCCGCCGGACGAATGCATCGACGGGGCCATGTAGGCGAGCTTCACGAAATTGCGGAAATCCTCGATCGTCGCATAGCGGCGGTTGCCGTCGAGATCGCGCACGAAGGGTGGTCCGTAGACCGGCGCAAAGATCGTGGCCTTGCCGCCGACATGGGCGCTGCGCTCGGGATTGCGCGCGTGCCAGGTGAAGTCCGACGGCGCGGTCTTCAGCAGCTCACGGCAGAGCCCCTTCGGGAAATGAACGCGCTGGCCCCGCACGTCGGCGCCGGCGGCCTTCCAGAGATCGAGCGCTTCGGCGTCGTCGCGGAACTCGATGCCGATCTCCTCGAGCACAGTGTCGGCGTTGCGCTCGATGAGCTGCAGGCCTTCCTCGTCAAGCACCTCATATTCGCGAATCTTGCGTTGGATATAGGGCAGAGACGGTCCCGGACCGCCGCCGGTGCGCGATGCACGGCGCGCCGCCGCTCCCCGTCCCTCGCCACGCGCACGGCGTCCGCCGCCTTCAACCGCGCCTTGATCTGTCACGTCGCTCATTCGCTCATTCCTCTCCCGCCGCGCCGTCTGGCTCTCCAAGGGTCGCGGCAACGCTTTGATTAAGTGGCGCATATTCCTTCCGAAGGTCGATACCAATGGTCGAAACCATGCACCGGGATCGATTTTGGGCTAATGCTATCAAGCCGCCGAACCGGTACGGGTCTCAATGCGCCAACGCGTGGCGCATCTCAGACACTCAACCTTGAGATCCGTCAAGGACCCACGGCGGCCGAGAATGGGTGCCTCGCAGACCAAATCTATTATGCGAAATCGATACAACAAAATGTAACATCTTGAACTGTTGCAGAATTTTACCGAGCGCCCGATTCCGTACGCGGCTGAGATGCGGTAGGACACAGATCCGCGGACGAACCATCAGCGCCGTCGCTTTTCATCATATGCGACGTCGCTTTCGAAAAGAGATTTTTAGGTTTGGACCGCTAAGGATGGGCAACGCGTCCGGATCGTGCCCGACCGAGCCAGATCACCGCGAAGACTACCGTGCCAGGAACCGAGGAACCCTAATATGGCAGACGATGAAATCATTCTCGCGGACCTTTCCGACGAGGAACTCGTGCAGCAGATGCATGACGACCTTTACGACGGTCTCAAGGAGGAAATCGAGGAAGGGACGCGAATCCTCCTCGAACGGGGCTGGACGCCCTACGACATCCTGACCCAAGCGCTCGTCGAGGGCATGCGCATCGTCGGCATCGACTTCCGCGACGGCATTCTTTTCGTGCCGGAAGTTCTGCTTTCGGCCAATGCGATGAAGGCCGGCATGGCGATCCTGCGTCCTCTGCTTGCCGAAACCGGCGCGCCGAAGCTTGGCAAGATGGTCATCGGCACCGTCAAGGGCGATATCCACGACATCGGCAAAAATCTCGTCGGCATGATGATGGAAGGCGCCGGCTTCGACGTTGTCGACCTCGGCATCAACAACCCCGTCGAGAACTATCTGGAAGCGATCGAACGCGAACAGCCGGATATCCTCGGCATGTCGGCCCTGCTGACGACCACGATGCCCTACATGAAGGTCGTTATCGACACGATGAAGGAAAAGGGCCTCCGCGACGACTACGTCGTTCTCGTCGGCGGCGCGCCGCTCAACGAGGAATTTGGCAAGGCCGTCGGTGCAGACGCCTATTGCCGCGATGCCGCCGTCGCCGTCGAGACTGCCAAGGACTTCATGAAGCGCAAGCACAACCGACTGGCAGCCGGCTGAGATTAGAAGTCTCTTTAAAAAAGAAGCCGGCTGCGTGGATGAACACCGCAGCCGGCTTTCCTATATTCAGGGGCAGCTAGGAACGACGCCACTCTCAGGGGCGCCCGTCCTGCTGGTCGGAGGTCAGTTGGCGGCCTTGGCGACCCTGTGGCCGGCCCCCTGTGTCGCGTTCACGGCGTTTGCCGTATCCTGTCCCATGCCGCGTATCGTGTTGGCGCAGGAACTCAGGGTTGTCAGGGCCACCAGGAGGGCGGCGATCGTCGCGAGAGTTTTTGTCGTCATGACAATGATTCCTTCATGTTGCTGCAAGGCGGAATAAAGATGGAAAACAGACCGTCGGCAAGAGAACGTGCACAACCGAAGAAAGTTCACGTCATTGGTTGTGGAGCGATCGCGCGCGAAATCCTTGCCATCTGCGAGGCCAACGGGCTCGATCACATCGATCTCCATTGCCTCCCCGCCATCTGGCACAATACTCCGGAAAAGATCACACCGGGCCTTCGCGAGGCGATCGCCCGGGCGCGTGATGAGGGCTTCGAGCGCATCTTCATCGCCTATGCAGATTGCGGCACCGGCGGTGAACTTGATCGGCTCTGCGAGGAGGAAGGCGTGACACGCATTCCCGGGCCGCACTGTTATTCCTTCTTCGCCGGCAACGCCGATTTCGCAAAGCGCTGGGACGACGACCTCAGCGCCTTCTTCCTCACCGACTTCCTCGCCCGCCAGTTCGAGGCCTTCGTGATCGAACCGCTCGGCCTCGACCGCCATCCGGAACTGCGCGACATGTATTTCGGGCACTACCGCAAGCTCGTCTACCTCTCGCAGGTGGAGGACAAGGCGCTACAGGAAAAGGCCCGCCGCGCCGCTGAAAGGCTCGGCCTCGAATACGAATATCGCTTCACCGGCTACGGCGACCTGACGCGGTCACTGATCGACGCTTGAGTTTTGGATCGAATTCAGGCCCGCTGCTCGACGAACACTCCAACGATCCGGCGAACGACCGGAAGCAGCAGCATCAAACTGGGAAAGGCAATGAGCCACGACGCACCCCAGGCGTGCGGCCAGGTCGCGGTGAAGCGATCCCACCCGGCATTCATCAGCGTCGATACCGCCGACACGATTCCGGACATGAGCACCGAAAGTATCAGAGGCATGAGGACGACCGCATAGCGCGAGGGAAGTTTCTTGATCGTCACTGAATTGCGCACGAGCGTAAGCATTCGAAAATCCTTCAGTTGCTTCAAATATGTCGGTGATAAATCCGGTCATGCGGCCTGGCACGCCAGTTCCTCTACATATCCTCGCAGCGACCGCGGCTCGCGGCCGAGCGCTGCTCGGAGCGTCAGACTGTTTCCGCCGAGGCCATAGAGCGCATAATGCTCATGCACCTTGGACAGGAGGGCCAGTTCGCGATCGGTGTAGCCGTGGCGGATGGCTTTCGCCCATGTCTCAAAGCTTGGCTCACCAGCGGCGATCGGACGCCCCAGCGCCTCGGACATGAGAGCCGCAATCTCTTCCCGAGTCGGTCGCCCCTCGGCAGCGAGTTCCAGCGACGCAAAGGACAAGCGATCACTCGTGAGCGCAATGGCGGCAACCTCCGCCACATCGCGATAGTCGACGCGCGCGACCTTCGCCGTCTTTGGAAAGGGTTCGGAAAAGACGCCGGTTTCGACGATCGACGGCCAGGCCGATGCAATGTTCTGCATGAAGTTGACCGGCTGCAGGATCGTGTAATCCAAAGTGGAAGAATAGAGCGCATCCTCGACCGGTATCTTGCTTGCATGGTTCTTAAGACGAATGTTCGCCGGCTGGGCGACCGAGGAGAAGACGAACTTTTGGACACCTGCCCTCTTCGCCGCCTCGATCAGCGTGACGCCCAGCGCAGCCTCGTCCGGCGCGAAGGCGGGTCCGATGTGAAAGACGCCAACGACGCCACGGACGGCTTCATCGAGGCTGTCCCGATTTCGCAGATCACCGATCACCACCTCCGAAAGCCCTGAGCCTTTCGCGGCGCCGAGCTTGGCCGGATCGCGGATGAGAGCCCGGACTCTTGCTCCGCGACGGACGAGTTCCGGTATGACTAGACCTGCGAACCTGCCGGTCGCACCGATTACGAGCACGGTCGGGTATGTAGCGGTCACTTTGTGTGCTCCTTATACGAGTGCTTCTGTGACCGAGAAGATATGATCTTGCCATTACGCGAGACAATATTGACAATGCGAGACACACTATCTCGAAACTCGGTAAAATCATGGACAGGTTGGAAGACTACGAGGCCTTTCTGGCGATCGTCGAACACGGAAGCCTCACGACTGCCGCGCGACACCTTAACCGGTCGCTTCAGTCGGTGAGCCGGTCGCTGGCTACCCTCGAGGCGTCGGTCGGCGTCGAACTCGTACATCGAACGACCCGCCGCTCGAAGCCGAGTGAAGCGGGCATGACCTTCTATCAACGCATCAAACCGGCAATCGAAGAACTTGAGCAGGCAAAGCTCGAAGCCGCGAACCGTCGGATACAACCGTCCGGCATTCTCCGGCTCGGCGCGCCGGTGCTGTTCGGGCCGGAATTCCTGATGCCGATTGTCGCTCGCTACATGCACCGCTATCCCGACGTAGAGGTGGACCTGCTGCTATCGGATGCCTTTGTGGACCTGGCGGCAGAAAACATCGATCTGGTGGTCCGCATCGGCGAATTGCCGGACTCGAACCTGCGGGCGAGACGACTTGGGAAACTGCGGCGCGTGGTCTTCGGCGCCCCCTCCTACCTCGATCGGCATGGCCGCCCGCGTCACCCTTCCGACCTCGCCAATCACCATTGCATCCTGCGTACTGTCGGCCAACGCTTCGGTGAGTGGATGTTCGAAATCGACGGAAAACCGCGCGCGGTGAAGGTAACCGGTCCCTTGCGTGTCGATTCGATGATTTCGATCTATGCGGCCGTATCTCAGGGTCTTGGGCTTGGCTACTCTCCCCTGTGGCAGATCAGGCGGCTGGTCGATCAAGGGCAGGTCGAAATCGTGCTCGAGTCATTCGAGTCGGTACCCGTGCCGATCCATGCTCTCTGGAAGGAGGGGCGAACGATGCCCGCCAAAGTCCGCGCCTTTCTCGACATGCTGGCGACGGAGCTCGATCTTCGCGACCTCTGAATAGTGCCGATAGGGGGGCCGCGGACCCTCTGTCGAGCCTCTTAGCCGTGGATGTACGATGCTTAAGCCTCGTGTGCTGACGGTTCGGCACTCACGGAGAGTGCGCCGGGAGAGCCCTCCGACGGCGGAAGCGGCCGATCGATGTCGCAGCTTCCTCGCGCCAATGCTACCATCCGCCGCTCTCGACCTGTGTTTGGAATGGCCTGCGACGCCGAATCGGATAAACAGGGTGAGAAACTGGGGGAACGCAATGTCACAAGAGCGCTATGAACTCATTCTCGATCCGACCGACCATTGGACTGTGTGGGACAATGTGACCGGCGTGCCGGTGGTGTTTGCCGATCAGATCCTCGGAGGTCTCACTGAAGAAGAGGCAGAGGCGGCCCTGCGGGTACTGGTCGAACTTGACCGAAATCGCGCGGCGACAGCCGTCGTGGACGCGGCCTAGCCAATCTGAGGAATCATGCGGTGCGCGATCCTTTGGGCGCGCCATTGCTCAGCGCCTGCGCGGTGCCATGTTTTTGACCAGCAAGTGGCGGAGTATTGCGGGCTTCGTCACAGCCTCCATGATTGGAGAAGACCATGGACCGCAAATCTCTCGTCGTCGCGATTGCGACAGCGCTCCTGGCGGTCGCGGGATGCACGACCAGCCAGACCAATCAAACCAGCCAGAACACAGCCCCTCCTCCGCCCAGTCAGGCCGGCAGCGCCGGTTCCTCGGGAAGTGGCGGCATGGGAGGTGGTGGCATGGGTGGCGGAAGCTCAGGCTATTGAGGTCGCCGGTGCACACTCATACGTGCTTTCCCTGAGCAGTAACCGTTGCACGGACAAAAACATGCATCAATTTAATGTGCTACAGCGTCCCTTGCGCGTCTGATGAGCCGCCCGGCGCAGCGGAAAGCCGTCATCACTCCATGAGCGCCAAGACGGCGAACACTAGGATTGCGACGATGATCGCCAGCACCACGATTGATAGCAGATTCCCGTCACGCATGCTCAGAGCCCTCAAGCTCTAAACGAGCTAGGCAGCCCGCTGTTCCGTGGCGCTCTGTCCCGTGCGCGACGGTGGTCTTCCGCGCGACGCCCGCGGTCGCCAATATTTTCATATCCACTAAAAGCACGCGCGGGGGGCCAATCGCGACGAATGCGAACCCACTCGGATACACGATTGGGGAGCGTCGTTTTTGGACATATCCAACGTCGTGGCAAGGTGAGCGACGGCGGATCGACATGCGCATTGTCGGGTCTAGAGGAGAACAGGAATCCTATGGCAGATCGCATTATCGTCTACTGGCGCGACATTCCCGCCCAGGTCATCATCAAACAGGGTCGCAAAAGCGCCAAACGCGAACTGTCGCTGCGCTTCACGGAAGCAATCGACATGTGCGCGATGCGCACCGGCGCCGCCGAGACCGATGACTACCTTGCCGAATGGCGCAAGGCAGATCCGGTCCCGGTGTCCGACGATCTGGAAGCGGAGGCCGACAAGGCGGCGGCGGAACTCGAAGCCGCCTACGACCGGGAGCGCCTGGTCGCACTCGTCAAGGCGGGAGGCCGGGACAATGCCTGACCCGAAAGTCGTCACCGGCAACGCCCAGCCCGCCAAGAAGGCGGCGACTGGCGCCTATACCCCACAGGGCGTGTCGCCGAGCCGCCGCTCGCGCCACAAATATACCGTTCGGCTCTGGGCCGTGCGCAATTCGCGCTTCCTCGAATGGTTCTACAACCGTTTCGCCGACATGTTCCTGCTGCTCCATCCGCTGTGGAAAACGCTTGGCTACAATCGAGTCGAAAGGCCCGTGACCTTCGTCGAGCGCCACGTCAAGGGCTTCCTCTTCGACTGTCGCATGTGCGGCCAGTGCGCGCTTTCGTCGACAGGCATGTCCTGCCCGATGAACTGTCCAAAGCAGCTCAGGAACGGCCCCTGTGGCGGCGTGCGCGCCAACGGCAATTGCGAGGTGGAGCCGGACATGCCATGCGTCTGGGTGCAGGCGTGGAAGGGCTCGCAGAACATGGTGAAGGGTAACGCAATCATGAATGTGCAGAAGCCGGTCAACCAGTCGCTGCGCGAAACCTCGTCCTGGTTGCGGGTGACGGCGGAAGCCGCGGCCGCCCGCGAAGCGGCAAAGAAGGAAGGCCAGCAGCAATGAGCCCGGATATCAATCCTCACGATCCTGGCGCGCCGCTCGATCCCCTACCCGGCCACTCCTCGCGCGGACGGCTGGAGCGCGTGCTGCGCCGCGGCGAATTCGCCGTGACCGCCGAACTCAACCCACCGGACAGCGCCAATCCCGAGGACGTCTATGAACGCGCGGCGATCTTCGATGGCTGGGTGGACGGCATCAACGCCGTCGACGCCTCCGGCGCCAATTGCCATATGTCGTCAGTCGGCATCTGTGCGCTGCTGACGCGCATGGGCTATGCGCCGATCATGCAGATCGCCTGCCGCGACAAGAACCGCATCGCCATCCAGGGCGACGTGCTGGGCGCCTCCGCCATGGGCGTGCAGAACATCATGTGCCTGACCGGCGACGGCGTGCAGGCCGGCGACCAGCCCGGCGCCAAGCCCGTCTTCGACCTCGACTGCATGTCGCTGCTCGAAACGGTCCGCGTCATGCGCGACAATGCGAAGTTCCTGTCCGGACGCAAGCTGACGACGCCGCCGCACGTCTTCCTGGGTGCCGCGATCAACCCCTTCGCGCCGCCTTACGATTTCCGCCCGTACCGGCTCGCCAAGAAAATCGAGGCCGGCGCGCAGTTCGTGCAGAGCCAGTACTGCTTCGACGTGCCGATGTTCCGCGAATACATGAAGAAGGTCCGCGATCTCGGCCTGCACGAGAAGTGCTTCATCCTTGTCGGCGTTGGGCCGATGGCCTCCGCCAAGACCGCCCGCTGGATCCGCTCCAACGTGCCGGGCATCCACATTCCCGACAGCGTCATTACACGGCTGGAAGGCGCGCAGGACCAGAAGAAGGAAGGCAAGCAGCTCTGCATCGACATCATCAACGAGGTGAAGGAGATCGAGGGCGTCTCGGGCGTCCACGTCATGGCCTATCGCCAGGAAGAATATGTCGCCGAGATCGTGCATGAGTCCGGCGTCCTCAAGGGCCGCAAGCCCTGGAGGCGCGAAAGCCTGCCGAGCGATGCGATGGTTGCCGAGCGGCTCGAACATCTCCGCGAGGGCGTCGAGGAAGACCAGCAGAAAATGGCGGAGGCTGCGGCGCATCACCCGCACTAGGACGCCCACTTCCGTTCGATATCAGAGGAAAACCGGCGCTTCGGCCCGTCGAGCGCCTTACAAACGAAGACGGGGCCTATTAAATAGCCCCACGCTCAGGATCAAGGATCTTACATGACCCGCACCATCGTCGCTTCCGCCACCCGCGAAATCGTCATCGGCTTCGACCAGCCTTTCTGCGTCATCGGCGAACGCATCAACCCGACCGGCCGCAAGAAGCTCGCCGCCGAGATGATCGAAGGCAACTTCGAGACCGTCATCAAGGACGCGCTGGAGCAGGTCGCCGCCGGCGCCACCATGCTCGACGTCAACGCGGGCGTGACAGCTGTCAACCCGAACGAGACCGAGCCGCCGCTGCTCGTCAAGACACTGGAGATCGTCCAGGGCCTCGTCGACGTGCCGCTTTCGATCGACAGCTCCGTCACCGCCGCGATCGAGGCGGGCTTGCGCGTTGCCAAGGGCCGGCCGCTGGTGAACTCCGTCACCGGCGAAGAAGAGAAGCTCGAAGCGATCCTGCCGCTCGTCAAGAAATACGACGTCCCGGTCGTGGCGATCTCCAACGACGAGACCGGCATTTCCATGGACCCGGACGTGCGCTTCGCCGTCGCCAAGAAGATCGTCGAGCGCGCGATGGATCACGGCATCAAGCCGCACGACATCGTCGTTGATCCGCTCGTAATGCCGATCGGAGCCCTGGGAGATGCCGGCCGGCAGGTCTTCGCGCTTCTGCGCCGCTTGCGCGAGGAACTGAAGGTCAACACCACCTGCGGCCTCTCCAACATCTCCTTCGGCCTGCCGCACCGCCACGGCATCAACGCCGGCTTCATCCCGATGGTGATCGGCGCCGGCATGACCTCGGCGATCATGAACCCCTGCCGTCCGCAGGAAATGGAAGCCGTGCGCGCCGCCAACGTCTTGAACGGCACCGACGCGAACTGCACCAACTGGATCATGACCTACCGCGACCACAAGCCGGCCGAAGGCGGACATGCCGTGGCTGCTGCTCAACCGGCTGCCGGCGGCGGTGGACGTCGTGGCGGCCGCGCGGCTCGCGCCGGTGCTGGCGCAAGGGCCGAATAAGGCGAGTTGCCAAACCGCATCTGAAAGGGAGAAAGACGATCAGAAGCCGTCTGCGCCTCTTTGCCGTCCTTCTCCCTTTGGTCGTCATCGCCAGGTATGCGCTGTTGACGATGCGGCCGAGTTTCAACGGTTCTATGCAGCTCTCCGGACCTATGTTCTGCCGGTCTGGTTCATAACCGCTGCCGTGCTTATGGTCATACTGGTCGCCACCGCCACGAGGAAAGTCGATCTCGGACCACAGGAACGGGTCATCAACGTTTGCTTCTGGGGTAGCTCGGTCCTGTTGGCAGCAGCGCTTGCTTATGCATTCGCAGTCGTGAAGCTTGCCGGGACGCCATAGCAATGGATTTCAGCGCCGCCATCCGGCAGCGCAAGAGTGGAGAGCACCTATGACACCACGCCGTCTTCGCCTGGACACCGCCACACTCTGGTTCGGCGCCCCTTTCGTGATCGCGCTTCGGGTGCAGGAAATGCAAATAGCCGCGCTCACGGGCAAGACGCAGGATTTGGCCGAACTCTACCGCATGATCTCCGAGAAGGTTGCGGCCACGGCCGATAGCTTCGTCGCCGTCAATGTCGCGCTCTGGAAGGCCTCCTTCGACAACACGATGCGGATGATGATGGGCGGCAAGGTATCCGGTCACGCAACAGCGATTGCGTCGGCCGCACTCAGGCCCTATGGCAAGCGCGTGCGCAGTAACGCCCGTCGCCTGTCGCGCAAGAAATCCTGACCTTTGCTGCGCCCCGCAAAAAAGCGCCCCCGGGAAATGATGCTCACAGATCGTTCCATGTCGGGATTGGACAACTATCGGGCACCATTCCGGTGCAGTCTGAAACCGTTTACCCGCGCCTCGCTTCCAAGATGAAGCGGACCTGACGAGAGACTTGAGCATGCGCATCGAAGGCACTTCCGAGATCGAGACCAATATGACCGAAGCCGCGCAAAAGGATCCTCTGGTGCTGTTTATGCCGTCGGGCAAGCGTGGCCGCTTCCCGGTTGGCACGCCGATACTCGACGCCGCGCGCTCCCTTGGGGTCTATGTCGAAAGCGTGTGCGGCGGACGTGCGACCTGCGGGCGCTGCCAGGTTTCCGTGCAGGAAGGCAATTTCGCCAAGCACAAGATCGTCTCGTCGAACGACCACATCTCGCCGATCGGCCCGAAGGAGCAGCGCTACGCCAGCGTCCGCGAACTGCCGGACGGCCGCCGCCTTTCCTGCTCCTCCCAGATTCTCGGCGATCTCGTCATCGACGTGCCGCAGGACACCGTCATCAATGCGCAGGTGGTGCGAAAGGCCGCAACCGACCGGGTCATCGAGCGCAATGCCGCCGTTCAGCTTTGCTATGTCGAAGTGGATGAACCGGACATGCACAAGCCGCTCGGCGACCTCGACCGGCTGAAAGCCATGCTGGAGAAGGACTGGGGCTGGAAGGATCTGCTGATCGCGCCGCATCTGATCCCGCAGGTGCAAGGCATCCTGCGCAAGGGCAACTGGGCGGTCACCGCCGCGATCCACCGGGACATGGATTCCTCGCGGCCTTTCATCGTTGGCCTCTGGCCGGGCCTCAAGAACGAGGCCTATGGCGTCGCGTGTGACATCGGCTCGACGACGATCGCCATGCATCTGGTGTCGCTCCTCTCCGGTCGCATCGTCGCCTCCTCGGGCGCGTCGAACCCGCAGATCCGCTTCGGCGAGGATCTGATGAGCCGCGTCTCCTATGTGATGATGAACCCGGACGGCCGCGAGGCAATGACCAAGGCGGTGCGCGAGGCGGTGAACGGCCTGATCGGCAAGGTTTGCACCGAGGGCCAGGTCGACCGCCACGACATCCTCGACATGGTGGTCGTCGGCAACCCGATCATGCATCACCTCTTCCTCGGCATCGACCCGACGGAACTCGGCCAGGCGCCCTTCGCGCTCGCCGTTTCCGGCGCGCTGCAATATTGGGCGCACGAGATCGACATCGAGGTCAATCGCGGCGCTAGGCTCTACATGCTGCCCTGCATTGCAGGCCATGTCGGGGCGGACGCCGCCGGTGCGACGCTTTCGGAAGGTCCGCACCGGCAGGACAAGATGATGCTGCTTGTCGATGTCGGCACCAACGCCGAGATCGTGCTCGGCAACCGGCAACGTGTCGTCGCTGCCTCCTCGCCGACCGGCCCGGCCTTCGAGGGCGCGGAAATCTCCTCCGGCCAGCGCGCTGCCCCCGGTGCGATCGAGCGTGTGCGCATCGATCCCGAGACGCTGGAGCCTCGCTTCCGCGTGATCGGCGTCGACAAGTGGTCGGACGAGGAAGGCTTTGCGGAGGCCGCCGCGGCGGTCGGCGTCACTGGTATCTGCGGCTCGGCGATCATCGAGGTCGTCGCAGAGATGTATCTGACCGGCATCATTTCGCAGGATGGCGTCGTCGACGGCGCCATGGCCGCGAAAAGCCCGCGCATCGTGCCGAACGGCCGCACCTTCTCCTACCTTCTGCACGAAGGCGACCAACGCATCACCGTCACGCAGAACGACATCCGCGCGATCCAGCTTGCCAAGGCCGCGCTCTATGCCGGCATCAAGCTCTTGATGGAAAAGCAGGGTGTTACCCATGTCGACACGATCCGCTTCGCCGGCGCCTTCGGCTCCTTCATCGATCCGAAATACGCCATGGTGCTGGGCCTCATCCCGGACTGCGACCTTACCGAGGTGAAGGCGGTCGGCAACGCCGCCGGCACCGGCGCGCTTATGGCGCTCCTCAATCGCGGCCATCGCCGCGAGATCGAGGAAACGGTGAGGAAAATCGAGAAGATAGAGACGGCTCTTGAATCGAAATTTCAGGAGCACTTCGTCAACGCCATGGCGATGCCCAACAAGGTCGACGCCTTCCCGAAGCTCGCCGAAGTGGTTGCGCTGCCGGAGCGAAAGGTGCTGACGGACGATGGCGAAGGTGGCGGCCGCAGAAGGCGCCGCAGCCGGGAATAGCCGCCATCACTCTTCCCCGCGCGGCGCCGTAGGATCTCAAAGCGGCACCGTCAGCGCCACCTTCACCCGGTCCATGGCGACGAAGGTGCGGAATTTTTTCACGTTGGTGTTGCCGAAGAAGAGCCGCCGCGTCAGCGCCTCGTAATCGGCCATGGTGGCGACGACGATGACCAGGATGAAATCCGCCTCGCCGGTGACGTAGTAGCATTGCTGCACCTCCGGCGCGGCCGAAAACTCCGCCTTTGCCGCGTCGATCAATTCGGCCGTCTCGCTGATCACCTCTACCTCGACAAAGATCGTGATCGGCCGGCCGACCTTGGCCGGATCGACGATGGCGCAATTGGCCGCGATGACACCCGCCTCCTCCATGCGCTTGATCCGCCGCTGCACCGCCGGCGCTGAGAGATTGACCGCCTCGCCGATTGTGCGCTGCGGCGTCGCATTGTTTCGCTGCAGGATCTTCAGGATCGCCAGGTCGAAGGAATCGAGGGCAATTTCGCGGCTCGGTTTTGCCAAGGGGCTCCTCACGAAACAAACTTGCAACCTGCATCTTCAAATACAGCGCAATTTTCGTCGGATATGCAATATATCTTCGCCAGCTTTTGAACGAGGTCGGCCATGTTTCTCCTCAACACCCTTCCCAGCCACAACGCGCCGCTCGCCCCGGTCGACGCCGAAACCCTCGGCGAAAGCGCGGCGGAAACGGTCGAACGCTTCCTCGCGCACCGCGCCAATCACGCCGAAACGCCGCTGCATTCCCTGCCGGCGCAGGCCGCCGCGCTTGGCGTCGGCGCCGTCCACATCAAGGATGAGGGCCATCGTCTCGGTCTCGGCAGCTTCAAGGCGCTCGGTGGCGCCTATGCGGTGATCAGGCTGGTGCTGGAAGAGGCGGAACGGCGCCTCGGGCGGGTGGTCGAGATTGCCGAACTGCATTCGCCGGATGTGAAGGCGGTGGCTGCGACGATGACCTTCGCCTGCGCGACCGACGGCAATCACGGCCGCTCGGTGGCGCAGGGAGCCGAACTCGTTGGCGCGAAGGCGGTGATTTTCGTACATGGCGGCGTCAGCGAGGCCCGCGTGGAGGCGATCTCCCGCTTCGGCGCCGAGATGGTACGCGTCGACGGCACCTACGACGATACCGTTGCCGAAGCGGCGCGGATCGCGACCGAAAACCACTGGACGATCGTCTCAGACACGTCCTGGGTGGGATACGAGCGCATTCCCGGCTTGGTGATGCAGGGCTATACGGCAATGGTCCGCGAGGCGCTGCGTCGCCTGCCGGAACCGCCGACGCATGTCTTCGTGCAGGCTGGCGTTGGTGGCGTCGCCGCAGCCGTCAGCGGTCATCTCGCGCTGACATTCGGCGACCGGCGGCCGATCTTCACCGTCGTCGACCCCGTGCGCGCCGCCTGCATCTTCGAGACGGCGCGTGCCGGGCATCCCGTGAAGATCGCCTATGGCGAGCCGACGGTGATGGCCATGCTCGAATGCTATGATCCCTCGCTTGTCGCCTGGCGGGTGCTCAAGCACGTCGCGGACGTCTTCATGACCGTCGACGAGCAGGACGCGATTGCCGCGATGAACCGGCTGGCGCGCCCCTCCGGCAACGATCCAGCGATTGTCGCGGGAGAAAGCGGCGGCGCGGGACTGGCGGGGCTTGTGCGGGCGGCGACCACCCCCGCCATCCGGGCAGCGGTCGGTCTCGATGAAACGTCGCGCGTCCTGCTTTTCAACACAGAGGGCGCCACCGACCCGGAGCGTTATGCCGAGCTTGTCGGCATGGCCCCGGCGGAGGTCATCGGTCGCCGGCAGGCACAGGGAGCGACAGCATGAGCGCCGTTTCAATCAATGCGGACCGGCTGCTCAGCCGTATCCACGCCCTCGGCGAAGTCGGCCGCGACGGCGACGGCAGGCTGACGCGGCTCGCAGGCTCGGACGCAGACAAGGCCGGTCGGGATCAGCTTGTCCGGTGGCTCCGCGAGGCGGACCTGGAGATCGCCGTCGATCGCATCGGCAATATCTTCGGCGTGTGGCGCGAGGCCGGCAACGCCGAGAAGGCGCCCGTTCTCATCGGCTCGCATATCGATACCGTCATCGACGCCGGCATTTACGACGGCTGCTACGGGGTGCTATCCGGCCTGGAGGCGATCCAGACGCTGAGGGAGGCCGGCGCCGCCCTCGGCCGCCCGATTGCCATCGCTGCCTTTACCAATGAGGAAGGCGTGCGCTATGCCCCCGACATGATGGGGTCGCTGGTCTATGCCGGCGGGCTTTCCCTCGACGAGGCGCTTGCGACGGTTGGCACCGACGGCAGCATACTTGGCGAGGAATTGCGCCGCATCGGCTATGCCGGCGCGGATGGGCCGGGCTTTTCGAAGCCGCATGCCTATGTCGAGCTCCATGTCGAACAAGGCCCGGTCCTGGAGCGCGAAGGCGTGCCGATCGGAGCCGTCGAGAACCTGCAGGGCATTTCCTGGCAGAGGATTACGATCGAGGGCGTCGCCAACCACGCCGGCACGACACCGATGTCGATGCGGCGCGATGCCGGCTACGCGGCCGCCCGCGTGATCGGCTTCCTGCACGACCGCGCAACGGCGTCCAATACGCCGACCGTCGCCACCGTCGGCTGTATCGCCTTCGAGCCGAACGCCATCAATGTGATCCCAGCGCGCGCCACCTTCACGGTCGATCTGCGCGATCCCGACGCGGAGCGGCTGAAAGCGGAGGAAGCCGCGCTCGCCGCCTATCTGCAAGACTTGGCGACGGCCGAGAACATGACGATTTCGACCGAGCGCCTGGCGCGGTTTGAGCCGGTGACCTTCGACGCAAGGATTGTCGGGATCATCGAGGAGGCAGCCCGCGGGCGCGGCCTCGCCTCGAAACGGATGACCTCCGGCGCCGGCCATGACGCGCAGATGATCGCGCGGATTGCACCAGCGGCAATGATTTTCGTGCCGAGCGTTGGCGGCATTAGCCACAACCCGCGCGAATATACGGCCGACACCGATCTCGTCGCCGGAGCCAATGTCCTGCTCGATGTCATCCAACGCCTAGCCGCTGAAGGAAAGATCCGATGACCGATCTCGCGATGCTCGAACGGGAAATGACGGGATGGCGGCGCGATCTTCACGCCCATCCGGAGTTCGGTTTCGAGGAGAAGCGGACCTCCGCCTTCGTCGCAGCGAAGCTCAGGGAGTTCGGGCTTGATGTCGCCGAGGGCATCGGCGGCACCGGCGTCGTCGGCACGCTCCGTCGCGGCAGCGGCAACCGCGCCATTGCGCTTCGCGCCGACATGGACGCGCTGCGCATTCCGGAACAGGGAACGGCTGAGTATCGTTCGCAAAACCCGGGCGTTATGCATGCCTGCGGGCACGACGGCCACACGACAATGCTGCTGGGCGCTGCAAAGCTGCTCGCCGAACACGGTGGCTTCGACGGTACCGTGCGCTTCATTTTTCAGCCAGCAGAGGAATGGGGCAAGGGCGCGCTCGCCATGCTTGACGATGGTCTGATGGAGCGATTTCCGTTCGAGGAAATCTACGGGCTGCACAACATGCCGGGGCTTCCGGTTGGCCATTTCGAGACGCGTGCCGGCGCCATGATGTCGGCTGAAGACAACTTTGAAATCGTTCTCAAGGGCGTCGGCGGCCATGCCGCGCGTCCGCATGCCGGCAACGAGGTGCTGGTTGCCGCCTGCGCCCTCGTCACGAACCTGCAGACGATCGTCTCGCGCCGCTTAAGTCCCGCAGATATCGGCGTCGTCTCGGTCACGGAGTTCATCACCGACGGGACACGCAACGCCCTGCCAGGCCTTGCCCGCGTTCTTGGCGATGCCCGGAGTTTCCGGCCGGAAGTCAGTTCCGAGATCGAGAAGCAGATGCGCGTGATCGCGGAAGGCACGGCGCTGACCTACAACGTCTCCGCCGAGGTGACTTATACGCGCGAATTCGTGCCCCTTCTCAACGATGCCGCCCTGGTCGACGAAGCCTTCGCCGCCGCAAGAACCGTGTTCGAACCGCATCATATCGCCACGGCCCGCGAGCCGATGACCGGCTCGGAGGATTTCGCCCGCTTCCTCGAACACGTTCCCGGCTGCTTCGTCTTCCTCGGAAACGGCAAGGACTCCGCGCCGCTGCACAATCCGACCTACGATTTCAACGATGCCGGGCTGATCCATGGGTGCCGTTTCCATGCCGCGATCGTCAAGCGGCGTCTGCCGGCGAAATAGAACCGGCTATTTCGACAAGCGCCGTGGCTGCTGCGACCGCGACTGCTAGCCCTAATTCTCCGGCAGCCCCGCCTTCTTCATGCCTTCCGCCATCGTCTCGCGGAACCGGCTGACGTCGCGCAGCGAAGGAAGCGCGATGTATTTGGCGATCGTGTAGTCGGGCTGAATGGCGAGAAACCGCTCGGCCGCCCAATGGGCGGTCTTCATGTCGTCGTTCATGGCGGCCCAGGCCGCCAACTGACGATAGGCCCAGGTCACGTTCGTATGGCGCGTGACCACGTCCCGGGCGATCGCGACCGCCTCGGAAAACCGGCCGGCGAGCGCGTGGGCAGCCCCGAGCCCCATGCGCATGTTGAACAGGAAGGGATCGAGCGGGCTCAGCCGTATCGCCCGCTCGAACCGCTCCTGCGCCTCGGCAGCCTCGTCCCGGTAGACGCCGACCCAGCCGAACCGGGTCCAGGCCCAGGCATTGTTCGGATCGAGTGCGAGCGCGCTCTCGATCAGCGCTGCCGCCCTTTGCTGATCGCCAGAAAGGCTGACCGCTGCCCCGCAGGCGGTCAGCGCCGTCGGGTCGTCCTCGATAAGGCCTGATGCCCGATCGACGGCATCAAGCGTCGCCTGCAACTCGGCAGCCTGGTTCGGCGACCAGAGATAGGTGATGTTCAGCGCGTGGCACCAGGCAAGCAGCGCATGTGCGCGGCCATATTTCGGGTCGAGTTTGAGCGCTTCCTCGAGCGTCTTCATCGCCTCCGCGATTGCTACGGCATTCTGGCCCCAGAGCTTTGGGAAGGCACGCATCACCAGGTCGTACGCCCTGAGATTCGCGGGCGGCTTGCGCGTCGCGGATTCAATCTCCGCGTGGCGCACGGCCGGATGGATGGCTCCGGCGACCTGGGCGGCGATGCGGTCCTGGAACTCGAACAGATCCGCGCTCACCCCCTCGTAACGATCCGACCACAATTGCTTGCGCGACTCCGCGTCGACCAGTTGCACGGAGATGCGCAGACGGTCGCCACCGCGCCGAACCGTGCCCTCCACCACGTAGGTCACACCGAGCTCGGCCCCGACCTCGCGCACATCGATGAAGCGGCCCTTGTAGGTGAAGGCCGATTGGCGGGCGATCACGAAGAAATCCCGAACGCGCGACAGCGCCGCCGTGATCTCCTCGACGACGCCATCGACGAAATAGTCGTCCTCTTCGCTGCTCAGATTATCGAACGGCATGACGACGACGGAGGGCTGCTCCCTTTCGCGGGGCACCGCAACCGGCGTGTCACTTTTCACAGCGGCGGATGACTCCGGCGGCGGCGCTTCCGGGGGCGTCTCGATCAGCGCCCGTGTCGTCGCTTCCGGCTCGACGCCGAGTTCGCGCCCTAGCGCTTCGCGGCAGAGGAGATATTGCCGCATGGCGGCATTGGCTTGTCCGCGATGCTGATAGATCCGGATCATGGCGCGGTGCGCTTCCTCGGCGGCGGGTTCGGAGGCCAGCAGCCGTTCCGCCAGGCGCTCGCAGACCTGCTCGCCCGCCACGTCGCCGCCAGCGTTCAGCTCACGGCTCAACCGATCAACGAGCTGCAACGCCTTCTGCCGGTAGTTGCCACGGTCCGGTTGGAACCATTGTTCGAGCTCGTCGGGAATCGAGGTCTCGGAGAGGAGATCGCCGCGGTAAAGCTCGGCCGCGGCCGCAAGGCTACGGACCCCGCCCTGCTCGATCAGGTGATCGAAGACCCAAAGGTCGGCCTCGCCGGAGGCGGCGGCGAGCCTGACCGTCTCGAGGTCGGACTCGATCTCGATCGCAGTACTGTTGCCGGCCGGGAAAGCGCGCCGGATGTCGACGAGCGCTTGGCGCAGGCTATTGCGCGCCTGAGCCTCGCCACGTCCCGGCCAGAAGCCATCGGCCAGCAGGGCGCGTCGCACGCCGCGACGGCCCGCCAGGACCAGGGCGGCAAAGACGAGCGCGGTCTTGCGCGTCGTGAACCGAACCGGTTGATCCGACGACGAAAAGACGGAGAGCTCCCCGAGCAACCGAATGCGCATGCGCTGGCTCCACTTGAGAAAAATACGAGCCACGTTAGCATTGATTACGCTCGATTTAACGCAGATTTAGCGCTTGTCCCCTTCGGCCTCACCCGCATTTCACAGCCGCCTGAACAGCGGTAAAACGCGGCCATGGCAAGTCCCTTCATCAGTTCGAAGATGGAGGCCGAAATGGCTACCGCAGAATACCACTCCGGATACGCAGGCCACACCGGAGATTTCGTCCACGCTCTCGCAGAACGGTTCGCAAGCGTTGGGGCCGCCTTTGCCAAGCGGCATCGGCATGCGCAAACACTGAGAGCGCTCGAAAGCCTCAGCCGCGACGAGCTCAAAGACATCGGCTATCCGGTAGACGCGCTAGAAGCGAAGCCCGTGATCGAGATCAAGGCGGGCGTGATGACCACCCTGTTGTCCATGCGGTGAGTTTGGCGCGGGTTAATGCATGTCGCCCAAAGGTGTGAAACGTTTTCGGGACAATGACATGCATAAAAGCAATGACCTAAGCGCGTCGCACGCGTCCGGTTGAACGCGACGCGCTTCAGGCCCTACGCCGCTTGAGCGACATAGGAGGCCAGCAATCCGCCCCAGCCAGAATCGAGCATGCCGCGCACATCCTGCGCCTTGGCGCCGTAATTGGCGAGTTCGCGATGTTCGAGGACGACTGTCGTTTCATTCTCGCTTTTCGCTTCGAACAGAACTTCCACTTCGGTGTGGAGGGCGGGATCAAAGTCGAAATCGGCGTTGAGCTGCCAGGCGAAGAGGATGCGGTTCGGCCGGTCGCAGGCAATCACGCGGCCCCAGTCCCGCTCCTCGCCGGCATTGCCGATCTCATACCACCGGCCACCGGCAACCGCCTCGACCACCACCGTCTTCTGGCCGGATTCGGTCAGGCTATGGTCCTTGATCCACCAGCTTCCCATGCCATTGACGAAGATTTCAAAGGCCTTTTCCGCTGATGCGCGGACGGTGACGGACTTGCGGATCGGAGCCGGCTCGATCGTGTGCATGATGCTTTCCTCCCATTGCATCTTTGATTTGACAGATGTCTTCAGGAATCGTCCGCTGTCTCGACCGCGGCCTTGAAGGCGGCAAGCTGTTCGGTCCAGAAGCGGTCGAGCCACGCCCGGAGCGGTCCTAGCCCCTCCGGATCGATCGAATAGATCCGGCGCGCACCCGAACGCTCGTCACGTACAAGCTGTGCTTCCTTCAGAACTTTCAGGTGCTGCGAAATCGCCGGCTGCGACACCGGCATCACCCGCGCCAGCTCCGCGACCGACTGCCGCTGTCCCGCAACACGCTCGAAAATCGCACGCCGGGTCGGGTCGGCAAGGGCCGCGAACAATCTATTTTCATAAGTCATGGCTTATTATAAGCTGCGACTTATGTCTGTCAATCTGGAGAATCGAAGCGACAGTCCCGGAAAAACGAAGCGCCGCGCATCCGATCGAACACGCGGCGCCCCGAACGACGCTTCCATGAGTTGAATGGGTCTATTGCATCTGCAGTTCGGCAAAGGCGGCACGCACATGATCAGCGACCGCCAGCACCGGAGCCGGCGCATCCTCGATGACCTTGAGCCCGATGTCGTAGTGGCCGAGATCCGGCAGACCGTCGTGTTCGCCAAGTTGGACCATCTCGCCTCGCACGAGATAGCGCGGCAGCGGCGCAATGGCGAGGCCGGCAAGCACAGCCGCCCGCTGACCGGTGGTGTAGGCGCTCAGGAACGCAACGCGGAACTTGCGCCCAGCCCGGGAAAGCTTCTCGACCGCATCGGCACGCCAGACGCAGCCATCTTCCCACATCGAAACCGGTAGCGGATCGCGCAGATGCGCATTGCCGCATTTCGCGCCCGCCCAGACGAGCTTTTCCTGCATCAGGATTTCCGTGTCCTTCGGCACATCGTCCGTCAGGCTGTTGAAGATGGCGATGTCCAGCCGGTGCTCGTCCACGCGCTTGCGCATGGCGTTGCTCATGCCGATCGAGACGTCGACGGTAACGTTCGGGTAGGATTCGGCAAAGCGCTTCAACACGTCAGGCAGGATCCGCTCGCCGACGTCCTCCGGCGCACCGACCCTGACCACACCGTTCATGTCGGGCAGAAGGAAGCGCGACACCGTTTCATTGTTGAGCGACAGGAGCCGGCGGGCAAAGCCGAGCAGCAGTTCCCCCTTCGGCGTCAGCGACACCGAGCGCGCATCACGCAGAAAAAGCGTACAGCCGAGTAGTTCCTCCAGCTTCTTGATCTGCATCGAGACGGCCGACGGCGTGCGGTAGACCGTCTCCGCCGCGGTGGTGAAGTTGCCGGTTTCGGCGATCGCGACAAAGGTCTTCAGCACATCCATTTCAAGCAGCGGAAGCGCATGGCGCAACATCATGTTCATGGCGGCATCCTCATTCAGAAAATCTGAAAGATAACATGATTTCATTTCGTTTGATTGAACATCAAGCGTGAGCGATAGTCAAGCTGCAAGGAAGATCCAGAGCAGGAAGAACGAAGCGGAGCGGTGTTCCCCGCATCCGCCGAAACTTCAGAGGAACGGATCCCGTTCACGCTCCCGGATTGGCAGCGCGATCTCGAACAGGAGGAAGCTCATGTCCGCGTTGACACTGGTGACTACGCCTTACGACAACGCCACATACATGAAGGCCGACGGGCAGATGGCCGCCGCCACCGTCAAACCAGAAACGGTCGTTCGGCTTCAACCGGAAACCACGGCGCTTGCCTCGGGCGATGAGGACATGGTCCTCGCCATCCTGTCGCGCGCCCGGTCCTTCATCGACCGGATCGCCACAAGGCGGCGCGCCAACAACATCGCCAGGAATCGGGTGGAAACCCGCCGTGAATTGGCGAGACTTCCAGCGAGGGTCAGAAATGACCTGTTACTCGCGGAACAACAGCCGGCGCCGCTTTCGGATAGTGTTGTTGCGTGAGGCGGCAACCGATCACCATGTTTGATGGAAAACATCAAACATATTCGTTTGAATGATGAATTGGGTTGCGCCATATCTACCATCATGGTCGCGACCTTTTGAGAAGCTCAGAAGGAACCAGAAATGTCTACGAACCAGTTTTCATCGTCATCGAGCCACGGGCTGTCCGCCCTGCCCGGCCTCTTCAACCTGCGCGCCCGCGCCTGGGCCGCCTGGAAGCGGCACCGCAATGAAGTCGTTCTGGAAAGCCTGTCCTACGACACGCTGAAGGATATCGGCTTCCCGTCCGCGGACGACGAGGTGCACGAGTCCCATAAGGCGGAACAATGACCGACGACACCAAATCTCCCCCCGCCCGATGTCGGGCAAGACTTGACCTCTAAAGGGCATTCCCTAAACGGAATGCCCTTTTTCTTTGCGCGGGTCGCAAACGATCTTCAGTCATGCAGACGGGCAACGATCTCCGGCGACAGTTCTCTGATCAGTTTTCTCCGGATGGCCGCCGCAAAATCGGCATCCGGATGATGCCGCGTGATCGCGTCGCTCAGACGGCCGGGCCGAACTCCACCCGGTTGCGGCCACCTTCCTTGGCCCGGTAGAGGGCGATGTCAGCCTGCTTCAGAGCCACGGCGAGGTCGACGATGCCGTGATGCCAGTGCCCGCCGACGCTGGTGGTGATCGTGATTTGCCTGCCGTCGACCTCGACGCCGGCTCCCTGGACTTTCTGGCGTATGCGCTCAGCCAGAAGCCTCGCGTTGCCGAGTTCCGTGTTGGGCAGGAATACGACGAACTCCTCGCCGCCTATTCTGGCAACGACATCGCCTTGCCGCACCGTCTCGTTCAGCAGGCGGCCGACGGATTGCAGCACGATGTCGCCGACATCGTGGCCATTGGCGTCGTTGACATCTTTGAAATGGTCGAGATCGACCACCAGCAGGGCCGAACCAGTGCGGTTACGCTCCTGCACCTGGCGTTCGTACCGCTCCTGGAAGCTGCGCCGGTTCAGAAGGCCGGTCAGCGGATCGGTCTTCGCTTCGTTGCTGAGCCTCGACTCGCGCGCCGCATGCCGCCGTTCCCTTTCGATGAAGCTGCCGAGAACGACCGCGCCCAGAAGATTGAAGCCAATGCTGAAGAGGCCGATCTCCGACAGAAGTTTCATGCGCACATCCGCGGGCAGCAGCACTATCCCGAGCAGACTCAAGGAGATCATCGCGCCGAGCGCAAGGAAGCTTACGAGGGTGCTGTTTAAGCGCGACCGCACCGATTGCTCCCACGCAGCTCCCATCAGATACGCAATCATCATCGATGCCAGCCCCGCCGGAATCCCGACGCCGCCGGCTTGGACGCGAACGATCGCCGCTGTGACCAGGGTTGCCGAAGCGCCGAGCGGTCCAAAGAAGGCGCAAGCGCAGCCGATGATGAGGTTGCGTGCGTCGACCAACACGCCGGAGCCGATATGGATCGGCTGGAGAACCGCGATCGCCGCAGCACCGCCGAACAGCACGCCCATGACGGCCTTGCGGAGTGCATCGGTCATGCGCCGGCGCAGCAACGAGCCGTAGAAAATGGCCAGCAACGCCATCACACCCAGACTGTTGAGAAAATGCATCGTACCGTTCACAAGCGTCTTCCCTAGCACGGGATGAGGAAAAGTGTGTCCGGTTTTCCGCCCGTATCACGCGCTACTTATTAGAATCGATCACGTTTATGATTAGGTCGATCGGACCTAAAATCATCGTGATCTAGAGCGACTTGGTACGTTCGATAAACTAACGGATGCTTGCGTTCCAGATGCAACTTCCTGCGACTTCCCGCCACAGCTTGGCACAACCCGCGGTCGCGCAGGACAGGTGGCCGCCGCGGCCTGCCGCCAACCAGGCCCGACGGCGGGCCGATGTCACGCTGCCTGGCGTTCGACTTCGACCGTCACATGGGAAAGTTCGTGCAGGTGCGCGAGCTTGTCGCGGTAGAGCGACGGGCTTTGCGGGTTCTTCGTCACCAGCGAGACGATGGCGCCGTGATGGCCGGGCCCAAGTTGCCAGACGTGAAGGTCGATGATGCGGTCGCCGTCCTTCTCGATCGCGGCGCGGATCTCCTCCGGCAGGTCCTCGCCGGCCGGAATGTAGTCGAGAAGAACGCTGCCGGCATCTCGGATCAGGCCGGCGGACCAGCGGGCAATCACCAGGGCGCCGACAACACCCATCAACGGGTCGAGCCAGATCCAGCCATAGACACTTCCCGCCGTCAGCGCGACGATCGCCAGGACCGAGGTCAGCGCATCCGCGAGCACATGCAGATAGGCGGCGCGCAGATTGTTGTCACGAGCGTGGACGGCCGCGTCGTGCCCATGATGATGATCGTGGTGGTGGTGGTGGTGGTGGTGGTGGTGGTCGTGACCGTGATGGTGATGCCCGTGATCGTCGGCGAGCAGCCAGGCGCTGGCGAGATTGACGGCAAGGCCGAGCACGGCGACGGAAATCGCCTGCGGAAAACTGATTGCAACCGGGTTCAGCAGGCGGAGAAGGCTTTCCCAGCCGATCAACAGCGCGATCAGCGCCAGCACGATCGCGCTCGCAAAGCCGGCGAGATCGCCGAGTTTGCCGGTGCCGAAGGTGAAACGGCGGTTGCGGGCGTTACGTCGGGCATAGAGATAGGCGAGCGCCGCAATCAGCATGGCGGCGGCATGGGTGGACATATGCCAACCGTCGGCGACGAGCGCCATGGAGCCGTAATAGGTGCCCGCCGCGATTTCCGCCACCATCATCGCTGCCGTCAGCGCAATGACGAACCAGGTGCGGCGCTCGTTGCGCTGGTGATTGTCGCCGAGAAAGACATGATCATGCCCGGTCGAGCCGGAAGCGTAGGTCTTGCTCATTTCAGGTATCTCCTGACGACTTCTATCAGTTCGTCGGCGCCCTGCATGCGGGCGCGCTGTTCCTGCACCAGGTCGCCGCCCGTCCCCGGGGCGGCAACATGCTCGCGAATATGATCCTCGATCAATTCGACAGTGAGGCCCTGGACGGCGCCGCGCACGGAGGCCACCAGATTGAGAACTTCTCCACAGGGCCGTTCGCCCTCGAGCGCACGTTCGATCGCCTCCATCTGTCCCTTGAGGCGACGGACGCGGGCGAGCAGCTTGGCTTGGTTGCGTATCGTATGCATAGCATAGGGGAGTACCCTATATCTGCCCGACAATCAAGCGGCTCCACTTACCTCCGGAAGCCCGAAGGTCCGCGGCGCAACTTTGTAGCCCCATGAGCCTTGTCAGATACCGACACCGCCGACACCTCCTTTGTTGAGGTCGCAATCGGCAACACCACAACCAAGAGACGTAGACGCAAACGCTACTCATCCAGAACGGCTTTTGCCAGATTGCGCCACACGCTCCGGCCATTCTGTCGCTTTTTCACAAACTTGCCGGAAAGCCGCCCGAAATCGCCGGATTGCTGCCATGTCGCAATAAGAAATACCTTTCCAGTCGCGGCTTTCCATGTCAGTGTCGCAAATTGACAAGCCGATAGCCCCATTCCACGCGACGAATACGGACAGCGTAGAGCCTGGGAGGACTCATGAACAAACCGTTGACCAAAAAGCGTTCGCTCGTTTTCTTTCTGGTGCCGAACTTTTCCATGCTGCCCTTCTCGGCGGCGATCGAAACGCTCCGCATCGCCAACCGGATGCTCGGTTACGAGGCCTATACCTGGCGCCTCGCCTCGACCGATGGTCAGAAGGTCTTTTCCTCCGCCGGCATCGCGCTCGAGGTCAACACCTCGCTTGCCGACGAGCGCAAGTTCCTCGCCGGAGAAAACCGTCCCTCCATGGTACTCGTCTGTTCGGGCGTATATGTAGAGGACTTCCAGAACAAGTCGGTCAATGCCTGGCTGCGTGAGGTCTATAACCGTGGCATCGCCGTTGGCAGCCTCTGTACCGGCGCCCATGTACTGGCATCAGCCGGGCTCTTGACTGGCAAGCGCTGCGCCATCCATTGGGAGAACCTGCCGGGCTTTTCCGAAAGCTTTCCGCAGGCCGAGGTCTATGCCGACCTCTACGAGATCGACAGCAACATCTATACATGCGCCGGCGGCACCGCCTCGCTGGACATGATGCTGAACCTGATCGACCAGGATTTCGGCGAAAACCTCGTCAACCGGGTCTGCGAGCAGGCGCTGACCGACCGGGTGCGCGGGCCGCACGACCGCCAGCGCCTACCGCTCCGGGCCCGCCTCGGCGTGCAGAATTCGAAGGTCCTGTCGATCATCGAACTCATGGAAAGCAACCTCGCCGAGCCACTGTCGCTCTTGGAGATCGCCGAGAACGCCGATCTTTCGCGTCGCCAGATCGAACGGCTTTTCCGCCAGGAAATGGGTCGCTCGCCGGCGCGCTACTATCTGGAGATCCGGCTCGACCGCGCCCGTCACCTCCTGATCCAATCGTCGATGCCGGTGGTGGAAGTGGCCGTCGCCTGTGGCTTCGTCTCGGCCTCGCACTTCTCCAAGTGTTATCGCGAACTCTACAACCGCTCGCCCCAGCAGGAGCGCGCCGAGCGCAAGCTGACGCTGCAGATGGCGCGGTAAATCTGCGACACTATCCCCTAAATCTCGCAGGCGGCGATCTCTTTTAGATAAGGAGGTCGCCGTAATCTATTGAACGACCGCGTTATTTCGCTCGTTGCGGCGAACGGCTGCAAAAGCAGAGATCCATTAAGATTATTTTAATCCGCCACTTCTCCTGCCGGCTGACCCCGTCTATGCTCGTATGACGCGAAAGGCGTTCGCCGATCGCTTCTGATTCCAGATCCCACGAGGAATGCATGTCCGGCCATATTTTGTCTGCGGGGTTCGCCGCAGGAGTGCTGTTTTTGTGCGCCAGCGGAGCGCGGGCCGGCGACCTCGCAGGTGAAAACACCAGCAACTGGTCCGGCTGCTATGTCGGCGCCCATGCGGGTTACGCCCGCGCGGAGGCAGAGGCGACGGATTCGCCCTTTGCGCAAGGCCCCTTCGCCGGAACGGGCACCTCCTGGAACAGCCTCAGCGGCCCATACGAAGTGATCGAAAGCGACGACCAAGGCGCGATCGGCGGCGTCGAGGCCGGATGCGACCGGCAGGTGGACGTCGACGGCCTGTCGCTGGTGTTCGGTGGCGCGATCGATTTCAGCATGATGGATCTCAGCGCCGGCGGCACATCAAAGATCGTCGAGGACACGCGGACGAGCTTCGATACCGATTGGGCCGCCACCGCGCGCCTGCGCGCCGGCATCGCCGCAGAGGATCTACTCTTCTACGTGACCGGCGGTCTGGCGGTGGCCGATATCGACGTGCGCGCCTTCGACAACCAGACGTTCCCGACGATCGGGCTCATGGATGTCTCCAGCAGCGGGGTCAAGGCGGGCTGGGTAGCGGGCGCCGGCGCGGAATGGCAGCTCGCTCCGAACTGGTCCGCTTCTCTCGAGTATCTTCACTACGATTTCGACGATGTCACCGCGACCGGCGCAGCGGCCGACCCGGTCGGCGCGTTCCCGCGCTTCGAAAACGACCTCGATTTCGACGTCGTGCGCGTCGGTATCCGGTGGCGGCTTTAATTTTTTTTCGGTGACGGAAGGGGCCGTCAGCGATTCCTGGGGCGGGAGACGCGAAGGCGAAGGCATTCGCAAAATATATACAGAAACAAAAAATCTTATTGAAACAAGTTATTACAGTGATTTTTTCGCGCGCTTCGTAGATCGGCACTGTAGATCGACAATCAGCCTGTGGGTCCACCCGGAGCATCGAAGGTCCGGGCTCAACCGTCATCCACAGCCGACATTCATTTGGCACCGCTGTCACTGGGCAGATCGGTGGACCATCGCAGGAGTGCAAACATGGTGCAGACATTGGTCGACTTTTCCGCCGGGCAGATCACCGACGGATCGGCAGGCGGGGCCGATAATACCCTTAGCGCCGGCGGGCTGGTTTTCACGATTACGGCTCAGGGCAACTGGAGCGCCAATTTCGACAACGGCCGGTTCAACTTCACCGAGGACCCGGCCTTTGGCGATGAGCAGTTCACAATCACTGTGACCAGCACAACAGGCGCAAAGCTCGACTTTTACGACTACCAGATCAGCGTGAATTCTGATCCGCTCGTCGGCAACGGCGGCATCTGGCCGCCCTCATTGGACGTCGACGGGACAACGTGGTCCGACGATAGTTTACATGGCGACGGTATCGGACCTTACTACTACCGGGCGATTTTCGCCGGCAACGTTCCTGCGGTCAGCCCCGCACCGTCCCTCACCATCGAAGATGTCATCATTCCGGACACCCCTCCGACAGGCACGATGACGTTCTGGCTCGATAACATTACAGTCGAGTTCGCCAACCAGCGCCCGGTCGCAACGACCTCAATCGGCACATCTTCCTTCACGGAAGGCAACAATACGGTGTCGACGCCGATTGCCGTGGATAGCGGCATAACTGTCAGCGACGGCGACAATAGCACCCTTGCCTCGGCCACCGTCTCCATCACGGGCAACTTCCAATCCGGCCAGGATGTCCTCTCCTTCATCAATTCAAGCGCGGCGACCTTCGGCAACATCGCGGGGTCCTTCAACGCCGTGACCGGCGTCATGACGCTGACCTCCGCCGGCGGCTTGGCCACGCTGGCGCAGTGGCAGTCCGCGTTACGGGCGGTGACCTACACCAACACATCGGAAAGCCCAAACACAGCGACGCGAACCGTCTCCTTCATTGTCAACGACGGCAGCGACAGCAGCACCGTCGTAACCAAGACCGTGAACGTCAACGCCGTCGATGACGCGCCCGTTGTGAGCACGTCAGGCGGCAGCACGGCGTTTACCGAGGGCAATAACACCACGTCGACACCGGTCGCGATCGATGCCGGATTGACGATCACCGACGCCGACAACGCAACCCTGACATCGGCCACGGTCACCATCACCGGCAATTTCCACGGCGGCGAGGATATTCTCACCTTCACCAATTCGAGTTCGGCGATCTTCGGCAACATAACGGCGTCCTATAACAGCAACACCGGCGTGCTTATGCTGACGTCCGGCGGCGGCTCGGCCACCTTGGCGCAATGGCAGGCGGCACTGCGCGCCGTCACCTACGCCAACAGTTCCGACACACCTGACATGTCAAACCGGACGGTTGCCTTTACGACGAACGACGGAAGCCTGAACAGTTCCACGGTCACCAAGACTGTGACGGTTGCCTCGACCAACGACGCTCCGGTCGTGACGACATCCGGCGGGAGCAGCGCGTTCACCGAAGGCGGTTCGACAGTCGCGATCGACGGCGGCGTCACGCTCTCCGACGCCGACAACACCACCCTCGCCTCCGCCACGGTGGCCATTACAGGCAATTTCCAGTCCAGCCAGGATGTTCTCGCCTTCGCGAATGACGGCAGCACGATGGGCAACATCACGGCGTCCTACAATTCCGTAACCGGCGTCCTGACGCTGACCTCCGCCGGCGGAATCGCGACGCTGGCCGAGTGGCAGGCCGCGCTGCGCTCTGTCACCTATGCGAACACGTCCGAAGCACCCGATGCTGCGACCCGCACAATCAGCTTCGTGACCAACGACGGCAGCTCGAGCGGCACGGCCGGCACCAAGACCGTCACTGTGACGGCGGTCAACGACGCGCCGGTCAACCACGTACCGGGACAACAGGTGATCGACGCGGATTCGACGCTTGTCTTCAGCACCGGTAATGGCAATGGGGTCACGGTGTCCGACGTCGACACCGGCAGCGGCACCGTGCAGGTAACGCTGACGGCAAGCCACGGCTTGATCTCGCTTTCCGCCACCACGGGGCTGAGTTTTGTCGTTGGCGATGGCCTTGGCGATGCCGTGATGACCTTCACGGGAACTGTTGCTGACGTCAACGCAGCGCTGACCGGCATGGTGTTCCAGCCGACGGCAGGCTACTCCGGCCCAGCCTCGCTGCAGATCATTACGAACGATCTGGGCCTCGCCGGATCCGGCGGTGCACAAACCGATACAGACACGATTGCCATCAATGTCGGGCTGACGGAAGTGATCAGCGTCGGTGTTGCCAATGCCAACGGCGCTTACCGCACGGGCGACACGATCTCCGTTACGGTCACCTTCGACAGCACCGTTACGGTCGACACGACCAACGGGACTCCGACGCTTCTGCTCGAAACCGGCGCCATTGATCGCAACGCCGCCTATGTGTCCGGCTCTGGCTCGAACACGCTCACCTTCAGTTACACGGTGCAAGCCGGCGATCAAAGCGCTGATCTCGACTATGCCTCGATCGCTGCGCTGGTGCTCAACAGTGCGACCATCAAGGATGCAAACGGCAACGATGTGGTGCTGACATTGCCGACGGTCGGCGGTGCAGACTCGATCGCCGGACAGAAAGACATCGTCATTGACGGTGTGGCCCCCTCGGTGACAAGCGTCGCCGTCCCGCCGAGCGGCACTTATTTGAACGGCGACAATCTCGCCTTCACGGTCAATTTCCAGGATGCGGTCCTGGTCGGCACGGCCGGCGGCACCCCGCGCATCGCCGTCACGCTCGACACCGGCGGCACGGTCTATGCCAATTATGCCGGCGGCAGCGGCACTAATGCGCTGGTCTTCCAGGTGACGGTGGTCGACGACCAGCGGGACACAAACGGCATCACTCTCGGGTCAACGGTTCTTCTCAACGGCGGCACGATCCGCGACATCGCCGGAAACAACGCGGTGCTGACGCTGAACAACGTCGCATCGACCGCATCGGTGCTTGTCGACGGCATCGTCAACGACGCCCCGCTCCTCACCGGCGACCTGAGGGCAACCGTCACCGAAGGCGGCAGCTACACGCTTGTTGCGGCGGACCTCGGCTTTACCGACCCCGACGACTCTGCTGCGGATGTCACCTTCAGCGTCTCTAGCGTCGCCAATGGCACCGTGCTCGTCAACGGCGTCGCGGCAACGCGCTTCACCGGCACACAGCTTGCAGCGGGCGTCGTCAGCTTCCGCCACAACGGCTCGGACACGACCTCGGCTTCCTTCAAGGTCTTCGTGGAGGATGGCAACGAGGATCTGTCCGCGCCTGTTCCCGGCACATTCAACTTCACCGTCAGCGCCGTCAACGACGCGCCGACGCTGACGCTGACACAGCGTCTCTTCACGCTTGCGGAAAACGCCTCAACCACGACAGAGCGGAAAGTGGCCGATCTTCTCGTCTCGGATGATGGGCTCGGCAGCAATGTCGTCACGCTCGCCGGCGCCGATTCCTCGCTCTTTGCCGTTCATGACAACGCACTATGGCTGAAGGCCGGAGCACGGCTCGATTTCGAGACCAACCCCTTCCTCGATGTGAGCGTGTTGGTCGATGACAAGACAATCGCGACCGGCGCCGAGGCGACGAAAACGGTGCGGGTCTCCCTCACCGATGCAGTCGAGCGCTACATCGGCAGTTCCGGCGCCAACACGTTGACGGGCACGTCGGCCGCCAGCGAATATTTCGACGGCGGCGCCGGCAATGACACGATCAACGGCGGAGCGGGCAAGGACACGATCGTCGGTGGACTCGGCGCCGACCGGCTGACCGGCGGCGCTGGTAACGACACCTTCATCTTCAACCTGATCGACGACTCTGCGAAGGGCTACTCCGGCTACGTCAACAACGTCGCCTATGGTCCGGCCTCGGGCGCCGGCTATCGCGATATCATCACCGACTTCGGCAATGGCGACGATGTGATCAGCCTCACTGCAATCGATGCCAATACCGGGCTTGCCGGCAACCAGGCCTTCACCTGGCGCGGTACCGGCGAGTTCACGCGCAAGGCCGGAGAGCTCATATACAAGACCTTCGATGTCACCGGCACCGCCAACGACAAGACAATCGTCTACGGTGACGTCACCGGCGACGGCCGCGCCGACTTTCAGATCGAGCTTTCCGGGATCAAGGTGCTCGTTGCGGGCGACTTCCTTCTTTGACATCCTTGGGGCGGGCTTGCCCGCCCCAATCACGGTGACAGTCTGCATAGTGAAGTGAAACACGTACGCAACATCGCCCTCACGCGACGAGCTTAAGACGCCAGTACATCCAAAAGCGTCAGTTCCGACATCACCCGGTTCCGCCCGGCATGTTTGGCCATGTAGAGGAACTGGTCGGCCGCGTGCAGGTAGTTGTCGAAGGCTTCCTGGGCCTCGATGGTCGCCAGGCCGATCGAGATTGTGATCGTCAGTTCCTCGTCGTCTGCGACTATTTTCGACCTCTCCAGTTCAAGCCGCAGCCGCTCGCAGAAGTCATAGGCGCGGCGCGCGTCCAGCCCATTGAAGAGAATGCCGAATTCCTCACCCCCGAGGCGCGCCAGTAGATGCTCCTCTCCGACAATTGCTTTCAGTCGCCGCGCCACGTGTTTCAGCACGATGTCGCCGATCTCGTGACCATAGGTGTCGTTGAGGCGCTTGAAATGGTCGATGTCGAGAACGGCAATCGAGGTGCGCTCGCCGCGCCTCAGGCATTGCTCGACGAGCCGGGGACCCGTGAGGAAGAAGTGACGGCGGTTGTAGATGTTCGTCAGATAGTCGCTCGCCGCCAGGCGCCGCAGCGCCTGCAAGCGCTTCTGCATGGCGGCCGCCTGCCCTACCCGGGCGCTGAATTCCGCCTCGACGAATGGCTTGTGGATGAAATCCACCCCGCCCGCCTCCAGGAAACGTGCTGCCAGACGGGCGTCGCCGTGATCGGAGAGGCCGATCACCGGAGCGGCCTCCTCGCCCTGTCGGCTGCGGATTTCGGCGATCAGCCCTGCGCCGGTCATGTCGTTGAGGTCGGTATCCGTGACGATGAGATCGATTGCCTCGCCCGCATCGAGCAGTCGCAACGCCTCCCCAGCCACGGACGCCTCTACGACCGAGAAGCGCTGTCGGCGCAAAAGCTCGGCGAGATCGCAGCGCGACGCCTTGTTGGGATCGATGAGCAGCACCGTCGTTCGGCCGTCTGTCAGCGCCCGGTCGACGGCGGCGATCAGGCGCTCGATCGATTGCGGTTCGTGCTTGACGATGCAGCCCAGCACGTCCTTGCCCAGGATCTGCTCGCGCGTCCCGTCATTGAAAGCACCGGTAAACACGATCGCCGGTACGTTGCTGGCGAGCACGAAATCGAGCCCCTCGCAGTTCGGCGCGTCGGGCAGGTTGAGATCGACCACTGCCAGCGAGAATTCGTCGGACCCGGCGGCTAGCTCGGCCTTTACCGCTTCGAGTGTGCCGCAATGCGTTACCCGCGCGCCAAGCGTGCTTTCCAGGCCGTACTTCAACGCCGTCGCGAACATGCGCGTATCTTCGACGAGCAGCAACCGCTTGTCGCGATGCTTCAGCACGCTGTTCGCCTGCCCCGACGTGCGACGTAGCCTCACGGTCCCAGCAACCCCATCCCTACAGCACCGTTATCTCGCCCCCAAGACGCCGGATCACTGCAACCAATTGAATTCACGCATGTTTCCTGATTTTCCGCACTTAAGACGTCTCCGGCTCAAGCAATCATTCAGTGATTCATGCAGTGGCCGCAGGCGTGCTTCCCGAAGACGGCGCTGGCCAAAATCAATTGCCCCGGTATCCGCTCACCTGCCGAGTTGGTATTCGACAGTGTCCATCACCGGGCTTCCCCTTTTCTTATTTTAATGGATTGAAAGGCCTGCCGGTTGCGATTCCGTTAACAGAGCAACCTGCAGTCCCGAAATCCACAGCACGCGGCTCGCTGCTGCGAAACTCCAAGATCGGCATCAAGCCGGGATTTTCATCGCTCCGCTCAGCGTGCGGATCTTCGTCAGCGTGTCGAGGTTCTGGTTGACGCGGCAATAGAATTCCTCGTTGACGAAGGGACGCACGACAAAATCATTGCCGCCGGCCTTGAGGAATCGCGCGGAGAGCAGCCGGTTCGTAGAGGACGAGACGCCGATGATGCGCAACTGATGCGGGCCGTGAGCAGCCCGGATCCGGCGCGTCAGCTCGAAACCGTCGATGTCCGGCATGTTGTAGTCGGTGATGACAAGCGCGATGTCAGGATGGTTCTTCAGGATTTCGAGCGCAGCGGCACCGCTCTCGGCCGAGCTGGTGCGGAAATTGTAGCGTTTGAGCTGCGTCGTCAAAAGCGCTCGCGCCGTCGGGCTGTCGTCGACGATCAGCACGTGATGTTTTTGGTTGGTCAAGAAGCGGCAGACAGACTCCGCCAGCATGTCGACGGCGAAGACGCTGTCCTTGATGACGTAATCGACGATGTCCTTGGCCAGGATGGCCTCGCGCGTGCTCTCCTGGAATGAGCCGGTGAAGACGATCGTCGGCACGCTCATTTCGATCAGATAATTCAAAGCCTCGCCGTTTTCGGCACCGGGCAGGTTGATGTTCGAGATCGCCAGCGAAGCAGGAAAGGAGGCGTTCTCAACGGCGAACTGCAGATCCTCGTAGTCGCGGCAGACGATCACGTCGATGTCGAACAGCTCCTTCAGCCGCTTAGAAACCATCGATGCAAAGAGGTTTGAGTCCTCGGCAAGCACGATGCGGTGTTCGCCAAGGGATTCGCCGGAATAGTACATTCCGGAAACGCCGAAAAATGACATTGATCGCCTATGAGAAAGAGTGTCCCCGGGACGCATGCTAGGGGGAAAAGACTTTATTGCGTGTTAATGCCGATCGTTCGCCGTTCCCCTCTCCGAAAGCATAACTCGCCTCCACCTTCGTGACAGTGAGTACCACCGTAGCCATATGCATCAGAACGAATATATGAATTTTCTCATCTGCCACTCTGGATCAGGATAGGCTGCGGTCGTTCTCGAAGCCGTATGTGGAAAGTCGGAGAGAACAATGTCGTCAACCGGAGAGCAGCACCCGCAACTCAATCGGGCGAGACGTCACTTCCTCGGTCTGGCCGCCGCAACAGTCGCCAGAATTGCGGCAATGGGCACTCTCGCCGTGACGACTTTCTTTCCGTTTTCGACGGCCCGGGCCCAGACGGCAAAACCGGGAAAGGGACCGAAACCGGGGAACAATCCCGGTCAAGGCCCCAAATGTCTTCTCCGCGGCACTTCCATCCTGACCCCGACAGGCGAAGTCACGATCGAAGACCTTCGGATCGGCGATCTCGTGGAAACGGTGCGAGGCGAAACACGCACGATCAAATGGATCGGCCGCCATGTCTACAGGCGCAGCGGGCCCAGCTGGAACGATAGCGTCGTGCCGATCCGTATCTGTCGGCACGCCCTCGATGAGCACACGCCGCATCGGGACCTCTATCTCTCCGCTGGCCACGCCCTGCTCATCGATGGCGTCCTCATCAGGGTGCAGGATCTCATCAATGGAACGTCGATTGCACCCGCCCTTCCTGTGGCGCAGCGCGAGATCGAGTATTTCCATATCGCGCTCGATACGCATGAAGTGATCCTGGCAGAGGGCGCCCCGGTGGAAACTCTCCTTATCGAGGCCGGCATCCACGAGAGTTTCACCAATTTCGCCGAGTTCGCGCGGCTCTATCCCGACCCGCAGCCCCAGAAGCCCTTTGCGCCGACTGTCGGCTATGGCGGCCGGGCGCATCTGAAGGCGCTGCTGCGCCTTGCAGTCCGCCGCTTCGCTCGGGTGCGTGTGCCCATTGAAGAGGCCTATGAGAGAATTGCCGCGCGCGGCGAGCAGCTCGTCGGCTGATCGGACGCGCGGCAAGGTCATCGCCATCTAAGCGAACACTATGTCGTCCGCCGAGAGGTCCGACAGCGAAACGTTGTCGAGGAAGAGCCCGAAGCTGCTCGACCCGTTGAAGGCGATGTAGAGCCCGTCTCCGGTCTCGGTCGCCGCCGCAACGAGGTCGGCGAAGCTGTCGATCCCCGTGGCCGTGGATGCGTGGCCGATGAACCGCAGCACGTCGCCGCCGTCGGCGTCGAAGTCGGTGATGTGGTCGATTCCGTCGCGGGAGAGCGTATCGGACGACCACAGAAATGCATCGGCACCAGCACCGCCCGTCATCACGTCGTTGCCTTCACCGCCCCACAGGAGGTCGTTGCCCGCCCCGCCGTCGAGGCGGTCGTTGCCGTCGTTGCCCGTGAGGTCGTCGTTGCCTGCGAGCGTGCGTATCGCATCGTCGGCCGCGCCGCCTGCAACCTTGAATGTCTCGATGCCGCTGAAAATCAGCGTCGTGCCGAGCATGCCCGTCGCGGCATCAAAATTGGTCACGCCTGGGAGCGGGGCGGTGACGTGGAGCATGTCGTTTCCGGCGCCGCCATTGATGATACCGGAGGGAGCGCTCACCAGGATCAGATCATCGCCGGCACCGCCGTCGATGATCGTCTCGCCGTCGTTGAAACTCGTTCCCGCATCGTAGATCTCATCGTTGCCGGCACCGCCCATCAGCACATCATTGCCGCCGACGCTGATCAGGATATCGTCCCCGGCGCCGCCATAAAGGGCGTCATCACCGCCTCCCGACGACATGTAGTCCCTGCCGCTGCTGCCGAGCACGTAGTTGTCGCCCTCGCCCATGTGGGCGCTCAGTGAGGACAAATTTCCGGCGATCAGCGTATCGTTGCCACTGCCGAGATCCACGCTGGCGACCTCGATGCCGCTGATCAGCGTACCGGTCGAGGCAAACCCCTGCGCGAAATCGACGGTCACGTCCTCCGTCCTTCCTTCGTCGGACAGCGTAAGCGTATCCCGCCCGTTGCCGCCGTCGATCACCGCCGAGGAAAGCGTGGTGACGATGTTGTCGCTGTCGTCCCCGGCGAAGATGCGGTTTGCGCCACTCGTGTCGACAATGATGTCGCCGCCGCTACCCGTGTCGATCGTGTCGTCGCCGAACATGCTGGTGCCGTCGTCGAGGTCGGTGCCATAAGGACCGATAATGTCGTTTCCGGCGCCGGTCGAGAGAACGTCGTCGGAGGCGGCCCCGAAGATCCGGTCGTCGCCGCTTCCGGTGGTCAGCACGAGCCGCTCGATGCGGTTGAAGAAGATGTGTTCCCAATTCGACCTGTCGTCGTAGCCGATGATCCCATGACCGTGTTCGCCGCTAAACCTGACGGCGGTATTGACGTTGGAAAGATCGATCGCGAGCGTATCGAAGCCGACACCGCCGGTCACTGCGCCGCCGGTGCCAACCAGGGCGATCTGGTCGTCACCCTCGCCACCATCGAGGCGATCGTAGCCATCCCTGCTGGTCAGGCGATCATCTCCCGCGCCACCGTCGACCAGATCGTCACCATCACCCGCATCGATCTCATCGGCGCCGGTCAGGCCCCAGATTCGATCCTTCTCTTCAGTTCCCAGTAACGCGTCATTTTCGGCATTGCCCACGATGGTGGTCATGTTGCGCTCTCCCAGCCCAAATATAACCGCGAGAGCTCATTACCGTATTCTCAGTTGAAACGCTATACGGAATCGAGAAATACCATTGAAAAACAACAACATAATTACTTTACTTCAAATTTGTAATTAGTATCATGCAATATATACTTATCGAGCCGCCCCGGTATCGTCGCGCACGCAAGAGCACCGTGGACAGCAAGATTTCCGGAGCAGCGTTTTTGGCGAAGTGTGCGTGGTGCGCCGATCAAATCGCCTGACCACGCGGCGAATTCCGTATAGAATAGCGCAATGAATGAAGCCCAGACTCTATTCGATGCGCTGCGCCAGTCGGTGAAGCCGGAGATTGTCGAGGCCTTTGAGCGGTTGGTGCGGGATGCTCCCGACCGCAAGCTTTGCCGCGTCAACGCGCTCGCCTTTGCAAAAGCCGAAGGGCTCGACGAGGAGCAGACGATCGCGGGCTTCCTGCATGCGTCGCACCACGGCATCTTCGAATTGTCATGGAACGTGCTTTGCCCGGGCTGCGGCGGCGTGCTCGACGCCAATACCTCGCTCAAATCCCTGCAGCAGGAGGAATATATCTGCGCGCTCTGTGCTGCCGGCTACGAGCCGACGCTCGACGAAATGGTCGAGGTGACCTTTACGGTGAGCCCGCGGGTACGCCATATAGAGGCGCACAATCCGCACGCATTGCCGCCGGCCGAATATTTCCGCCAGATCTACTGGGGCTCGGGCGTTGACCTGCCAGAGGAAGGTTTTGAGGAGAAGGTCGACGAGTTCATGATCGAGGCGCTGGAATTGCCCCCCGGCGAGAAGGCGGTCATCGCGCTGCAGCTTCCGGCGGAGTTCGTCATCATCTTCGAGCCGGTGACCCATGCGGCGCAGTTCCTGGAGGTCGCCGGGGAGCCGACCAAGGAGCGAAGGAATCTCGCCCTCGTCTTCGACCGCGGTCACCGCCACAACGAAACCTTGCGCCTCCAGCCCGGGCCGCTGAGGATCCAGGTGGAAAACCACGCCGAAGTGCGCACCCTCCCCTCGGTCTGCATCGCGAACGACGTGCTCCACGGCATGCTCGGTCGCCGCCGGCCGTTCCTGACGGCCAAGCGCCTGCTTTCCAACCAGACCTTCCGCGATCTTTACCGCACCGATACGATCGACGTCGACCAGCGGCTGAAGATCACCAGCCTCACCTTTCTCTTCACGGACCTGCGCGGCTCGACCGAGCTATACGAGCGCGTCGGCGACCTCGCGGCCTTCGATCTGGTTAGGACCCACTTCAGTGTCTTGAACGAGATCGTCGCGGCCGAGGCCGGAGCGGTCGTCAAAACGATCGGCGATGCGGTGATGGCGACCTTCCCGACTCCGGACCGGGCAGTCGCGGCGGCGATGCGGATGCGCGATGCGATGCGCGAACTCAACGAAGAACGCGGCAGCGAGGACCTGCTCCTGAAGATCGGCATCCACGAGGGACCGTGCATTGCCGTCAACCTCAACGAACGCCAGGACTATTTCGGCCAGACCGTCAACATCGCCTCGCGCGTCCAGCACCTCGCCACCTCGCGCGAAATCTTCGCCACCGGTTCGGTGGTGGAGGACCCGCGTGCATCCAGCCTCCTCAGCGATCGCGGCGTCAATCCCATGTCGCACAATGTCACGCTTCGCGGCATCACCAACGAGATCAGCATTTTCGCGATCCCATGAACGGGCGTGCGTAGCAGCGTTCATCGCCAATTCAGGCGCCGCCCCTGAATATGGCGGCGACGGAAGGAGAGCGATATGCGCATAGAGCTTGTCCTGCTTGCTGCCGTGGCGATAACTGCCGGCACGGCGTTGGCCGGGAGCCAATCGTCAAATTCGAGTTCGAACAGTTCGTCCAGCAACGGGGTCGTCAGCGAGCGGGTCGTCGAAACCCACTGCGACGATGGCCGCTGTCAGCGCTACCTTCTGCGCCGGCTATATCGTGACGACGAAGGCAAGCGACATTATCCCGAGCGCTACTATGATGGCGATGGCTGAGCTCACGGTCTACCGCGGGCATCAGCTTGACTAGATCGGACCGACCACCACCAAAGCTTCAATGAGGTGCACCATACGTTCCCGAACAGCCTCATGCTCCTGCGGCCAGCTTCGGATCGACGTTCAGGGCGAACCGCTCGGCGTCGGCGTATGCCACTGCTTCGCCTGCCAGCGCCGGACGGGTAGCGTTTTTGCAGCGCTTGCCGCCTTCGCCGCCCCCTACACTGTCTCCGGCACCGCAACCGAATACGTCCGTACCGGTGATCAAGGTGCGCGATTCAGGTTCCGCTTCTGCCCCGTCTGCGGGACGAATCTCTTCCATACCGAGGAGGGTTACGAGGAATCGTCGGTGGCAGTCGCGGTCGGCGCCCTCGCAGACCCCAGCTTTCCGCCGCCCGAAGACTCGGTCTATGACTGCCGCCGCCATTCCTGGGTACAACTGCCGCCGGGGATAAGGACTTATGAAAAGGACCCGACCTGATTGGGGCAGCCCCCTTGACGGCGAGCCCCACTGCTCAAGCCTTCGGCGTGGCGCCGCGCCGTTCCAGCGCAGTCCTCCGGATGATGTCAGCGATGTCCGGGTTGCTGATGGACAGCATCTGGAAGTCCTCCGCGTGCAGCGACAGCAGCGAGACCTCGGTCGCGGCGCTGACGGTTGCCGAGCGGGGCTCGCCGCTGATCAGCGCCATCTCCCCGAAGAAGCTGCCGGGGCCAAGCTCGATCGGATTGGGCGTCGCAACGCAGACACGCCCCTCGACGATGAAGTACATCTGATCGCCGGCCTCACCCTTGCGGCAGATCACGGCGCCGGCCGGCACGAGGCGTGGCCTCAGCGCTCTGACGATCTCGACAAGAGCGGACGAACCGAGATTCTCGAATAGCGGCACAGCGGCGACAAGCTGCCAATTGCGTACGAAATCCTGGCGACGGATTTCTGCATAGAAACCGGTGGCGAGGAGGCCTGCCCAGAGCGCGAAGATGCCGATGCCGCACATCATCACCAACCCGGCCAGCACCCGGCCGGCGAAGCTCTGCGGAATCTCGTCGCCATAGCCGGTAGTCGACAGTGTGACGACCGCCCACCACATTGCCTGCGGGATGCTGCCGAATTTATCCGGCTGGACGTCGCGCTCGATGAGATAACCCGCAAGCGCCGCAGCGAACAGGACGAGGCCGAATACCGATGTGACGCCGATCAGGTTGCGTGCCTCGCTGCTAATCACCCTGCCGATCAGCCGGAAGAAAGCGGAGTTTCGCAGCGGCTTCAACAGCCAGATGGCGCAGAAAAGCTCCTGATCGCGCGTGGAGGCGAACAGGAAGCCAGCAAGAGGCACCAGAACGGCCAGAAAATCGATGGCAACTGCCGGCGTGCTGTCCTGCGGACCTTTCGCGCGCCGCAGGACGAGTGTCTCGACCAGTTGCAGGAGATAGATACCCCAGATCGCCACGAGCAGGAGCTGCAACCCGAGCCTCGCCCGTCCGGTGATGTCCGGTGTGGTGAGGACGGCGACCGCCACCAGCCCAATCGCTGCGAGCAGCCCATTGAACGGCGCGGAAATCTTCGAGAAAGGCCGTGCCGACATGCATGCCCCCGAACGGCGAACGACGTCCTACAATAGGACGCCTTGGGGTCGAGCGCAAAGGGTGGGCACGCCTGTCCCGTCAGCCGCCTCTATCGCGTTAGCCGCGCTTCGGTCCAGCCCAATGCCTTGAGGTCTTCGGCGCGCGCCTCGCCATTATCGGCGAGGATGAATTCGTCGATCTGTGGCGGCGGGACGCTTGTTCCCGAAAGCATCGAGTGGATCTGGCCGCGGTGGTGCTGGCCGTGCATGAAAACGTGAAGCAATGTATCGGCGACAGTTTCAGCGAGTGTCCTCTCCGGCCAGGGAATGCTGATCTTGCGTGAAAGCGCCTCCGCCGTCAGGCTCTCGCTGAACTCGACCAGACATTCGTCGACCTCCGCCCGTTCGATCGAAAATTCGGCCGCCGTCGCGCGGCTGCCTGGTGGTCTCGCCAGCCCGAGGCGTTCGCCACGCAGCGCGTCGATATAATACCGATCGGCATTCAGAAGATGGACCATCGTCTCCTTGAGCGATGGGAAGAAGGACGTTCGCGGCGCCTCCCACTCACCGGGACGAAGCGCCATGCAGGCGCGATCGAGCCGCGCATTGGCGAGCCGGGCGTTGCGCGCAAGCTGGCGATAGGGCCGGCATATCAAATCCTGCGGAACGGTCATGGCCCGGCATAGTGAGATGTTTGCGACGGCGCGTCCAGCCGCGAATTGCGGCTACACAGCGGCATCCGAAATGGGCGGCGTGACTGGAGCGTTTCACCCTGTCTAAACGGTGAAACGCTCCAGTGCTCATGACAACGCAGTTTCCGAACGCTTACTCGGCTTAGAGCCGCGCCTCGAGTATGAGGTTGAACGGCGTCTCCAGCGCCCGGCGGAAGCGGCTGAAGCCGGCCTTGCGGAAGACGTCCGCGAGGCGTGACTCGCCGGCCTGAGCCCCGAGCACCAGATGGCCACCGTCCGAGATCGCATGCGCGCAGCAGATCGTGGTGGACGCCGCGTAGTAGATCCGCGCGACCGGCGAGACATTGTCTTCGACCCGATCGTTGGCGAAGGGTTCCACCAACATCACCGCTCCCTCGCCTGCGATCGCCTTTGCCGCATGCGCCGCGGCGCCGACCGGGTTGCCCATGTCGTGCAGGCAGTCGAAGAAGCAGATGAGGTCATAATCCGAGCCAGGGTAACTGTCCGCCCGCGCGGTTGCAAAGGTGACCCGATCCGAAACGCCTGCTTCTTCCGCCACCTTGCGCGCCTCGATGACCGACTCCGGATGGATGTCGAAACCATGAAAGCGCGAGGCGGGAAAGGCTTTCGCCATCAGCACCGTCGAATGCCCGTGTCCGCAGCCGATATCGGCCACACGGGCGCCCGTCCTCAGCTTCTTCTCGATGCCGCCGCCGAGTGCCGGCAGCCACTCGGCGACCAAGCTTGCCTTGTAGGCGTTCCTGTAGAAAGCGGCGACACCACAATAGAGCCGACCGTCGTGATCACCCCAGGCAACACCGTTGCCGTTGCGGAAAGCCTCGACCGCCTTGTTCTCGTCCGCCCACATGGACGCAGGAACGGCCCAGGCATGGGGGATGAAGACAGGGCTGTCCTCCTCGGCGAGCACAAGCGCCTGCTCTGGCGACAGTTCATAGGTGCCGCTACCTGCATGATAGGTCACGTAACCGCCCGCCACCTGCGAGCCGAGCCATTCGCGCACATAACGTTCGGCGCAGCCGGCACGACCCGCCAGTTCGCTCGACGTGAGCGGACCCGCGCCGGCCATCGCCTTGTAGAGGCCAAGGCGGTTGCCGAGGCTCACCATCACGCCGCCGTAACCCGCAGCGAGATCGCCGATCGCCCGCGAGACGAGCGCATCGAGCTTCGCCTGGTCGATCTTGTTGTTCTTCACGTTTTCCATCTTTCCCGCTCCTGTCATCCAACCGAAGATCCAAGGATTTGCAGAGGATCGCATCGGCAGCGACCAAGCGGCAGAGCGGGATTGTCCGAAATAGGGCCGTTTGCGCCACGCCCCGTCCCGCGGTAAAACTCATTCGCCGACGTGGCGCTACCTGTCCGATGGATTCGAGATGCCGCGCAACACCGCCGAGACCGGAATACATCCACTTCACGTGAGCCTCGTCGCCATTCCCGAGGCGGTGGTGTCGACGCTGAGCGGCATTTTCGACGTCATGAACGCCTTTGCCCTGCTTCCTCCGCCGGGCAATGCACCAGCGTCTGCGCCGCCTTTCGGGGTCGAGATCGTGGGACTGTGGCCGGGCCCGCTGGAACTCGCAAGCCGAGTGCCCGTGATGGTGCAGCGTGGTATCGCCGCCATCGAGACGACGGACATCGTCATCGTCCCCTCGGTGCTGCTCGGACCGGACGGATGGCAGAAGGGCCGGCATCCGGAACTGGTCGATTGGCTCCGTGCCATGCATCGCCGCGGCGCGCTTTTGTGCTCGGCCTGTTCGGGCGTTTTCCTGCTTGCCGAGACGGGGCTTTTCGACGGCGTCGATGCGACGGTGCATTTCGGCTATGCCGAGGCGTTTCACAGCACCTTCCCGAAGGTGGCGATCCATCCGGAGCGTGTTCTTGTCGTTGCCGGCGAGCGCGAGGAACTGATCACGTCGGGCGCTTCCATGACCTGGCACGATCTGGTGCTCTATCTGATCGCCCGCCACGCTGGAGCGACGGCGGCGCAGGCCGTCGCCCGCTACTTCGCGCTGCAATGGCATCAGGATGGGCTCGCGCCCTACATAGTCTTCGAGGGGCGCAACGACCATGGGGACGTTGCAATCCAGGCTGCGCAAGACTGGATCGCCACGCATTTCTCCGTCGCCAATCCGCTGGAGGAAATGGTTCGCCGAGCCGGGCTTGCCGAACGCACGTTCAAACGCCGCTTCACCGGCGCGACCGGGCTGAGCCCGATCGCCTACGTTCAGCGTCTGCGGATCGAGGATGCCAAGCGCCGGCTCGAACGAACGGAAGCCCCGGTCGACGAAATCAGCTGGCAGGTCGGCTACGAAGACCCCGCCTTCTTCCGCCGCCTGTTCAAGCGCGTCACCGGACTGACGCCGGGACGCTATCGCCGGCGCTTCATGATTCCCGATTACGCCCAGCCGCCGCGCAAGGAATAGGCGCTCGCGGAATTCAGCCGATGACGTTGCGCTCGCAAGAATTTTTTTTGGACCATGTCGGTCTCGTCCGCTGCCGGGCGTCCTAAATACAGAAACAAGGATGACGAAGGAGAGCGGCAATGAGAAAGATCGTCGTTGGTGCATTTGTGAGTCTTGACGGAATCATGCAGGCGCCGGGCGGGCCGCATGAGGATCCGGTCGGCGGCTTCAAGTTTGGTGGATGGGTGGCCCCCTATTTCGACGAGACGATGGGTGCGGCGGTGGACGAGATGTTTGCCACGCCGTTCGACCTTCTGCTGGGGCGGAAAACCTACGACATTTTCGCGGCGCATTGGCCCTACGCAGGCGCCGACGATCCGATCGGCACCTTGTTCGACCGCATCACCAAATACGTCGCGACACGCAATCCGGACTTCAAGCTCGACTGGCAGAACAGCCAGAGCCTCGGCAACGACGTGGTGGCCACGCTCCGGAAGCTGAAAAGCGAGGAAGGGCCGGATCTCCTGACGCAAGGTTCGACAGACCTGCTGCAGACGCTTTTCCGCAACGATCTGGTCGACGAGATGTATGTGTCGATCTTTCCGGTCGTGCTTGGAAAGGGCAAGAAACTGTTCAGCGACGGCGCCTCGCCGATGGCGCTGAAGCTCGTCAGTTCGAAAGTTTCGGGCTCTGGGGTGACCGTGAACAAATACGTTCGCGCCGGCGAGGTCGCCACCGGCTCGTTCGAATTCGAGCAGCCGACCGAGGCCGAACTGGAGCGGCGCAGGAATCTGACCTGAGGGCAGCTCGCCGCTGTCCCATTCGGGACCGCTTGACCGATGGCCCGAGCGGTCCTTCCCTTCGAGATTCCGCGGGATACCAACGATTAGCCATGATTTCCGACTATGCTTTTCCTTTGCCGAACAAGGGAGGTTACGATGCAAATTTCGGAAGCCATGCATTCTGGAGTACGTTGGATCTCGCCGGACACAGACCTGCGCACGGTGGCGCACATCATGAAGGATGAGGATATCGGCGCCCTGCCCGTCGGCGAAAATGACCGACTGATCGGAATGGTCACAGATCGCGACATTGCCTTGCGCGCTTTCGCCAACGGCCACGACGTTTCTTCGCTCACGGTGCGTGATGTGATGACGAGCCAGATCGTCTTTTGCCGCACGAGCGAATCCCTCGAGGACGCCATTCGCCTGATGGAGGAAAAGAAAATTCGGCGGCTCCCGGTGATCAACGAGGACAAGCGGATGGTCGGCATGCTGTCGCTCGGTGATATTTCCCACAGCAGCAGCCGGGAATTGACGGGCGAACTGCTCAAGGCCGTCAGCGGCCATCACGCCTGATAGGCACACCATTGAGGTGTCGGCGGCAAGGCAACGGCAGCCGGCGCCATGCGCGTCGGGGCGCCAAATCGCTATTTGACGACGACCGAGCCGTTGAGGATCTCGATCGTTTCGTCACCCTGTAGGCCGATGCGGTCGCCGCTCGGCGCGGTGACGAAGCAACCGCTCGGGCAGATCATTTCCGTGGCGCCAGAGCCGATCGCAACTTCCATCCGGCTCTCGCCCTCGACGACGACGAGCACGGCGGTGTCGCCGTCCTTGTTCGTCACGGACGCAGCAAAAGCCGCTCCCGTCATGAGAATGCCGGAAAGCACAGCAAGCAGAATTGTCTTCATCGCCCACCGGCGCTGCCTGAGCGCCGCCCCTTTACTGCCGGTCGCCGCGTCATGCCGCAAGCTCCGGCCCCCTCTTCAGCCCGCGCCAACCTAAACCGGAGCGGGAAGAATTGCATGCCTTTTATCTCCGGACGGCTGAATGCCTGCTGAATGGCGGCGCGAGGAGCAAATTCATGTCGGCGGAGCCGCTCTTATGGCTCCACGGCGCCTCAGTCGGATACTCTCCTCCTCCGTAACACATTGATTTTAACGCTATTTATTCACATAGCCCGAACGGATTAGGAGACATCCCGCCCTATCGCATGGTAAATATTCAGCAATTGCGAGCGGGGCATAAAGCAAGTGCCTGCGAATAATTTCAGCAACCACCCCCGCTCTGGCAAGTGATCACGAAGAACGACTAAGGACTGTTTCAATCCAAAGTCGCCGTGATCCAGGAGGGGTGCCATGTCCTATTTGCGTGGCGCTGCAATCGTTGCACTCGGCTTCATTTTTTACAGTCCAGTGTCAATGGCCGCTGAAGCGATCGGTGAGGCGGTTCGGATCAGGACTGAAGTCAGGGGTGCGAGCGGTCCGCTGGCGGCCAAAGACCCGGTCTACCGGGACGAACGGATTCTCACCTCAAAATCCGGGCTGGGACAATTCGTGTTCCGCGACGGAACCAAACTGGCGGTTGGCTGGGGCTCGTCCGTCGTCATCGACAAATTCGTCTTCGACGACTCCAACAACTTGCAGAAGCTCAGCCTGAGAGCGACCAAGGGCACGTTCCGCTGGGTCAGCGGCAAATCGAAAAGCACCGCCTACGAGATCCTGACGCCCGCCGGAACGATCGGTGTCCGCGGCACCGCTTTCGACTTCTATGTCGGCGGCGACGGAACCACGGCTCTCGTTCTGCTCAACGGAGAGGCCAGTTTCTGCGGCCCCGGCGGTTGCAAACAACTGACAAGGCGTTGCGACTGCGTGATCGCCAACCGCAACGGCAACGTCACCGACACACGCCGCGTCAGTAGCCGCATCCTGGAGACGCTCGGAAACAAGGGAGCATTACCATTCCTTTCCGGCAACCAGCAGCTTTCCGGCGGCCTCGGCTGGGTCGGCGGTGGTTGCAGCATTCGTGCAGCGCTCCCGATTCCGCCAACGCAGCCCGAGCGCTTCAGACCGGAACCCGAGAAAAAGCAGGCACCGCCGCAGAAGCCGCCGCCCAAGCCCGACAAACCCGATAAGCCGCCGCCTAAACCGGACAAGCCGGATAAGCCGCCGCCCAAACCGGACAAGCCGGACAAGCCACCGCCAAAACCGGACAAGCCGGACAAGCCGCCACCCAAACCCGACAAGCCGGACAAACCACCGCGCCCGGATAAGCCGCGTCAAGAGCAGGATCGGCCGCGTGAGGGCAGCCGCAATAACGGCTAGAGCAATTCAAGGACAGTATGCGACGGTTCTCCACCGGAATTGCATAGTTTCAAAGAGTTAGATGAGTTCGCTCTTTCAGCAAATGAAACGATCAACAGCGCCGCGCGTCTCATCAGACGCGCAAAGGACGCTGAAGCGCTTTGAATTGCTGCAGTTTTCAAATCGGCACGAATTAAGGAGATATGCAGTAGCACCTCATTCCGCCGATCCTGATCTGCCGTGATCGGCGAAGTGGTCGGCCCGGCGCGATATCCGGCGGTAGAATTCCGTCAGCCCCGGGAGCGGCGCCGCCTTTAGCTTCGCCGCATTCAGGAGCTTCCGGTTCGGCACGCGGGACCGCAAGGCCTCGACAAGCTTTAAGTGGAGGCACCGCAGTTCGGCGAATTCGGCGGAAGCTCCGAGCTTTTCGTCGCCGACGACGGCGAAGAGTCTTGTCCGCGAGCTCTTTCCTTTGAGCGCCAGCATCCCCGCTTCGAGCAGGGCGTGGCCCGGCAGCACCTTTGCGGTCTCCTCGGACACCAGAATGTCGAAGTGGACGTCCTTGCACGAGGATTCTATCCGAGCCGCAATGTTGACCGTATCGCCGACGGCCGAGTAATTGAAGTGGGCCTCCGCGCCCATGTTGCCGACGCAGGCGATGCCGGTGTGAATGCCGACCCCGATCGCGACGTTGTGCTCCTTCCCGAAGCCGAAGGCGTCGTCGGCATTGAGGCGCGCCATCGTCTCGCGCATGCCAAGCGCGGCGCGAACGGCCTTGCCCGGATGGTCGGCGACATCGACCGGAGCGTTCCAGAAGGCCATGATCGAATCCCCGATGAACTTGTCGAGCGTGCCCTCGTTGGCGATGACATGGCGGCTCAGCGCATCGAGCAGCGTGTTCAGGAAGCCGACGACGGCGGTGGGCGCCAGGCGCTCGCTGATCTCTGTAAAATTCCGGACATCGACGAACATCACCGTCAACTCGCGGTCGTCGCCGCCGAGGCGCAGCGCGTCGCGCGTATGCTCGATGCGATAGAGCAGCGACGGCGAAAGATACTGGCCGAAAGCCCGCCGGACTGCGCGGCGCTCCCGGTCGGTGACGAGGAAGCGGAACGCAGTGGCGGCGAAATGCGTGATCGATGCGCTGACGATCGGGGCCAGCGGATCGAAAAGAAGCCCACCATAGAGGAAGGCGAGCCAGGAAGCGACGAGCGCCAGGACGGTGATGAGGAGGCCGCATACCAGCGCAACCGCGGGACTGACGAAGGTGGTGAGTACCACGAGCAGGCTGCCCGCGACAGCGATTGACAGGATTTCCAGGCCGTCGGCCCAATCCGGGCGCGAGAGAAAATGGCCAGAGAGGATCTGCTCCACGGTTTGCGCGTGCAGCGAGACGCCGGGAACGTTCTGCCCGAGGGCGGTCGTGCGAATGTCCTGCAGGCCCGCCGCCGACGTGCCGATGAACACGATGCTCCCCTCGATTGCCGCCATCACCTCCGGCGCGGGACCGGCCGGGTCGAGTACGCGCCTCGCGGAGACGTAACGTTCGGCCCGATCGGGACTGACATAGAGCCAGAGTTCTCCTGCCGCGGTCACCGGCACCACGAAGTCCCCGATCTTGGCGTCCGTCAGCGTATCCGCCACATCCGGGGCGGCGGCGAGCACATAGGTGGAGGCACCCTGCGCTACCCGCAGCGCTTCGAGCGCGAGGTTTGGGTAAAGCTGTTCGCCGTCGCTTAAGAAAAGCGGGACGGCGCGCACCACCGACGACGTCGCGCCGGGATTGAGGCTGATATGGCCGAGGCCGGTGGCGTTGGCTTCGAGCTGCGGCCGCAGCGGCGTCGCCGCATCGAGACGCGGCGGCGCCCCGAAGGGGCTCTCACCAGTAAAGGCAAAGCCGGCCTTCACCGGCGGGCGATAGCTTCCTTCATTGGAAATGCCGAACCCCAACACGACGGGTCGGTTGGCGATCGCCTCTGCGAAGATCTCATCGTTGTCGGGCAATTGACGAAGCAGCGACGGGTCGATCCCGGCAACGTCGCGGACAACGTTGCGTGGCGACAGGCGATCGGGCTCGGCAAAGAGAATGTCGAATGCGATCGCCGACGCGCCCATCTCCGACAGCCGGTTGACCAGGGCGGCGATGCGATCTCTCGGCCACGGCCACTGGCCGAGCTCTTTCAGCGACGCCTCGTCTATGTCGACGATCCGCACCGGCATGTTCTCGTAGGCACGCGGCTTGATGCGTTGATACTCGTCGAACGTCAGATTGCGAGCGAGCCGCAGCAACGGCGGATCGCTTGCCCGCAGCATTGTCAGCGCCGCTACAATCGCCAAACCGATAATGACGCCCACCTGCTGCGCGCGTGTCATGCAGCATCCGCCCCCCTGCAGCGCCGCGCGTCTCGTCAGGCGCACAAAGAGCGCTGCAGCACT